>JBAXEN010000191.1:0-8157 GCA_037140415.1 Betaproteobacteria bacterium | reverse complement strand
AACACCAAGCGCGGCGACCGCGTCAAGGGCCCGATCAAGTCCATCACCGACTTCGGCGTGTTCGTCGGCCTGGCCGCCGGCATCGACGGCCTAGTGCACCTGTCTGACCTGTCCTGGAACGAGCCCGGCGAGACCGCCGTGCGCAACTACAAAAAGGGCCAGGAAGTCGACGCCATCGTGCTGGCTGTGGACGTGGACCGCGAGCGCATCTCCCTGGGTATCAAGCAGCTCGACGGTGACCCGTTCTCGACCTTCGCAGCCGTCAACGACAAGGGCGCGATTGTCACCGGCAAGGTCAAGACCGTCGACGCCAAGGGCGCCGAGATCGACCTGGGCGAAGACATCATCGGCTACCTGCGCGCCAGCGAAATCTCGCGCGACCGCGTCGAAGATGCCCGCAATGTGCTCAAGGAAGGCGACGAAGTCACCGCTGTGGTGGTCAATGTGGATCGCAAGACCCGCAACATCCAGCTGTCGGTGCGCGCCAAGGACACGGCCGATCAGGCCGAGGCCATGGCCAACCTGTCGCAAAACAGCGGCACCGCCGGCACCACCAGCCTGGGCGCCCTGCTGCGCGCCAAGCTCGACACTGGCAATAACGGCTGATTGCCGCTCTCAGCCCGGCAGCGGCCGACTTCGGCCGCACTGCCGGGCTGGTTTTTGACTCCGTGCCATGACCCGCTCCGACCTTGTCGAAGAACTCGCCAACCGCTTCGCTCAGCTCACCCACAGGGACGCTGAGGCGGCGGTCAAGGCCATCCTCGACGCCATCGGGCAGGCCATGGTGCGCGGTCACCGCATTGAAATCCGAGGCTTTGGCAGCTTCAACATCAACCGCCGCCCACCCCGCATGGGCCGCAACCCCCGCTCGGGCGAGAGCGTGGCCATTCCCGAAAAACGCGTCCCCCATTTCAAGCCCGGCAAGGCGCTGCGCGAAGCGGTCGACGAGCGAACCGAAGCGCTCAAGCAACAAAGTCGCTGAGCCCCATCTGGCGCACGCATCGCCGCGAGGGCGCGGCTCCCACAGTCCATCCCAAGGCTGAGCCTCGCTGCAATAGGAGCGCCGCCCTCGGCACCTTGGGGTCTGCGCCACAAGACGCCTGACTACAATCGTGGCTCCATCCGAGGGCCTTGCGCTTGAAATACCTCATGTGGCTGCTCAAGGCAGCTGTTTTTTTCACCCTTTTTGCCTTCGCTCTGAACAATCAGAACGTGGTCGCGGTGCATTTTTTCTTTGGTCAGCAATGGCAGGCGCCGCTGGTCCTGGTGGTGCTGGCGGCGTTTGTGGCGGGGATGGCCCTGGGAGTGATGTTCATGGTGCCGCGATGGTGGCGCAGCCGCCAGGCCGCCCGCAAGGCCAACGCGACGGCCCTGGCCGCCCCAAGCGCGGCGGCAGGCGATGCCGCCTCCTCTCAGGCCCCTCATGGAATTTGACTTTACCGCTCTGCTGCTGGGCTTGCCCATCGCCTTTGCCCTGGGCTGGCTGGCCTCGCGACTGGACCTGCGTCAGATGCGGGTGGAAAACCGGCAGTCGCCTAAGGCCTATTTCCGCGGCCTGAACTTTCTGCTCAATGAACAGCAGGACCAGGCGATTGACGCCTTCATCGAGGCGGTGCAGAACGACCCGGACACCTCGGAGCTGCATTTCGCGCTGGGCAATCTGTTTCGCCGCCGCGGCGAATACGACCGGGCAGTTCGGGTGCATGAGCATTTGCTGGCCCGCGGCGACCTCAAGCAGACCGAGCGCGACCGCGCCCAGCACGCGCTGGCGCTGGACTTTCTCAAGGCCGGCCTGCTCGACCGGGCCGAGGCCGCACTCGGCAAGCTCGAAGGCACCGCCTACCAGCAAGAGGCGCGGCTGGCCCGACTGGCCATTTACGAGCGCTCGCGCGACTGGGCCCAAGCCAGCGCGGTGGCAGCCCGGCTCGACGAGACCAGCCACGGCAGCTTTGAGCCGCGGCAAGCACATTACCTGTGCGAGCAGGCTCAGGCCAGCGTTGCAGCCGGACAAACGGGGCCAGCCCTGGACCTGCTGAGCCAAGCCCGCAAGCTCGCGCCGCAAGCGCCCCGGCCCGTCATTGAAAAAGCCAAGCTGCTGATGCAACAAGGCCGGTCCGAAGCGGCCTTGCAAACCCTGATGGACCTGCGCCAAGCCGCACCGCAAGCCCTGCCCCTGGCTGCATCCTTGCTGGCCAAACTGGCGGTGCAGTCCGGCAAGCAGCAAGAGGTCAAAGACTGGCTGATCCAGGCGCAAGAAGCCCAGCCCAGCATCGACCTGGTGCAAGCCATCGCCGAGCTCGAGACCGATCCCGACAGCGCCCGCCAGTGGTTTGTGAGCCACCTGCAGCGCGAGCCCTCGCTGATCGCGGCCAGCAAGTGGCTGGCCAGCGAGAACTTTGCCGATCCGCACAAGCACCAGGTGGTGCAGCGTGCCATCGACCGCGCCAGTGGCCCTCTAATGCGCTACCGCTGCGCTGCCTGTGGCTTTGAGGCCAAGCAGCATTTCTGGCACTGCCCGGGCTGCCAGGCCTGGGACAGCTACCCTGCCCGCCGCATCGAAGAACTCTGAAAGTCATGACGCCCAGCTTTGAACACATAAGCCGAGCCCGCGTGCTGGTGGTGGGCGACGTCATGCTCGACCGCTATTGGTATGGACCGGTCGACCGCATCTCACCCGAAGCGCCGGTGCCTGTGGTGCGGGTCACCAAGCAGGAAGAGCGGCTGGGCGGCGCCGCCAACGTGGCCTACAACGTGGTCAGCCTGGGCGCGCAGGCCTCGCTGCTGAGCGTGGTCGGCGAAGACGAGGCCAGCCACCAGCTCGAAGCCCTGGTGGCCAAGACCGGCATCCGGCCACACTTTGGCCGCGACGCGCAACTGAGCACCACCGTCAAGCTGCGGGTGATCGGCCGGCAGCAACAACTGCTGCGCCTGGACTTTGAGAGCAGCCCCGAAAAGGAAGTGCTGGCCTCGCAGACCGCCGCCTTCGCCCAGTTGCATGGCCAGCATGAGGCGGTGCTGTTTTCCGATTACGGCAAGGGGGGCTTGGCCCACATCAGCACCATGATCGAGCAGGCCCGCAGCAGCGGCAAGGCGGTGCTGATTGACCCCAAGGGCTCGGACTATTCGCGCTACCAAAAGGCCAGCGTGATCACACCCAACCGGGCCGAGCTCGAGCAGGTCATCGGCCGCTGGGGCAGCGAGGCCGAACTCACGCGCCAGGCGCAAGCGCTGCGCCAGCATCTGCAGCTGCAAGGGCTGCTTGTCACCCGCAGCGAGGAAGGCATGACGCTGTTTGACGAGCAGGGACAACTGCATGTGCCGGCCCAAGCGCGTGAGGTGTTTGATGTGACCGGCGCCGGCGATACCGTGATCGCCACCCTGGCGGCCATGCTGGCGGCGGGCGCCAGCCTGCGCGAGGCGGTGCCTGTGGCCAACCGCGCCGGCGGCATTGTGGTGGGCAAGTTTGGCACCGCCACCGTCAGCTACGGCGAACTGTTTGCAGCGCAGGAGAACCCTTCATGACCGTGGTCGTCACCGGCGCAGCCGGCTTCATAGGCAGCAACATCGTGCGCGGGCTCAATGCGCGAGGCATCAGCGACATCATCGCGGTGGACGACCTGACCGAAGGCGACAAATTTCGCAACCTGGCCGACCTGCAGATCGCCGACTATGTCGACGCTGAAGACTTCTACGAGCTGTTTGCCGAAGGCGCCTATGGGCAGGTCGAGGCGGTCTTTCATGAGGGCGCATGCAGCGACACCATGGAGAGCAATGGCAAGTACATGATGGACAACAACTACAGTCTGTCGTGCGACTTGTTCCAGTCCTGCCAGGAGCAGGGGGTGCGCCTGCTGTATGCCTCATCGGCTGCCACCTATGGCGGCTCCAGCGAATTCCGCGAGAGCCCCGACTGCGAGAAGCCGCTCAATGTCTACGGCTACTCCAAGCTGCTGTTCGACCAGCGGCTGCGCCGGGAGATCGGCGCCGACTTCTCGCACACGAGCACCCAGGTGGTTGGCTTTCGCTACTTCAACGTCTACGGCCCGCGTGAGCAGCACAAGGGCCGCATGGCCAGCGTGGCCTTTCACCAATACCACCAGCTCCGCAAGGAAGGCCGCGTTAAGCTGTTTGGCGCCTACGGTGGCTATGCAGCGGGCGGGCAGATGCGCGACTTTGTCTTCATCGACGACGTGGTGGCGGTCAATCTCTGGTTCTTTGACCATCCGGAGAAAAGCGGTCTGTTCAATTTGGGCACCGGCCGCGCCCAGCCTTTCAACGATGTGGCCTTGGGCGTGGTGCAAACGCTGCAGCGCGATCAGGCAGCGCCAGCCAGCCTGGATGCGGCCTTGCAGGCAGGCTTGATTGAATACATCGATTTCCCAGCCGCTCTGGTGGGCAAATACCAGTCCTACACCCAGGCCGACCTGAGCGCCCTGCGCAGCGCCGGCTGCGACCACCGTTTCTGCGATGTGGCCACTGGCGTGGGCCGGTATATGGAGTGGCTGCAGGCCCAAGGCTGACGGTTTTTCAGCCGGGCCGGCCCTCATGCGCCTTGCTGAACGCAGCACTGTGAGCAAGTGTCAGGGCGCTTGATCGCAGCGGGCGACTCAGGCACATTGGTGGGCCGACGAACAGGCCCTGGGTGCCCATATGCCTTTTTCCTTCCCTTGGATGGCCGGTGTCTTTTGTGCACTGGCCTTGCTGACGCCGCCGGCGGCCATCGCGGAAACGGTCGATGTGAACAGGGCCACCGAAGCCCAACTCGACGGCGTCCTCGGCCTGGGCCCGGCCACCACCCGCCTGATCCTCGCCGAGCGAGACAAAGCCCTGTTCAAAAACTGGCAAGACCTGATCGCCCGTGTCAAAGGGCTGGGCCCCAAGGCCGCAGTCAAGCTCTCAGCCAACGGCTTGAACGTGGACGGCCAGCCCTATCTGCCGGCGCCTCAGAAGGGGCGGTGAAAGCGGTCAAGGTTTTCTCCCCTCTCCCTGAAGGGAGAGGGTGGGGGCACCGCTGCTCTGCCTTGTCGCTGCAGTTGAACAGAGGCCCATATGCCCTCACCCCTGCCCTCTCCCAAAGGGCGAGGGAGTAAAAGCCGCACGGCCCTATTGGACCTCAGGCGCGGCCAAACCCACCCCCACCCGGGGTCTGGATTTCAAAAACATCACCCGGCTGCATCTGTACCTCGTCGATGTGCGCCAGCGTCTGAACCGAGCCGTCGGCGCGCAGCACCCGGTTGATGCCAGCAGCACCGGGCGAGCCGCCATGGGCGCCGAAGGCCGGGTGGACGCGGCCATTGGAGAGGATGGCTGCGGTCATGGGCTCTAAAAACCTTACCCGGCGTATGCCGCCGTCGCCGCCCTTCCATCGCCCAGCGCCGCCCGAACCCTGCCGGATGGCATAGCTTTCGAGCCGGACCGGGAAGCGGAACTCGAGCACTTCGGGGTCGGTCATGCGTGAGTTGGTCATGTGCGTCTGCACCACCGAGGTACCGTCAAAACCGCCGATCAACTGGCCATGCTCATCAAAGCGGCCGCCAGCGGCGCTACCGCCAGCAATGGTTTCGTAGTACTGGTAGCGCTGATTGCCGAAGGTGAAGTTGTTCATGGTCGGCTGGCTGCCGGCCATCACGCCCAGCGCACCGAACAAGGCATTGGTGATGCAGCTGGAGGTCTCCACATTGCCGGCCACCACCGAAGCTGGCGGCAGCGGGTTGAGCATGGAGCCTTCGGCCACGATGATCTTGAGCGGCTTGAGACAGCCTGCATTGAGCGGAATGTCGTCATCGACCAGGGTGCGAAACACATAGAGCACCGCCGCCACACACACCGCTTTCGGCGCATTGAAGTTGTTGCTGAGCTGATCGCTGGTGCCGGTGAAGTCAATCTCGGCGCTGCGCTCGTCCGCGCGCACTCGCACCGCGACCTGAATCTGCGCGCCGTTGTCCAGGGGCAGGGTGAATTGCCCGTCCTTGAGGCGGGTGATGACACGGCGCACCGACTCCTCGGCGTTGTCCTGCACATGCTTCATATAGGCCTGCACCACGTCCAGACCAAACTGGTCGACCATGCGCCGCAGTTCCTGCACGCCTTTTTCATTGGCGGCGATCTGGGCCTTGAGGTCGGCCATGTTCTGCTGCGGGTTGCGGCTGGGGTAGGTACCGCTTTGCAGCAAAGCCACCATCTCGGCCTCGCGCAACTGGCCAGCATGAACCAGCTTGAAATTGCGGATCTGCACGCCCTCTTCGTCGATGCAGGTCGAAAACGGCGGCATGGAGCCCGGGGTCAGTCCACCCACATCGGCATGATGGCCGCGCGAGCCCACATAGAACAGTGGCTGCGCATGGCCGTCCAGAAACACCGGCGTGATCACCGTGACATCGGGCAAATGGGTGCCGCCGTGATAGGGGTCGTTGAGCACATAGACATCACCAGAGTGCATGCGGCCGGCGTTCTCAAGAATCACCGTCTGTATGCTCTCGCCCATGGATCCCAGGTGCACCGGCATGTGCGGCGCGTTGGCGATCAGCTGTCCCGCTGCATCAAACAGCGCGCAGGAAAAATCCAGCCGCTCCTTGATGTTGACCGAGTACGCGGTGTTTTGCAGCTGCAAGCCCATCTGCTCGGCAATGTTCATGAACAGGTTGTTGAACACTTCCAGCAGCACCGGATCGACGCTGGTGCCCAGCGCAAAGCGCTGCGCGCGCGGCACACGTCGCTCGAGCAGCAGATGGTCGAGCTCGCTCAGGCGGGCCAACCACTCGGGCTCGACCACGGTGGTGGCGTTTTGCTCGGCAATGATGGCCGGGCCGGTGATTTGATCGCCCGGGCGCAGATCCGCACGCACCATCAGCGCCGCCTCATGCCAGCGCCCGCCGCTGTACATCCGCACCGTGTCGCGGCGCGGCGCCTCGCGCGCGGGCTGCAAGGCCTGACGGTCTTCGGCCGGCGCATCGCCGGCCACCACCGCCTCCACCGACACCGCCTCAACCACCAGACGCTTGCCCTGCATCAGGAATGCAAAGCGCTGCCGATAAGCCTGCTCAAAGGCGGCCTCAATGGCCGCCATATCGCCAAAGGGCACCACCAGCGCCGAGTCAGTGCCTTCATAGCGCACATGAACGCGGCGATGCACCACCAGCTCGGCCTGGCTGCCTTGCTGGCTGCGCAGGTCAGCCTCGGCCTGCTCGGCCAGCGCCTGCAGTTGCGCGGCCATTTGCGGCACAGCCTGCTGCAGCGGCAATTCCACCGCCTGTTCGCGGATCAGGTTCTGATCGGCCAGGCCCATGCCATAGGCCGAGAGCACACCCGCCAGCGGGTGCACCAGCACCCGGCTCATGCCCAGCGCATCGGCCACCAGGCAGGCATGCTGGCCGCCTGCGCCGCCGAAGCATTGCAAGGTGTAGGAGGTGACGTCATAGCCGCGGGCGACCGAGATCTTCTTGATCGCATTGGCCATCTGCTGCACCGCGATGCGGACAAAGCCTTCGGCCACCTCCTCGGCGCTGCGGCCGGTCTGCGCGGCCAGTGCCTCAAATTGCGCACGCACAGGCTCGGCGCTCAGGGCCTCATTGGCCTGCGGGCCAAATACCTTGGGAAAGTAGGCCGGCACGATTTTGCCCAGCATCACATTCGCATCGGTCACAGCCAGCGGGCCGCCGCGCCGGTAGCAGGCCGGCCCCGGGTTGGCGCCGGCGCTTTGGGGGCCCACCCGAAAACGGGCGCCGTCAAAAGCCAAGATGGAGCCGCCGCCGGCGGCCACGGTATGAATGCTCATCATCGGGGCGCGCATGCGGACACCGGCCACCTGGGTTTCAAATTCGCGTTCGAATTCACCCGCAAAGTGCGATACATCGGTGGAGGTACCGCCCATGTCAAAGCCGATCACTTTGTCGCAGCCAGCCAGCTCAGCGGTGCGGGCCATGCCCACAATGCCGCCGGCCGGGCCAGACAGAATGGCGTCCTTGCCCGCAAAGGCCTGCGCATCGGTCAGCCCGCCTGAAGATTGCATGAAAAACAGTTTGACGCCCGGCATTTCAGCGGCGACTTGGTCGACGTAGCGCCGCAAAATCGGCGAGAGGTAAGCGTCGACCACGGTGGTGTCACCGCGGCTGACCAGCTTCATCATCGGGCTGGTCTGGTGGCTGGCGCTGACCTGGG
>JBAXEN010000190.1:0-8169 GCA_037140415.1 Betaproteobacteria bacterium | reverse complement strand
GTCCGGCCAGATCGGCAACACCCCATCGACGGGCGATGGCGGCACGCAAGGGCAACGAGGGGCCTTGGTGACGCATTCTGCGGCGCTGCCCTTTGGCGAGCAGTGTCTGGACCTGGTGGTGATGCCGCACACCCTCGAGTTGAGCGAGGACCCGCACACAGCCTTGCGCGAGGTCGAGCGGGTGCTGGTGCCTGAAGGGCGGGTGGTCATCAGCGGCTTCAATCCGGTGAGTATGTGGGGCCTGCGGCAGCGACGCAGCCGCTGGCTCAGTCGCTGGGGTCTGGGCCAGCCATTTTTGCCCGATCAAGGCGAATACATTGGCTATTGGCGTTTGCGCGATTGGCTGCGGCTGCTGGGCTTTGAGGTCGAGTCGGCTCGCTTTGGCATTTATCGGCCGGCCCTGCGGCACGCCCGCTGGCTCGAGCGTTTGTCCTGGATGGACCCCATCGGAGCGCGCTGGTGGCCGATTTTTGGCGCCGTGTATTTTGTGGTGGCTGTCAAGCGTGTGCGCGGCATGCGGTTGATCGAGCCGGCGTGGCGCGAACGTGCGCGCCGCCCTGCGGTGGCTGCAGCGGCGCAAAGGCAGGGGCAAGCCCATGCCCACAGCCCTGCATGCAACAATGCGCAGCAATCAGACCTGAGCTGAGCGGCCCCCTGGGGTTTACAGGCCGGGCAGCGCCTAGCCTTCACGACAGCGGAGCCGATTCCTTGCATCAAGTGACCATACACACCGACGGAGCCTGCAAAGGCAACCCCGGCCCTGGCGGCTGGGGGGCGCTGCTGGAGAGCGGCGATAGCCGCAAGGAGTTGTTCGGTGGCGAGTTGAACACCACCAACAACCGGATGGAGATCATGGCGGTGATCCAGGCGCTGACCGCGCTCAAGCGGCCCTGCCATGTCAGCCTCTACCTTGACAGCGAGTATGTGCGCAAGGGCATGACCGAGTGGATCGCCGGCTGGAAGGCCAGGGGCTGGCGCACCTCGACCAAGGCGCCGGTCAAGAACGTGGACCTGTGGCAGCAATTGGACGCGCTGGTCGCAGGCGGTGGCCATCGCATCGACTGGCATTGGGTGCGCGGTCATGCCGGTCACGCTGGCAACGAGCAGGCCGACGCGCTGGCCAACCGCGGGGTAGAACTGGTGCTCAGACAGGCGAAGTCGGCGGCCTAAGCTCAGGCGGTTTGCAGTTGTCTGTGCGGGTGGGCCTGCGCTAAGGCCAGGCTGGCCGTCACTTCACCGACCACGATCACCGCCGGGCTGCCCATCTGGTGGCGTGCCATGTCGTGCGCCAAGTTTTCCAGGGTGGTGGCGATGTGCCTTTGCTCGGGCAGACTGACGTTTTGCACCACCGCCACCGAGGTCTGTGCGGGCAGGCCGTGCAGCAATTGCAAGGCAATCTGGTCGACACTGCTCACGCCCATGTAGATCACCAAGGTCAGTCGCTGGCTGTGCGCCAGGCTGGAGAGAGCACGCCAGTCTGTCGTGCCTGCACTGCGGGCATGGCCCGTGAGAAAAACCACGCCGTGGGCATGTTCACGGTGGGTCAGAGGCACGCCCAGGCCAGTGACGGCGGCCAGGCCGGCGGTGATGCCGTTGATCACCTGCACCGCGATGCCGGCTTCCCGCAGGCTCTCCACCTCTTCGCCACCGCGGCCGAAGATGAAGGGATCGCCCCCTTTGAGCCTGACCACCCGCTCGCCCTTGCGCGCCTCGGTGATCATCAGCTTTTCAATGAAGGCCTGAGCAGTGGACGGACAGCCGCCGCGCTTGCCAACATGGATCACCCGGGCACTGGCCGGGGCCAAGGCGGCGATCTGCGGGCCCACCAGGTCATCGACCAGCAGCACGGTGGCCGATTCGATGGCCCGCAGCGCTTTGAGGGTGAGCAGTTCCGGGTCGCCGGGGCCGGCGCCGACCAGGGTGCATGAGCCTTGCAAACGATCAGGTGGGTTCATGGCGGGGTGTCTCAAAAGGTCTGCGGGGTTGACGCGCGCGGGCGGCGCGGTGGCAGGATTTTGCGACGCCTTTGATAACCGGCGGTCATGAGCTTAAGCATGCGCTTTGGCGGCGCGCATACCCCTAAGCCCCCTCGGGCTGATACGGGACTGAAAGGCCCGGACCTTACACTTGAGACCATGCGTGTCCTGGGCATTGAATCGAGCTGTGATGAAACCGGTATGGCCCTGGTCGATGCTTCGGGCCCGGCTCGCCCAAAGCTGCTGGCCCACGCGCTGCACAGTCAGATTGACCTGCACCAGGCCTATGGCGGTGTGGTGCCCGAACTGGCCAGCCGCGACCATATCCGGCGGGTGCTGCCGCTGATGCAGCAAGTGCTGAGCCAGTGCGGCAGCACGCTCGGCGAGGTCGATCTGGTGGCTTACACCCGGGGTCCGGGTCTGGCGGGCGCCTTGCTCGTTGGCGCTGGCCTGGCCTGTGCGTTGGCCGCGGCGCTGGGTAAACCAGCGCTGGGCATTCATCACCTCGAAGGCCACCTCCTGTCGCCATTTTTGAGCGATGAGGCGCCCGAATTTCCCTTTGTGGCCTTGCTGGTGTCGGGCGGGCATACCCAGCTGATGAGGGTGCAGGGGGTAGGGGACTATGAGCTATTGGGCGAGACCATCGACGATGCCGCCGGCGAGGCCTTTGACAAGTCGGCCAAGCTGCTGGGGCTGCCGTATCCCGGTGGGCCACACCTGTCCAAGCTGGCCGACGCTGGCGATGCACAGGCCTTCAAACTGCCGCGGCCTTTGCTGCACAGCGGCGATTTGGACTTTTCTTTTGCCGGGCTCAAGACCGCCGTGCTGACCCAGGTGCAGCGTCTGGGCGATCAGGTCGATGCCCGCCGCGCCGATCTGGCGGCAGCCACTCAGGCGGCCATCGTTGATGTGCTGGTGGCCAAAAGTCTGGCCGCGCTCGAACGCACCGACCTCGATCGCCTGGTGGTGGCCGGCGGCGTGGGCGCCAACCGCCTGCTGCGCCAGCGCTTGGATGCGGCCTGCCGCCGGCTGGGCGTGCGGGTCCATTACCCCGAGCTGCAGTGGTGCACCGACAACGGCGCCATGATCGCTCTGGCCGCTGGCATGCGGCTGCAGGCCGGACTGGCCGTGCCCGACCGCAGCTATGCCTTTGACGTCAGGCCGCGTTGGAGCCTGGAAGAACTGGTCGGCCGATGATGCTTTTTCACCCCTCGATCTTGAGCCTGCTCAAGCGCTGTTTGCTGGTCTGCTTGCTGTGCCTGGGCGTGCCGGCTTGGGCGCAAGCGCCTGTGCGCATCGCCCTGATTGAAACCTTGTCGGGGCCGCTGGCCAATGGAGGCGAGGCGGCCTTTCGCAATCTCGTGTGGGCCACCGAGCGGGTCAATGCGCGCGGCGGCCTTAAGCTTGCCGGCAGCGCTCGGCCGCTGCAGATGGTGCGCTACGACAGCAAGGGTCAGAGCGAGGAGGCGCTGGCGGCCTTGCGTTCGGCCATTGACGACGGCATACGCATCGTGATGCAGGGCAACTCCTCAGCGGTGGCAGCCGCCTTGATCGACGCCATCGGCAAGCACAACGAGCGCGAGCCCGACAAGCGGGTGGTGTTCTTGAATTACGCGGCGGTCGATCCGGTGCTCACCAATGAACGCTGTAGCTACTGGCATTTCCGTTTCGATGCCCATGCGGACATGCGCATGGCCGCTCTGATGCAGGTGCTGCGCGAGGACAAGGCAGTGCAAAAAATTTACCTGATCGGGCAAGATTACAGCTTTGGGCAGGCGGTGCTGCGCGAGGGCAAACGCCAGCTGGCGGCCCTGCGCCCGGATGTGCAGGTCGTCGGTGACGAGTTGCATCCCCTGGGGCGGGTCAAGGACTTTATTCCCTACGCCACCAAAATCAAGCTCAGCGGCGCGCAGGCGGTGCTCACTGGTAATTTCGGCAACGACTTGACGCTGCTGGTCAAGGCCGCCCGCGATGTGGGCTTTGACGGCAAGTTCTACACCTTTTACGGCAACGCCTTGGGCGTGCCCGGGGTGCTGGGCGAGGCCGGTGTGGGCAAGGTCGTGGCGGTGGCTGAGTGGTTTGCCAATGTGCCGGGCGAGCCGGCACTGCAGTTCTACCAGGGCTTTCGCCAGCGCTTTCCCCGGCCGCAGGACGACTATGTCCATATGCGCATGCAGTTGATGATGGAGGCTTTGGCGCAGGCCATCGAAAAAGCCCAGAGCCTGGAGGCTGCCGCGCTTGCGCAGCAGCTTGAGCGGGCTGATCTCGCCATGGCCGGCCACAGTGGCCGCATGCGCGCGGCCGACCACCAATTCCAGCAGGAGTTGCGGGTGGTGATCATGGACCGGCAGGGCAGCCCCGGGGTGCGTTTTGATGCCGAGGGTTCGGGCTACGGTTTTCGGGTGGTCAAAACGGTCAGCGCCGAGCAGGCCCAGCAGGACCACAGCTGCAAGATGGCCCGGCCCAGCCGCTGATGTCATGAGAAACACCATCGATCAGCTTGGCGAGTCCATGATCCGCGTGGTGGCCAACGCCGCCCTGGACCAGAGCGATGTGCTCAAGTTCTGGTTTGGTGAGAGCGATCAGGCCACGCCAGCGGTGATTCGCGACGCCGCCAGCGCCTCTTTGGCGGCCGGTGAAACCTTCTACAGCCATAACCTGGGCCTGGCCTCGCTGCGTGAGGCCTTGGCGGGCTACTGCAGCGCTTTGCATGGGCAGGCCATAGGTCCTGAGCGCATGGCGGTCACTGCCGGAGGCGTCAACGGCCTGATGCTCACCGCCCAGGCCCTGCTCGACCCCGGCGACTCGGTGGTGGTGGTAACGCCAGTGTGGCCCAATTTGGTGGCCCAGCCCCAGGTCATGGGCGCGCAGGTGCGTACCGTCAGCCTGCGCCCGACGCAGGGCAGCTGGACGCTGGACATGGACCAATTGCTGGCGGCTTTGGGCCCGCAGACCCGCGCCTTGGTGCTGAACTCACCCAACAACCCAAGCGGCTGGACATTGAGCCGCAGCGAGCAGGCTCAGATTCTGGACCACTGCCGCCGCCACGGGATCTGGATCGTGGCCGACGAGGTCTACGAGCGCCTGTACTTTGCTGGCGCGCCCGGCCAATGCGCGCCCAGCTTTCTGGACTTGGCCGCGCCCGACGACCGGCTGGTGGTGGTCAACAGCTTTTCCAAGAGCTTTCTGATGACCGGCTGGCGCCTGGGCTGGCTGACGGTGCCGCCTGCCATGACGCCGGCGCTGGCCAAGTTGATCGAATTCAACACCTCCTGCCTGCCGGTGTTTGTGCAAAGGGCGGGCTTGGCGGCGCTGGCTCATGCCGAGCAGATCACCCCGGCGGTGGTCGCCCACCTGCGACTGTGCCGCGACACCTTGCTGCCTTTGCTGCAGGCCCTGCCCGGGGTGCAGGTGGCGCCAGCCCCCGGGGCCATGTATGCTTTTTTATGCATGCCGCAGCACCCCGACAGTCTCGCTCTGGCCCAACGCCTGGTGCGCGAAGCGGGTCTGGGCTTGGCGCCAGGCCACGCTTTCCATGACAGCCACGAGGCCCAGTTGCAGGGCTGGCTGCGCTGGTGCTTTGCCAGCGCCGACCTTCAGCGGCTGCGCTTGGGGGCCGAGCGGCTGGGTCGCTGGATCGGGCTATAATGGCCGGCTTCGCTGGGTTTATTCCCAGTCGAAGGGTTTAAAACCAACACGGCGCCAGCGGTCGACTTTGACTGCGGCGTTCGCAAGTCAAGGAAACATCATGATTGCCAAAGAAATCAAGGCCAGCATCGTTGCGGCCAATGCCCGTTCTGCCGCTGACACCGGTAGTCCGGAAGTGCAGGTCGCATTGCTGACCGGCCGCATCAACGAGCTCACCCCCCACTTCAAAACCCATGGCAAGGACCATCATGGTCGCCGTGGTCTGCTGCGCATGGTCAGCCGTCGGCGCAAGCTGCTCGACTACCTCAAGGCCAAAGATGCCGATCGCTACACCGCGCTGATCGCCAAGCTGGGTCTGCGCAAGTAAGCGCCGAATGACAGACAAGGGCGCCTGAGTTGGTTCGCTGGCTCAGGCGCTTTTTACTTCGGAGCAAGGTCTAGGGAACGCGCGCTGTGTCATTCCACAAAGAGCTGACGGCGGCTCTTTCTGGAATGGCATCGTGTTCTTCGGTCCAGCTCCGGGCTTCTCAGGGCAGCCTCATGCCCTTAATTCAAGCAACGGAGACCGACGATGAGTATCTTCAATAAAGTCAGCAAAACATTTCAGTGGGGCCAGCACAAGGTCACCTTGGAAACCGGTGAGATCGCTCGCCAATCCACCGGCGCCGTGCTGGTGGACATGGACGGCACCGTGGTTCTGGCCACGGTGGTGGCCCGCACCGATGCCAAGCCCGGCCAAGACTTCTTTCCACTGACCGTGGACTACCTCGAGAAAACCTACGCTGCCGGCAGGATTCCGGGCAGCTTTTTCAAGCGGGAAGGCCGTCCCAGCGAGTTCGAGACCTTGACCTCGCGCCTGATTGACCGCCCGATCCGCCCCCTGTTTCCGGACGGTTTTTTCAATGAAGTGCAGGTCGTGGTCCATGTGCTCTCGCTCAACCCGCAGGTCGAGGGCGATATCCCGGCCCTGATCGCCTCGAGCGCCGCCCTGGCCGTTTCGGGCATTCCTTTCAACGGCCCGATCGGCGCGGCACGGGTGGCCTACATCGACGGCCAATACGTGCTCAACCCCAGCAAAGAGCAGGTGGCTCAGTCCCAAATGGATCTGGTGGTGGCCGGCACCGAAGCGGCTGTGCTGATGGTCGAGTCCGAAGCCAAGCAACTGCCGGAAGAGATCATGCTCGGCGCCGTGGTGTTCGGCCATGAGCAGGGCAGGGTGGCCATTGAGGCCATCCACGAGTTGGTGCGTGACGCTGGCAAGCCCGTCTGGAACTGGCAAGCACCGGCCAAGGACGAGCCGCTGATTGCCAAGGTCAATGAACTGGCTCAGGCCAAGCTGCAGGCGGCCTACCAGATCCGCAGCAAGCAGGCTCGCACCCAGGCTTGCCGCATCGCCTACTCGGAGACCAAAGAAGCCCTCAGTGCTGCTGGCATGGCTTTCGATTCGGTCAAAGTCGACGGCCTGCTGTTCGAAATTGAAGCCAAGATCGTGCGCAGCCAGATCCTCGCTGGCGAGCCCCGTATTGACGGCCGCGACACCCGCACCGTACGTCCCATTGAAATTCGCAATTCGGTGTTGCCCCGCACCCACGGCTCGGCCCTGTTCACCCGCGGTGAAACCCAGGCGCTGGTGGTGGCCACGCTGGGCACCGAGCGCGATGCCCAGCGCATCGACGCCTTGTCGGGTGACTATGAAGACCGCTTCCTGCTGCACTACAACATGCCCCCGTTTGCCACCGGCGAAACCGGCCGTGTGGGCAGCCCCAAGCGCCGCGAGATCGGTCACGGCCGTCTGGCCAAGCGGGCCTTGGTGGCAGTTCTGCCGACCAAGGAAGAGTTTCCCTACACCATGCGGGTGGTCTCGGAGATCACCGAGTCCAATGGTTCCTCGTCCATGGCCTCGGTCTGCGGCGGCTGCCTGTCGCTGATGGACGCTGGCGTGCCCCTCAAAGCCCACGTGGCTGGCATCGCCATGGGCTTGATCAAGGAAGACAACCGCTTTGCGGTGCTCACTGACATCCTGGGTGATGAGGACCACCTCGGCGACATGGACTTCAAGGTGGCCGGCACCACCCACGGCATCACCGCCTTGCAGATGGATATCAAGATCCAGGGCATCACCAAAGAAATCATGCAAGTCGCTCTGGCCCAGGCCAAGGAAGCGCGCATCGCAGACGCAGCAACAGATCTCCAGAAATCCGCTTGGCGACCGTATTCTCTTCTGTTTCCTCCAGATGATACGTCACCAGGTCTTGGGATCGTTCGGCCAAAGAACTGCAAATAGCATCAACCGCCTCAAGGCTATGTGTCGTGGCGATAACCTGGACCTGGAGTTGGTTCGCCACGTCAGTCAGCCAATGCATCACTCTTTGGAGTGCACGGAAATGGATGCCAGATTCGACTTCGTCAATCAGTAGAACCCCGCCACCCTTTAGCAAATACATTGTGCTGGCCAGCAATACGGCGCGTCGAAGTGCGTCGCCAAAAACTGTAAGCGGCGCAAACCCAAGTTTCTTATGTTGGATGTAAATAGCAGGGCGATTGC
>JBAXEN010000189.1:0-8184 GCA_037140415.1 Betaproteobacteria bacterium | reverse complement strand
CGCCTGCCGGCGCCACCGTGAACATGATGGGACAAAGTGAGGTGTTCTACACCGCTCGTCGGGGCGAAGCCTTTGTGACGGGCTTGCAGGCGAGCAACCAGCTTGAGCTGCGCTGGCAAGATCAGCGTTGCCAGATTCAGGTCGACCTGCCGGAGCAATCGATAGACGAGGTCCTTCGAATGGGCCCCTTGTCCTGCAAGGGGCTCAAGCGGTGATCGCACGGCTTCACCGAATCTTCGCGCCGCGCTTGCTCGGGCGCCTGGCGACCTTCCTGCTTGGGCTGAGCGCGCTGACAGCGCAAGCGGCCATCACCTGCACCATCGCACCGCCTGCAGCCGTCAATTTCGCCTACGTGTCTACGACCAATAACACCAGCCCTGCCAATCTTCAGCAAGGTTCGGTGAGCGTGACCTGCACCAGAACCTCGGCCAGCGATCCGACCACACTCGACTTGAAGGCCAGCAACGGACTTTACAAGTCGGGATCGCTCAATTACGTCCAACTCAATAGTTCGAAAATCAGCTACGACGTATTCGCTAACTCCGCATGTACCGACGCATGGTCTAGTAAAAGCAGCAGCGCCATATCTCTTACTCTGACGAATCTGGCTTTGAGAACACCTGTCACAAGTACATTCAATTACTGGGCCTGCAAGCCCATCGCGCAGAACGTCAGCAGCTTTCCGTCGGGCACTTACACGGACCGTGTTGACATTACTCTGATTACCGGTAGCACCACTCTGGCCACTTCCTCCATCAACATCAACCTCTATGCGCCCGCGGCATGCAGCATCAGCAACGGCCCCAGCAACCTAAGCTTTAGCTACGCCGCATTCAGTCCATCGGCCGCCTTCGCCGGTACGAGCTTCAGGGCGAACTGCACCAACTATCTGCCCTACACCATGACCCTGGATCAGCTATCGGGCGTTGTGGGGGGCCTACGCTATACCCTAGGGCTGAGCTTGACCAGTCCGGGCACGGCCAGCAATATCGGAACGAACAGTTTGTCGACCCAGGGCAACGTCACAGGCACGGCCACCCACTACATCAACGGCTTGATGGCGGCCGGACAGGCGGGTCAAAGCGGGACCATCGTTCCACAGCCCCATCTACTGACCATCACCTATTGAAGCCGACGAGTCGATTAAAGCCGCGCCGCGCGCTCGACCCACCCGCCCATCAGCGTCTCGCCCAAATCCGCCCGGGGCGGCTCGCAGGACACGCCGGTTTCGCGCAGCAGTGCCCAGGCCAGGCAGAGGTTCGATGAGAGTACCGGTTTGCCGGTGCGCAAAGCCAGGCTGGGCATCACGCGCAGGCTGGGCATGCCGGTGCCGGAGATCAGGATGGCATCCACATCACGGGTGTCGAGCTTGTCGGCGGCTTCGTGCACCATAGGCGCCCGGATTTTGTAGACCGCACGGGTATCGGTCGCGTCCATCTCTGTGCGCGCCCAGCTGATCACGGACAGGCCGCATTGCTGCCAATACTCCAAGCTGGCGTCAACGATCCACTGCGGATAAGGCGCCAGCAGGGCCACCCGCGACAGGCCCAGGTGTTTGCAAGCGGCCAAAATGGCAGTCGCCGAGGTGATGATGGGAAAGCCAAAGCGTTGCTGGTACTGATCGACACGGCGGCGCTCTTCATCGGCTCCGATCAGGTAGCTGGTGCCGGTACAGGCGTATCCCAGCGCGTCGGGCTTGGCAGTATCAAATGCCTCGATGCTCCCGCCCAAGTTATCAAGGTACTGCACCAGGCGGTTGCCTGAATCGGTGCGGCTGCCTTGCAGCCGGGTGGCGATCACGCCCACGCCGACCGGCATCAGCGCAGAAAACTCGGGTTCTACCACCGGGTTGGCCTGAGGCACAGCCACGGCCAGCAAGGCGCGTGCACTGTATTCGCGTTCGGCGCGCGGTATGGCTTGTGGCAATGTCGGGGTCGCGTCCATCCTGGTCAGGCCTTCAAGAGAGTGCAGATTTCAGTTGGCCTGGGCATTGGACGATTTGACCGCTTTGCCCCAACGCACAATCTCATCTTCTAAAAATGCGTTGGCTTGGGCCCGCGTCATCGAGAGCGACTCCGCGCCCATTTCGCTCAGGCGCTGTCGCATCGAAGCTGATGCCCCGGCGGCCAAAATCTCTTTGTTCAGGCGCTCAAGCACCGCCGCCGGCGTGTTGGCCGGCGCTGCAATGCCCCACCACACCGACACCTGCTGCTCCGGATAGCCCTGCTCAGCAAAGGTCGGCACATTGGGCAATAGCGTAGAGCGCTCGCGAGCGGCCACGCCGAGCACCTTGATCGTATTGGCCTTGATCTGCCCGATCACATTGGCCTGGTTGGTAAAAAAGATCTGAACATGGCCGGCCAGCACATCGTTGATCACCGAAGCCCCACCCTTGTAGGGAATATGGGTGATGTTGATGCCGGCGGTCGACTTGAACATCTCGCCGGCCAGGTGCTCGGAACTGCCGGGCCCGCCCGAGCCAAAATTGATGGCGCCGGGTGTCTTGCGAGCCATCTCGACCAGGTCCTTGACGCTGTTGGCGGGAAAGGATGGGTTGGCCAGCAAGATGCCGGGCGCCCTGCCGACCACGGACACCTGCGTCAACTCGGTGCGCACGTCATAGGGCATTTGCTTGAACAGCGTCAGGTTGATCGCATTGCCTGGCGATGTGAGCAAGAGTGTGTAGCCGTCGGGCGGCGCCTTGGCCACAAAGGCCGAACCCACATTGCTGCCTGCACCGGTCTTGTTCTCGACAATCACAGGCTGCCCCAGGCGCGGCGTGAGTTCCTGCGCCAAGGTGCGGGCGATCGCATCGACGCTGCCGCCAGCGCCGTAGGGCACGATGATCTTGAGCGGCCGATTGGGAAAGTCCTGTGCCTGCGCGGCCGTCAGGGCCAGCCAGGGCAGCGCGCCCAGGACGTGCAGAACGCGGATGAAACTCTTGAACTGGCTCAATCTGTTCTCCTGAAATTAAGCGTGTGGATCTGGCAGGGTGCTGTAGACCGGCCCGTAATGGCGGCGAATTTCTGCGAGTTGGCTTGCCGGCGGTTGCTGGTAGGTGCAGCGGCGCGAGGTCCAGACGCCGCCCATGAATTGGCGCAGCCGCACCGATGTTTCTGCCATCTTGATCAGCGCGCCGACACCATTGATGATGGGCAGGCCTTGCGGGCTCACATGCAGGCCTGCACGCGCCAGCAAGACCATGAGTACGCCCACGGCCGGGACGACGGCTTCAGCACCTTCGGCGGCAGCGTTTTGAACCTCGGCCAGAAAGCGATCAATCAGGGCCTGGCCCGTTGCTGGGTCTGAGAAGCCGGTATCCAGATCGACCAGCCTGATCATCTGCATCGAACGGGCGCTGTGCAGCTTGTCGCGGTGACCATAGCGCCGGAAGTTCTCCAGTATCTTGGGCATGTGCTTAGGTGAGCCGGTCACCAGCGCAAAGTTGCCGGCCACCTGAGTGGCGAAGTAGCCCGAGGTCTCGCCCAGGCCCAACACCGGCATATCGGTGATCTCGCGCGCCTCGTGCAGACCGGGGTCGCAGATGTTGCCGATCACAAAGGCGTCAAAGCCCTCTTGCGTCGCGCGCTCCACATTGGCCAGCACCTCTTGGGTTTCAATCAACTCCAGATATCGGTACTGGTCGCCCACGCCGCCGCGCTGGCTGATGCCATGGATCTGCACCTCGGTGTCGGCATCACGCACAGAGTCGATGACCTGCCTCAGCGCTGCGTTGTAGGCCGGCCAGGCCGAAGCCCGCGTCATGCTTTGGTACCAGATTTTCATGGGATGTAGAAGAAAGAACTCAAGCTGGAGCAGCAAAAGCTGGGCCGATGATAGCGACCCCATCTCAGCCGGTAAAGCCAGTTGCCGGTCCGCCGTGTCAGCTGCACCCACGCACACGGTCACCAGTGCAGGCCGGATCGAAGTGACTTTAGCCTTCCAAGCTTGGCGGGTTTTCAGCGAAGCTGGACAAAGCGCCGACACAGCGTCAATACTTCGGCAATCGGCCGTGCAGTCAGATTCCACCCCTCGGCCAAGCACAACAGGAGACTCTCATGCAACCCATCCCAAAACTGTTTCGCACAGCTTCGGCGGCCCTGCTGTCGGCCTGCCTGGGCGCCGCTGCCATGGCGCAGGCCTACCCGACCAAGCCCATCACCTTGGTGGTGCCCTTTGCCGCCGGCGGCCCGACCGATGTGGTGGCTCGTCTACTGGGTGCGAGCATGACCAAGACCCTGGGCCAGCCGGTGGTCATTGAAAACAAGTTGGGGGCCGGCGGTACGGTTGCCTCGGCCTACACCGCCAAGGCCGCGCCCGACGGCTACACCTTCCTCATCCATCACAACGGCATGGGCACCGCGCCGGCCCTGTACCGCAAGCTGGCCTTTAACCCGCTGACCGACTTTGAATACGTCAGCCAGGTGGTTGATGTGCCCATGACCCTCATTGCGCGCAAAGACTTTCCGGCCAATGACTTCAAGGAACTTGTCGCTCACCTCAAAGCCAATGGCGACAAGATCAATATCGCGCATGCCGGCCTGGGCGCGGTCTCGCATTTGTGCAGCGTGTTGTTCAGACAGGCCATTGGTGTTGACCTGACCACCGTACCATTTTCTGGCACTGGCCCAGCGCTCAACGCGCTGCTGGGCAGCCAGGTCGATCTGCTGTGCGACCAGACCACATCGACCACGCCGCAGATCAAGGCCGGCAATGTCAAGCTCTATGGCGTGACCACCACCTCGCGCCTGAAAACCATGCCCGATGTCCCCACGCTGGCCGAGCAGGGCCTGAGCAACTTCCAGATGGTGGTGTGGCACGGTGTCTACGCGCCCAAGGGCACGCCCAAGGCAGCCATGGACAGCTTCGCCCGAGCACTGAGCCTGGCCCTGAAAGAGCCGGCGGTGATGTCCAAGCTGACCGATCTGGGCGCGGTGATCGTGCCCGATGACAAGCTGAGCTCGAACGGCCTGAGAACCTGGCTGCAGCAGGAAACCCAGCGCTATGGGCCGGTGATCAAGGCAGCCGGGCAGTTTGCCGACTGAGTACCGGCACTTGGCCGGGCTGCCTCACAGGGGCTCGGAGATCTCGATCAGGTTGTAATCGGGATCGCGCACATACACCGACATGATCTTGCCGGTGGCGCCGGTGCGCTGAACCGGCCCCTCAATGATGGGCCAGTGGGCCTCGGCCAGACGCTCGATCACCTGCGCCAAAGGAATGCTGGCGATAAAGCACAGGTCCTGGCTGCCCGGCACGGGCAGGTGCGCTTTCGGCTCGAACTCCCGACCTTGAATGTGCAGGTTGATTTTCTGCCGGCCGAACTTAAGAGCGCTGCGCTGCACCGGCGGGTTACCGCCAACGAAGGACTCCAAGCTCATGCCCAGCACGCGGGTGTAGAAGTCCGCGCAAGCCTCGGGGCGGGCCGTCGTCAGAACCAGGTGGTCAAGGTGGTCGATCATGAATTGAGCCCTCGCTGAGGTGAGACCCTAAGTCTATGACGGGGAGCGGTTTCAGGTCGGTGAAGGCACTGCCTATTTGGGCATGGTGAGGTCTTGGCTCCTCATGGCAAAGCCGCACGGGGCAGGGCCCACGATCTTACGGTACGATAACCAATATAGGAACATTATTCCAATAATGGAACAACCAGCAGGGAGCGTATCCAATCATGAGTCAGACCGGCGAACTCAACTATGACGTGGTGGTGGTGGGGTGCGGCGTGGCCGGCCTGTCAGCGGCGGTTTCAGCAGCCGAAGCCGGCGCCCGGGTGGCAGTGCTCGAACGTTCCCCGCGCGAGGAGCGTGGTGGGCAAAGCCGCTATACCGAGGCCTACCTGCGCATGAAAAGTGAAACCGAGGTCACCGACGACTTCGAGATGCAGTTGGCCGACAACGGCTCAGGCGCCATCAGCCCGGCGCTGGTGGCCGAGTCCGGCCAGCCACCGGCCAGCCGGGCGCGCCTGATCAACACCCTCAGCCTGACCGACCCCGACGTGATTGAAGCGCTGGCCGCCAACGCCGGCCCCACGGTGGCCTGGATGAAGGGCATGGGCGTGCGCTTTGACTTTCTGCCCACCCAGTTCCTCACCCGCAGCCAGCCGCGCCTGTTGCCGGTCGGCGGCGGACTGGCGCTGGTGGAGGCTCTGGCCGCCAAGGCCGAGACCCTGGGCGTGAGCTTTCATTACGAGAGCGCGGCCCAAAGCCTGCTGCGCCAGGACGACGGCAGTGTCTGTGGCGTGCTGGTCAAAACCGGCGGTCAGGCGCCGCGCCGGCTCATGGGCCAGGTGGTGCTGGCCTGCGGCGGCTTTCAAGGAAACGCGGAAATGCAGACCCGCTACATCGGGCCGCGCTCGGTGCACCTGCGCCCTATCTGCCGAGGTGGTTACTACAACCGGGGCGACGGCATCCGCATGGGCCTGGAGGTGGGTGCTGCCAGCTGTGGCGAATTTGGCAGCTTTCATGCCGAGCCTGTTGATCCGCGCTCGGGCATTTCCGAGCCGGCCTTGTTCATCTTCCCCTACGGCGTGCTGATCAACAAGGCCGGTCAGCGCTTTGTCAATGAGGCGCCAGGCACCGTCGACGCCTACTATGAACGGGTGACTCGCCGCATCTACGAGCAAGACGGCGGGATGGCCTATGTGGTGCTTGACGCCCGTCACCTGGAGATCCCCAACTACAGGCTGGGCATACGCAGCGATCAGCCACCGATCGCCGCCAACAGCATCGAGGAGCTGGCCGGCAAGCTCGATCTGCCGGCTGAGCAGCTGCTGGCAACCATCGAGGGTTACAACAAAGCCTGCGTGCCCGGCACCTGGAAGCCGCTGGAGCTCGATGGCCTGCACACCGAGGGCTTGACGCCGCCCAAGTCCAATTGGGCCCTGCCGATTGCCCAAGCGCCCTTTCATGCCTACCCCATCGTGTCGGCCAATGTGTTCACCTTCGGCGGCCTCAAGACCGACCGCCTCGGCCGGGTGCTGGATACCTTGGGCGATGCCGTGCCCGGCTTGTACGCCGCCGGCGAGATGACCGGTATGTATTACGGCAATTACACCGGCTCGACCTCGGTGCTGCGGGGCATGGTCTTCGGCCGCCTAGCCGGCGCGCATGCCGCAGGTCGCCCTCTTCCCGGCCTTTAAGGCCAGGAATGATCAGGACTCGAGAAAACATCCTTTTGCTGCTCGAGCTCAAACATGAGAGGAGCGATTCCCAAGCCAAGCTCAGCGCCTGCGGGCTGGCCAAGCAAGTCCAGGAGCGGCGGATGCTCAACCGTGCCCGTTACGCCCTGAACAAGGCCCATGTTCTGTTGAGCCGGCGACCATGATAAAACAAACCCTCACGCCTGAAGCAGACCCCACCCCGCGTGCTCCCCTGAGGACTTTACAGCTGCTCTATGAGCTCGCGCAGGCTGGCGAGGGCCTGCGCCTGGCGCAGCTGTCTGCCCGACTGGACATGCCCAAGACCAGCTTGTTTCGGCTGCTGCGGGCACTCGAGCAGGCGGGCTACGTGAGCTCGGCAGGCGGCCTGCATGAGGTCGGCCCGCAGGGCATGCGGCTGGGCCTGGCCCTGGCCCGCAGCCGGGTATTGCCCGGTGGCGCCCGCCCGACCATGCAGTGGCTGGCCCAGGAGTGCAGCGAAACGGTGATCCTGGGGACCTTGGACGACAGTCGCGCTCAGGTCGTGTATGTCGATGTGATCGAGCCGAGCAACCCTTTGCGCTTTAGCATCAAGCCGGGCCTGACCAAGCCCCTTTACAGCTCGGCCATCGGCCAGAGCTTGCTGGCCTGGATGTCGGCTCAAGACGCTGCGAGCTACCTGGCATCGGTGACGTTCGAACGCCTGGCCTCGGGAACGGTACAAAGCGTGGCTGCGCTCAAGAGGCGCATCAAGGACATTCGGGCCCATGGCATCGCGGTCAGCGAGGACGGCATGTTCGATGGCGTCTATTCGATCGCAGTACCACTCTTCGATGCAACTGGCCGGGTGACTGCAGGTCTGTCGATTTCAGCACCGAGCAAGCGCGGTGCAGCTCAGGAAGTGCGTTTTGCCCAGTTGCTCAAAAAAGCCGGGGCGGAGATCTCGGAGCTCTTGGGCTACAGCGGCAAGGCCCCTGCCCTCTGAACCTGGATTGACCCTGGATTGACCCTGGATTGACCCTGGATTGACCCTGGATTGACCCTGGATTGAC
>JBAXEN010000188.1:0-8207 GCA_037140415.1 Betaproteobacteria bacterium | reverse complement strand
GCGCTGATCAGCAGGGTCTTGCCCGCCAGCGGGTGGTTGCCGTCGAGGATGACCTGCGGGCCTTTGATCTTGACCACGGTCAGCACCAGCTGATTGCCGTCGGGCCCACGGCCTTCGAGCTGGCCGCCGACTTTCACGCCCGGCGGGAAGTCGGTTTTGGCAATGGTCTGAACCAGTGACTCGTCGCGCTCGCCAAAGGCGTCGGCCGGGCTGAGCGTCCAACTGCCCTTGAAGCCTACGCCTTGGCCCTCCAGGGCCTCTTCGAGCTTGGGAATCAGGTTGCCGTAGCCGCCGTGCAAATAGGAAACCGGCTCCTTGCCGTTTTCGATCACCTGTCCTTGGGCGTCGCTGACCTTCAGTCGCAAGGTCACCGCGCAGTCTTTGCTGATGTTCATGATGCAGTCGGATGGGAAAAGAGGATGGATTGTCGCGCCAAGACGCCCTGGCCGGTGCCGGCCAGGGTCTGCCCGCCCAGAAAAAAGCCCGCCGACTTGCGTGGGCGGGCTGCTGTGCCAGCGGCTGGCCGCTGAATTTACTTGAGCTTGACTTCTTTGTACTCGACGTGTTTGCGAGCTTTGGGGTCAAACTTCATGATCAGCATTTTTTCCGGCGTGGTTTTCTTGTTTTTGCTGGTGGTGTAGAAGTGGCCCGTGCCGGCTGTGGACTCGAGCTTGATTTTTTCGCGTGCGCCTTTTGCCATGGTCGTGCTCCTTAGATTTCGCCGCGGGCACGCAAATCGGCCAGCACGGCATCAATGCCGTTTTTGTCGATCAGACGCAGGCCCGCATTGGTGATGCGCAGACGCACCCAGCGGTTCTCGCTCTCGACCCAGAAACGGCGGTACTGCAGGTTCGGCATGAACCGGCGCTTGGTTTTGTTGTTGGCGTGGGAGACATTGTTCCCAACCATGGGCTTTTTGCCCGTGACTTGACAGACGCGTGCCATAAGGACACTCCAATAAATAGTTAGCAGCTTGCGCTGCACCTCGCCCCAGTCCTGTGCTGCGCCGCCTGCCCCGCGCTCTGACTCAGTCAGGCTTTGGGTACGGCTCCGGCTCCAGGGCGGTGAAGATTCTTGCTGGGCAAAGCGAAGGCTTCGCGGCAAACCGAGCATTATAGCCAGGTCTGTGGACGCCCTAGAGCGCGCCATGGCGGACCAGCCCTGTCGGGCTTGGCCGGGGCCGGGCGAGGTCCGCGGCAAAGCTCCCCGGCTGGGGCATCGAGTGCCCTTGGAGGCGCTACCATAGCGCGCTTGGCAGCCTGGCAGTCGGCCCGGCTCGATTTTCGTGAAACCCCCATGTCTTTTGTCCGTCCTGCTCAACGTCCGAGCGCCCAGCTGCGCCCGGTGCGCATCACCCGTGGCTACACCATTCATGCCGAAGGCTCGGTGCTGATTGAATTTGGCAACACCAAGGTGCTGTGCACCGCTTCGGTCGAGGAAAAGGTGCCACCGCACCAAAGAGGCAGCGGCCAGGGCTGGGTCACCGCCGAGTACGGCATGCTGCCGCGCTCGACCCATACCCGCAGCGACCGCGAGGCCGCCCGCGGCAAGCAAAGTGGCCGTACCCAGGAGATCCAACGCCTGATCGGCCGTAGCTTGCGCGCGGTCTTCGACCTGGGTCAACTCGGCGAGCGCACCATCCATCTCGATTGCGATGTGATTCAGGCCGATGGCGGCACCCGCACCGCCGCCATCACCGGTGCCTTTGTGGCCGCGCAAGACGCGGTCAGTCTGCTGCTGGCCCAAGGCAAGCTGCAAAGCAGCCCAGTGCGCAGCCATGTGGCGGCCATTTCGGTCGGTCTGGTGCAGGGCACGCCCCTGCTCGATCTGGAATATGTCGAGGATGTGGCCTGCGACACCGACATGAATGTGGTCATGACCGAAGCCGGCCATTTCGTCGAGGTGCAAGGGACCGCCGAGGGCGTGGCCTTCACCCGCAAAGAGATGGATCAGCTGCTGGCTCTGGCCGAAAACGGCATTGCCGAGCTCATCGGCTTGCAAAAAGCCGCGCTCGCCCAGCCCCTGCGATGAAGCTGGTTCTGGCCTCCAACAATGCGGGCAAGCTGGCCGAGCTGCAGGCCCTATTTGCGCCCTTGGGGCTTGAATTGGTGCGTCAGTCTGAGCTGGGCATCGGCGAGGCCGAGGAGCCGTTTCGGACCTTTGTGGAAAACGCGCTGGCCAAAGCCCGCCACGCCAGCCGCGCCAGTGGCCTGCCGGCCTTGGCCGACGATGCCGGCCTGTGCGTGAACGCTTTTGGCGGCCTGCCCGGGGTCGACACCGCCTACTACGCCACCCAGTATGGCTACGACAAGGGCGATGCCAACAACGTCAAGGCGCTGCTCGAGCAGATGCAGGACATCGACGACCGCCGCGCCGCCCTGGTCAGCACCCTGGTGGCGGTGCGCAGCCCGGATGACCCTGAGCCGCTGATTGCGGTCGGCCGCGCTGCCGGCGAGATCACCCGCGCGCCGCGCGGGGACAACGGATTCGGCTTCGACCCGGTGATGTACATCCCCGCTTTCGGCCAAACCTTTGCCGAGTTGCCGGTGGAGGTCAAGAACGCCAACAGCCACCGCGGTCAGGCCGCCCGCCAGATGGCAGCCCTGATGCGCGAGCGCTGGCTGGCTTAAGACGCCCGTGAAAGACCTTGCCCATTACCTTCGGCCGGGCACCTTGCAGCTGCCGGCGCTGCCGCCGCTGTCGCTGTATGTGCACTTGCCCTGGTGCATCCGCAAATGCCCTTACTGCGACTTCAATTCGCACGAGATGGCGGCCGATCAGGCGCCGCAGCAGGCCTACATCGATGCACTGGTGGCCGATCTGGACCAGGCCCTGCCGCTGATCTGGGGGCGGCCGGTGCACAGCGTCTTCATTGGCGGAGGCACGCCCAGCCTGTTTTCGCCGGCGGCCATCGACCAGTTGCTGGGCGCGCTGCGGTCCCGCCTGCGCCTGGATGCCGACGCAGAGATCACCCTTGAGGCCAACCCCGGCACTTTCGAGAAAGACCGGTTTCGCGCCTACCGCCAAGCCGGCGTCACCCGCTTGTCCCTGGGCGTGCAAAGTTTTGATGATCAGGCCCTCAAGGCCCTGGGGCGGGTGCACGACCGGGCCCAGGCCCTGGCCGCCGCAGCCGAGGCGGCGCAGTGCTTCGAGACCTTCAACCTCGACCTGATGTATGCCTGGCCGGGGCAAGACATGGCCCGGCTTGACGCCGACATCGATCAGGCCATGGCCTTGCAGCCACCGCACCTGTCGATCTATCACCTGACGGTCGAGCCCAACACCTATTTCGCCAAATACCCGCCGGCCCTGCCTGAGGAGGATCTGGCCTACGAAATGCTTGACCGCATCAGCGAGCGCACCGCCCTGGCCGGCATGCAGCGCTATGAGGTCTCAGCCTATGCGCGGCCGGGCCATCGCTGCTGGCACAACCTCAATTACTGGCAGTTCGGCGACTACCTGGGCATCGGCGCCGGTGCGCATTCCAAACTGAGCTTTGCCCACCGGGTGCTGCGGCAGGTGCGCTTGCGTGAGCCGCGGCTGTATATGGAGCGCGCGGCTGTGGGCCAGGCGGTGGCGCAGGAGCAGGAGGTCAGCCGCAGCGAGCTGCCCTTTGAATTCATGCTCAATGCCTTGCGCCTGCGCGAGGGCTTTGCTCTGCAAGACTTCAACGACCGCACCGGTCTGCCGCCGTCGGTGCTGCAGGACGCGCTGGCCCAGGGGCGGGCGCGCGGCTGGCTCGAGGCCGACCTGCAGCAGATCCGGCCGACCGCGCGCGGCTTCGATTTCCTCAACGACCTGCAAGCCCTTTTTCTGAGCGAGCCGCAAGCCCATGACGTCTGACAGCTGGATCATCCTCATCATCTCTGGCCTGCTGAGCTTTGTGGTGGGCGCTTGGCTGCGTCGCACCATGAACCGCCGCCGCTTCGAGCGCAGCCAGGAGGCCGTCGCCCAAATGCGGGTGGCGGTGGCCGAGCGCGAGCGGCAGGCGCCAGCCTCGCACAACAAGGCCAAGCGCCGCCGCCAGCAGCGAGGCCGATAAGCAGGCGACCAAGCAAGTTAGTTTTTGCTTACTTTTCGGCGCTGGCACCTGATGACGGCCGGCAAGCTGGTTTCGACATGGAACGGATCTTGCACAAACCTGGGTCTGTCGAATTTCCGTCCACCCCAGCGGCGCCGCATCGTGCGCAAGGTGGCCCTGTTTTTGCCATGCCTGTCTCGCCCGCCCTATTGCCGTCAGCGCGACCGACCGAGCCCCTGGGGCGACCGGTCGGTGGGGCTGCGCGTGCGGCTGCCGCTTTGCCCGGCGGCTTTGCCCAGACCTTGGCCGAGGTGCAGACACCGCAGCCTCGCAGCGACGCCCTCAGCGAGGTCGAGGTGCGGCCGGGCGATACCTTGTCGGGCATCGTCTCGCGCCACCTTCAACTCACCCAGCCCCAACGCAGCGCCAGCCCGATGGAGCTCTTCCAGATGGCAGCCGGTGTGGCGCGCGACAACGGCATTGCCAACCTGAATCTGATCCTGCCGGGACAGGTGATCGATGTGTCGTCCCTGGACGCAGCGCCAAAGGCTGAGCGTCAAGCTGCGGCGGCGCCTGTGAGCACCGAGCAGCCTGCGCGTAAGGCCGCCCCTGCAGTGCCATCTCCGCTGGCCCGGCCGCTGGCGGTCGCCGGTCTGCCGGCCAGCGCCGTCCCGAATGCCAGTGCGTTTTTGGTTCGCCATGCCGAAGCGGCGCAGCGTGTGCAGGCGGCCAGCGGCATTCCCGCCACCTATATGCTGTCGCAAGCGGCCCTGGAAACCGGCTGGGGGCGACAGGAGATTCGAGCCCCTGACGGGCGCAATTCCTTCAATTTGTTCGGTATTCGTGCCGGCGGCAACTGGCAGGGGCCCACGGTAAAGGTGTGGACCACCGAGCACATCAACGGATCGACCCAGCGCATGCTTGGCGAGTTCCGAGCCTATTCCAGCTATGAAGAGTCCTTTGCCGACTATGCCCGCCTGATCGGTCAGCAGCCGCGTTATGCGAAGGTGATGCAGAACCTGGGCGATCCGAATGCCTTCGCCGCGGCCATGCAGCGCTCCGGTTATGCAACGGGTCCGCGCTATGCGAGCGCCCTCGCATCGGTGATCGATACAACGCAACGTCTACAGGGCATGGTGCCCGAGGTGCAGGCGGCTCTGCGCTCGCCCACCCAGTCTGCCCCCCTGTTGGCGCAAGCAGGAGATGCTGCCATGGCCCCCGCTGCACAGGTGCTGCAACTGCGCTTTAACGCGATTGCACCCATGCCAGCCAGTGCAGAGGCTGGCAATGCAGCGCGCATGGCCCGCCAGCGCGCTTACGCCTCGCTGGATCTGCCGATGATGCCTTGATGGGTCAGGCGCGGCGGCGCACAGCTGGGCGCGCTGATGCTGGCTGGGTCAGCCGCTGCTCGGATGAGGCTTTACGCGTGCAAGCCACCTCCTGCGGCGCTTGCACCAGGGCCGTCACTAGAATGCTTGAAATCCTGTTCGGCGGGCGATGATCGCAATTCTTGTTTTTCTTGTGTTGATGATGACGCCTCCCTGTTCGGCGGGCCCGCTCGAAACCGAACACTCTTTCAAAACATCCGACCGCGTTCGGCTGCATTTTAAAAATGTGGGTCAGGGCGAGCGGACGCTGGTGTTTGTGCCCGGTTGGCTGATGCCGGCCGATGTGTTTAAGCACCAGTGGGCCGATCTGGCCCAGGACCATCGGGTGGTGGTGCTCGAGCCACGCGGGCAGGGCCGATCGCAGGTCAAAGTCAAAGACATGACGGCCGCCCGCCGTGCGCGTGATATCCACGAATTGCTGCGCCACCTCAAGTTGAAGAACTATGTCCTCATCGGCTGGTCTCTGGGGGTGATGGAGGTGCTGGAGGCGATGAGCCAGCAGCCCTTGGCCGGGCTGCAGGGTCTGGTGCTGATCGACAACTCGATCGGCATGGGTCCTGCGCCGGCTGCTGCGGGCGCCGGGCGGCCGCAGCGGCCCATGGGGCGCGAGCCTTTCAGGGCTTATGTGAGCGAGTTTTCCAGAGCGATTTTCAAAAGAGCGCCAGACGACGATCTGCTGCAGCGCATTGAGCAGTCAGCGCGGCAACTGCCAGCGCCAGTGGCCTGGCGCCTGCTCGACAAGCCGCATGCGCGTGACTACTACCGGCAGGCGGTCCTGGCCAGCAGCGTCCCGCTTTGGTATGCGATCACGCCGCGCTATGCGGAGCAGGGGCAGGAGCTGCTCGCCACCCGAGCGCGGGCCCAAGTGACGGTATTCGATGACGCCGGCCACGCCCTGTTCGTCGACAGCGCCGAGCAGTTCAATGCCGGGCTGCGCGAGTTTGTGACGCAGCTTCCTTGAGCTTGGTCAGGCCTTGGCGCTGCCCAAGTCCAACTCGGTATCGCCATCGTCTTTGAGCGCTCCATGGCAGTTGCGAGGTGCTATGCCAAGCTGGCACTCTACAGGCGCAGCCACTTGGCATAGGCCCTGGCCATTTCTTGGTAGCCCAGCGGCGTGAGGTGAATCAGGTCGCGCGCCATCCAGGGCGGATTTTTCATCATCAGCTCGTAGGCGCCGCCGACCTTGCGCATCTCCAGCGACATGTCCCAGGTGACGCATTGGTGGCGTTCACCGAGCTCGCGCTGTATGCGCGCTGCTTCCATGTGTCTTTGCGGGAAGGTCTTGAGGTCATAGCGGGTCTGTACCACCTTGCGGGTGCGGCCGTTTTTGTCGCGGATCACGCTGCGCACCTTGCTGCTGCTGGCCCGATCGCCCGGTGTGATCAAGACGCACAGGGCCTGTGGCATCACCAGACGCATGGCCTCCAACGTGGATTCGAAGCGACGCCGATAGTCCTGTGGGTCCCAGTGGGCACCGGTCACGTCATTGGTGCCATAGGCCAGCATCACCAACTCGTAGGGGTGCTGGGCGCTGGCCTGCTGCATCAGTTCGGGATAGACCGTGGTCCAGAAGGCGCCCGAGGCGCCGGCGATGCCGAAGTTGTCGAGCACCACGCCGTGCTCGGCCTCGGCATAGACGCCCAAGAGGCCGACCGGTTCGCGCCCTTGAGCCACCAGCTTGAGGCGGCTGATGGCAGCCATGCCGTTGATTTGCACCGAACCGACGGCCAGCGGACCTTTGGTGTCGATCTGTCCCACGGCGACATCGTCAACCATCAGGGTCAGTAAGCCGCCCTCGGGCTGCCGCAAAAAATGCAGTGTCATTGTGCGAACCGGTGCCGGGCTGGCGTTGCCTGGATCGACTTCAATGAATGCGCCCGCTTCTCGGCTGTTGACCACAAACAGGCCCAGGCCGGCGCTCAGCTGCGCAGCGCCCATGGCGCGCGGTGCCACTTCGTGCTGCCAGCGCCCCTGACGGCACATGGCGTTGACCGGAAGCCGGATGCCGGGCAGACCGTAGAGCAGATTCACATGACCGGGGCCGCCTGCGCCATAACGGCCTTGCCAGATTCGGCGCAACTCACCGACAAAATATTCGGCCGCCATGTGGCTGCCACCCCAGACGCCGATGCGGGCCACCCGGCTGCTGGCCACAGCCTGAATGCGCTGATGCATCACCTTGATCCATTCCTCGTGGGGCATGGCCTTGCGGATGTCGTCCGGCGTGGGGGCGGGCAGGGCCTCTAGGCGCTGCTCGTTTTCTTGCTGCGTGGACAGCGGCAGTTCTTCTTCGTCCGAGCCGGCCGGTGGCGTACCACCCTCAGCCGCGCGTGGCGGCGTCTGCACGCCGCGTGAGGGAGCGGCGCAGCGCAGCGCAGCCAGTTGCCTGCCGCCAGCCACGGTCACGGCCATGTGCAGTGGCGGCATGGCCGCGACGGCGTTCGTGACGACATGGGTGCTACCCCCATCGGCGCCGCCCTGCGCCTGGGCAATCTGGGCTATGCAGAGGACGGCCAGCCAGGGCAGTCGGCGAAGAAGAGTCCTCATTGCCCCCTCCGGTGTTGTTCATAGCCTTGCAGCAAGGCGTCCGACAGGCCCTGGCCAACCCGGTTCAGGCCTTTTTCGGTCAGGTGCATCAGGTCGGTCCAGGCCAGGCCCTGATCGAGCCAACGCGCGAAGGCGTTTTGTCCGCCCATGAATTCCCAGCTGTTCCAGAAGGCACAGCCCATATCCTGGCTGGCCAGGCGCTGCAGCGCAACCATGCGGGCCATGGTGCGTTTGGAGTAGATGCGCCCGTC
>JBAXEN010000187.1:0-8270 GCA_037140415.1 Betaproteobacteria bacterium | reverse complement strand
CTTCATATAGCTGGCCAGCGCATGCTGCATCGGCGTGTTGACGGTAAACACATTGAACTGATGCACCTTGCGGAACTCTGCGGTCAGGGCCGCCGGTGCGGCCACATAGCCGACCTTCCAGCCGGTGACATGGTAGGTTTTGCCAAAGCTGCTGACGATGAAGGCGCGGGCGGCCAGACCGGCAAAGCTGGCGGCGCTGTGGTGCTGGCGGGCCGGCGCGTCAAACACCATGTGCTCGTAGACCTCGTCGCTGATGAGCAGCACATTGGTGGGTGCCAGGATCTCCTGCAAGCGCAGCATCTCCTCGCGGCTCCAGACCGTGGCGCTCGGGTTGTGCGGGCTGTTGATCAAGATGGCGCGGGTGCGGGGGGTGATGGCCGCGCTGATCTTGTCGAAGTCAGGTCGAAAGCTGCCCGGCTTTAAGGGGACCCGCACCACCACGCCGCCGGCCAGCTCAATGTTGGGCACGTAGCTGTCGTAGCAGGGCTCGAGCACGATCACCTCGTCACCCGGATGCACCACCGCCAGGATGATGGTGATGATGGCCTGGGTGGCGCCGGCGGTGATGGTGATCTCGCTGTCGGCGCTGTAGTGGCGGCCGTACAGCGCTTCGACCTTGGCTGAGACCGCTTGGCGCAGCTGCGGCACGCCGGCCATGGGCGGGTATTGGTTGAGGTCGGCGTTCATCGCTTCGGTGACCGCCCCGGTCAGGGCGCGGTCGCAGCCGAAATCGGGGAAGCCTTGGCCCAGATTGACCGCAGCTTTTTCGGCGGCCAGCGCAGACATCACGGTGAAGATGGTGGTGCCGACCTGGGGCAGGCGGCTTTGCAGGGCGGGGGTGTGTTCGGCAATCGCGTTCATGGTCTGTGGCGTCCGGGAGTCGGGTTCAGGCGCTGGTGTGTGCAAGGTTCAAAGTTCGTGGTCGGCAAAGTCGCCGGACATGGCTTTCATGATGGTCTCGCGCTTGAGCTTGCTGCTGACCAGCTCGGCAAAGTGGTAGACGAAGTTGCGCAGATAGGCGCTGCGTTTGAAAGCCACCCGGGCCACGTTCTTGCCAAACAAGTTCGCTGCGGGGCGCGATATCAGGTCCTTGGCGTCTTCTTCGAGCATGGCCATCTCGGCGACGATGCCCACGCCCAAACCCAGGCGCACATAGGTCTTGAGCACATCGGAGTCGATGGCCTCGAGGGCGATGCGCGGGCTGAGCTTGCGCGCCGCAAAAGCCTGATCCACCCGGGTACGACCGGTGAACGACGGGTGGTAGGTGATCAAGGGCTGCTCGGCCAGGTCTTCCAGGGTGATGCTGCTGCGCCGCGCGAGCGGATGGTCGTGCGGCATCACCAGCATGTGCTGCCACTCGTAGCAGGGCAGGGTGACCAGTTCTTCATAGTCGGTCAGCGATTCGGTGGCAATGCCTATTTCGGCCACTTCATCAATGAGCATGCGCGCCACCTGCGCGGGAGAGCCCTGGTGCATGCTGACATTGACTTTGGGAAAGCTCTCGCGCAGGCGCGCCACCGGCTGGGGCAGTACATAGCGGGCCTGGGTGTGGGTGGTGGCGATCGACAAGGTGCCGCTGTCCTGGGCTGAGAACTGCTCGCCGATGCGCTTGAGGTTGCCGACCTCGCGCATGATCATCTCGATGCTGCGCAGCACATGCTCGCCCGGCTCGGTCACCCGCTTGAGCCGCTTGCCGTGGCGCGAGAAGATCTCGACCCCCAGCTCCTCTTCCAGTTCGATGATGGCCTTGGAGACGCCCGGCTGCGAGGTGTGCAGAGCCTTGGCGGTTTCGGTCAGGTTCAGGTTGCGACGAACGGCCTCCTGAACAAAGCGGAACTGGTGAAGGTTCATATCATTTAATGGATAAGCGAAGCCTTCATTATGCCTTTTTACCCGGGTGTGCCGCTCAGGGGAGAGCTGGGGCCTGGCTAGGCCGGTGCCGCTGCCTCACTGACACGCTTTAGCGTTGGCCCAGCGCCAGTTCGGCCAGCAACTCAGTCAATGCGGGCGCTTCGCCGGCCGAGGGCAGCAGCTCAAATTGCACCGTTGGGTGCTCGGTGCGCAGGGCCTGCATCAGCGCTGGCAGATCCTCGCGGGCATGTTTGCCCACGCCCAGAAAAACCGGGAAGACACGGATATGCCTGACCCCTGTGGCCAGCAAGTCGGCCACCGCATCGGGCAGGCTGGGTGTGCTCAGCTCCAGGTAGGCACAGCGCACCGCCATGGCGGGCTCGCGCCGGGCTACCGCCTCGGCCACCGCCTGTATAGGGCGGTGCCAGAGCGGGTCGCGCGACCCATGGGCAAACAAGACGATGGCAGTGCTCATGGCTGCAATTCCTTATTGTCTGAGAACCAGCCAGCCGAAAGCGGCCAACGAGACAGCGGTGTAGAGCATCCCGGGGGCGGCGGCGGCCAGCCAGGGCTGCCACTGCTGCAGATTGCCCACATAGACGGCGATGTTGTTCATCATGAAAAAGCTGATGCCTATCATCACCCCAGCGAACACATAGGCCGATATGCCGCCTGAGCGCATGTGCAGGTAGGCAAAGGGCAGGGCCAGCATCACCATGACCAGGCAGCTGACCGGGTAGAACACCTTGCGCCAAAACTCGATCTCATAGCGCTGCGCGCTTTGGCCGTTGGCCTGCAGGTGCTGGATGTAGCTGAACAGGTCGATGGTGCGCATGCGCTCGGGTTTGAGCAGGGCCACCGACACCATCTCTGCGCTCAGCTCGGTCGGCCAGCGCAAGCTGGCGCTGCGGGTGCGCTCGACCAAGCCGCTGTGCTCAGCCTGCGCCGCGTCCTTGAGCGACTGCGCCGCTGCGTTGACCGTCTCGGGCGAGCGCATAAATTGCGTGCGTTCCACGTCTTCCAGCAGCCAAGCTTCATTGGCGGCGAAGCGGGCCTGCCGGGCCCGCGTCACTGCCCGCACGCCGCCCTCGGGCTTGAATTCGAAGATCTCGATGCCCTGCATCTCATTGTCGGGACTCAGGGCCTTGACGTTGACCACATAGCTGGCCTGCGGCTGTTTTTCGCGCAGCCAGGCGCCGGTTTGCCCAATGGTGATGCGAAATTGGTAGCGCGCCTTCAGCAGCTGCGAGGCGCGGTCGGCGGCGGGCGAGATGTAGTCGCCCACCACAAACGCCAGCGCCACGAACACCGCGCCCAGGCTCAGCAAAAGGCGCAGCGCTCGCCAGGGGTCCAGACCGCTGGTGCGCAAGATGGTGTACTCCGAGCTTTGCGCCAGCCTGGCCATCACAAAGATGGTGCCGATCAGCACCGAGATCGGCAGCAACTCATAAAGGCGGCTGGGCAGCAGCAGCGTGACATAGAGCAGGGCGTGACGCACCTGATAGGTGCTGCCGTCAAGAATATTGGTTCGCCCCAGGTTCTGCAGTTCATCGATCAGGTCGAAAAACATGAACAGGCTCAAAAAGCCCAAGGTGACCAGGCTGATCGACAGCAGGGTCTCGCCGTAGATGAGTTTGCGCAAAGTCCTCATGTAGCAGTTCCCGCCACTGCCCGCAGGCGCGCCCGCAGCCCGATGCGCGGCAGCGCCCAGCCGCGGTGGCGCCCTGTCAGCCAAAGCAGGGCTGCGGCCATGAAGCCCCCATGCAGCAGCAGCACCATGGGCACCAGCGTGATCCAACCGTAGTTCACCCAGTTTTGGCTCAAGGTCATCAAGTTGCTGTACACCAAAAATAAAAAGATGGCCAGGATCAGCCGCCCGCTGCGGCCTGCCCGGGGGTTGGCATGGGCCATGGCCACGGCCAGCAACACCAGATTCAGGCCTGAGAGGGTCAGCCCGAGCCGCCAGGCCAGCTCCCCGTGGTTGGCGCGGGAGGGCGCTTGCATCAAGCCCCAGGTGGACATGAATTTGTAAGACGTAGCGTCCAAGGCGGTGGTCTTGGCCTCACCGATGACTGCGCTGTAGCTGTCGAACTGACTGACCCGCAGGCCCGGTGTTTTGTCGGGCTTGCCGTCAGGGCCAACGGTCGCCTCCTGAATTTCCATGCGCTGCCCGGCCTCCAGAGTGAGGATCTGCCCGCTTTCGCTCATTTCAATGCGCCCGGCCTTGGCGGTCACCACCGTGCGCGAGCGTGCGTCGCGGGCGGCAATGAAGATGTCGTTGCCGCTTTTTTCCTGCGAATCGCGGTCGATGAAAAATACCCGCGAGCCGTCCGAAGACTCCTGAAACTGGCCGGGCGCGACCCGGTCGAGGTCGCTGCGCTGTTGATATCGGTCGCGCAGTTCCTGGGTTTTCTCATTGGTCCACGGCCATAGCCACAGGGCTGACAGCGCAATGACCAGCAAGGTCGGCCAGGAAAAGCGCAATACCGGCAGCAAAAAGCTGCCCAAACCGCGCCCGCTGGCGAACCACACCACCATCTCGCTGTCTCGGTAGAGCCGAGACAGGGTGCTCAAAATGGCAATGAACAGCGACAGGCTCAAGATGGTGGGCAGGCGCCCGAGGGTGGCGTAGGCCATGAGCAAAATCACGTCCTGCGGATCGGCCTGCCCGCGCGCCGCCAAACCCAGGGTGCGGATCAGTACGATGGTCACGATGATGGTGATCAACACCACCAGCGTGGCGCCAAAGCTTCGCGCCAGCTCTTTGCGCAGGGACGATTGGAATAACATGGCGCGTTGCAATAGCTTTAAGCCGGTTTGGATCCGGCCCCGATTATGGACTTTGAACTCAAAACCCTTAGCCGTCCCCGCAGTGCATCTGAAAAGGCCGACGCGCTGATTGTGTTGGTGCCCACCGGTGTCAAGCCCGAGGGCGACGCTGTGTCAGCCTTGATCACTGCCGCCGTCAAGGCCAAGGATTTCGATCCTCAGGCGGGCAAGCTGCTGCAGTCCTATCGCAGCGCCGGCTTGGGCGCGACCCGGTTGGTGCTGGCGGGGGTGGGTGCTGGCAGCGCCCGTGAGGTCAAAAAAGCACTGTCTGCCGCCATGGCAGCCCTCAAACCGGCCGGCGCGCAAAAACTCATCCTCAGCCTGTCCTGGCTGGAGCTCGAGGGCGCGGCGCTGTCGTCCGCGGTACAGGCCGCCGTTGTGGCCTGCGCGGACGGCGCCTACGGCTACCAGCACACCCGCTCCAAGCCGGCCGCGCCGGCCATCCAGAAAGTGCTGGTGGGTGTGTCGACTCTGGCCGCAGCGCGGGACGGCTTTGAGACCGGCCTGGGCCTGGCCAAGGGCATCGAGCTGGCCCGCGAGTGGGGCAACCGCCCGGCCAACCATGCCACCCCGACGCTGCTGGCCGGTGCCGCCCGTGCGCTGGGCAAGCTGCCCGGAATCCGGGTCGAGGTGCTTGGGCCGCGCGAGGTGGCGCGGCTGGGCATGGGCTCCTTCATGGCGGTGGCCCGGGGTTCCGAGGAGCCGCTGCGCTTCATCGTGCTGCGCTACAACGGGGCCGGCCGCGCTCAGGCGCCCGTGGTGCTGGTGGGCAAGGGCATTACCTTCGACACCGGCGGCATCTCGATCAAGCCCGCGCCAGAGATGGATGAGATGAAATTTGACATGTGCGGCGCCGCCAGCGTGCTCGGCACCTTTAGGGCCCTGGCTGAGCTGCAGCCGCGTGTCAACGTGGTCGGCTTGATTCCAGCCTGCGAGAACATGCCCGACGGCCGCGCGCTCAAGCCCGGCGATGTGGTGCGCAGCATGAGTGGCCAGACCATTGAGGTGCTCAACACCGACGCAGAAGGGCGCTTGATTCTTTGCGACGCACTGACCTATGCGGAACGCTTTAAGCCGCAGGCGGTGGTTGACATCGCCACCCTGACCGGCGCCTGCGTGATTGCGCTGGGCGCGGTGCGCTCGGGCCTGTTTGCCAGCAATGACGAGCTGGCCCAGGCGCTCAGTCAGGCCGGCGAGGCGGCGCTCGACCCCTGCTGGCGCATGCCCCTGGATGATGACTATGCCGAAGGCCTGAAGACAAATTTTGCCGATGTGGCCAATGTGGCCGGACGCGCTGCCGGCTCGGTCACTGCGGCCAAATTCCTGCAGCGCTTTGCCGGGCAATACCCCTGGGCACATCTGGACATCGCTGGCACTGCCTGGCGGGGCGGCGCCGCCAAGGGCGCGACGGGGCGGCCGGTGGGTCTGTTGGTGCACTATCTGCTGGGCTTGGCCCAACAGCCTGCCGGCAGCGCAGCGACGACGGCCAGCACGGGACGCCGGGCCGTGGCCAGGCCGGCGAGGGCATGAACAAGGTTGAGTTTCATTACAACGTCAGCAACAAGTTCGGCTACCTGCAGCGCCTGCTGCACAAGATCCTCGAGCGTGAGCTGACGGCGGTGGTGACCTGCCCGGCCGATGAGCTGGCGGCGCTCGATCAGCGCCTGTGGAGTGAGGTGCCGGCCTCCTTCATGCCGCACTGCCTGGCGAGCGCGCCAGCGGCAACCCTGGCGGCCACGCCGATCTGGCTGGCGAGCAGCCTGCCAGCGGGCGCCAGCGCCCAAGTGCTGCTCAATATGGGTGCGCCGGTGCCCGAGGACCTGGGTCAGGTTCAGCGCCTGCTGGAACTGGTGGGTACCGATGCGGCCGATGCCCAGGCCGGCCGCCAGCGCTGGCGCCAGTACCAGGGGCGCGGTTTTGAAATCCAGCCTTATGACCGCAAAGGGCGTGACTGAGCTGGTTTGTCAAAAGCATCGCCGCCTGGGTTTGTTCGTATGTGCGCCTTGGTATTTTGTGCTTTGTTGGCTCGAAAAGGCCCACCAAGTCGTGGGCTGATGGGGCCTGACAGCTGATTTGGGTTATCGTTTCGGCCTCGGGAGCATCCCGTTGGGCCCTTAATTTTTATCACTCGGAGCTTTTATGCAGATGAAACTCAAAGCCGCCACTGCTGCCGCGCTGACCCTGTGCGCTGGCCTGGCCACCGCGCAGGACACCCAAGTTGTTCGTATCGGCCATGTCGCCCCGATCTCGGGTCCGCAGGCCCATTACGGCAGGGACAATGAAAACGGCGTTCGCATGGCCATTGAGGACCTCAATGCCCAGAACATCGTCATTGGCGGCAAGAAAGTTCGCTTTGAAATCGTCGCTGAGGACGACGCGGCCGATCCCAAGCAAGGCACCGCCGCTGCGCAAAAGCTGTGCGACTCCAAGGTGGCCGGTGTGGTGGGCCACCTCAATTCAGGTACCACCATCCCTGCCTCCAAGATTTACAACGACTGCGGCATTCCCCATGTCACTGGCGCTGCGACCAACCCCAACCTGACCAAGCCCGGCTACAAGACCACTTTCCGCATCATTGCCAATGACCTGGCCCTGGGCTCGGGCCTGGCTGTGCATGCGGCCGACAAGCTCAAGCTCAAAAAAGTCGCCATCATCGACGACCGCACCGCCTACGGCCAGGGCGTGGCCGAGGTGTTCAAGAAAACTGCCCTGTCCAAGGGCATGCAGGTGGTGGACGAGCAGTTCACCACCGACAAAGCCACCGACTTCATGTCCATCCTGACCGCGATCAAGGCCAAGAACCCCGACGCTATCTTCTTCGGCGGCATGGACCCGCAGGCCGGTCCCATGCTGCGCCAGATGGAGCAGCTGGGCCTGGGTAACGTCAAGTACTTTGGCGGCGATGGCATCTGCACCGCCGAGATCGCCAAACTGGCCGCTGGTGCCAAGACCCTGGGCAATGTGATCTGTGCCGAAGGTGGCGCCTCATTGGACAAGATGCCCGGCGGCAAGGCCTGGAAAGCCAAGTACGACGCCAAGTACCCCAACCAGTTCCAGGTCTACAGCCCCTACACCTATGACGCGACCTTCGTGCTGGTCGATGCGATGAAGCGTGCCAAGTCTTGGGATCCCAAGGTCTACACGCCCGAGCTTGCCAAGTCCAACTTCAAGGGGGTGACCTCGGTGATTGCGTTTGAGCCCAACGGCGAACTCAAGAACGCTGCCATTACCTTGTACAACTACAAGGACGGCAAGAAGACGCCCCTGTGATCTGCGGCACCTGCGCCTGAGTCAAAAAAGCCACCCGACGGGTGGCTTTTTTGCGTCTTCTTGGTAACGGGTGCACCCCAGACGATGCAAGACCAGGGATGTGACCCGAGCCCTCGCGGCGATGGAGATGGGGTGCAGGAGCCGCGCCCTCGCGGCGATGGGGATGGGTTGTGGGAGCCGCGCCCTCGCGGCGATAGGGATGGGATGTGGGAGCCGCGCCCTCGCGGCGATGGGGGTGGCGGTGAGCGCTGCTTTTGATGTAACGCCATCGCGCCGAGGGCGGCGCTTATATGGATGCCTCCCGGCTGACAAGCGGTTTT
>JBAXEN010000186.1:0-8308 GCA_037140415.1 Betaproteobacteria bacterium | reverse complement strand
CTTGGCGTAAAGATGGGCACACACTTGGCGGCTGTACTCAGCAAAGCGGACCGAGTCGACGTTGACCATGTCGCGCGGGCGCGGCAGATCCACCCGGATGTCAGCCAGCACCCGGCCCGGGCGGGCGCTCATCACGATGATGCGGTCGGCCAGGAACACCGCCTCGCTGATGGAGTGCGTGACAAAGACCACCGCCTTTTGCTTGAGCAGCCAGATGCGCTGCAGCTCGGCATTCATCGTCTCGCGCGTCAGGGCATCCAGGGCGCCAAAGGGCTCGTCCATCAGCAGCAGTTGCGGGTCGTGGACCAGCGCCCGCGCCATACCGACGCGTTGTTGCATGCCGCCGGAGAGCTCGGCCGGATAGCGGTCGGCAAAATCGGCCAGACCCACCACCTTCAGGAGATCGCGAGCGCGTTCCTCCCACTGCTGTTTGTCGGCTCGCCGCTGGATGCGCAGCGGCAGCAGCACATTGCCCAGGATGGTCAACCAGGGCAGCAAGGTGGCGCTCTGGAAGACAAAGCCGATGTCGTCGCGGGTGGCGCCCAGGCCCTGACTGCCAATCCGGCCTTCGCCGGCTGTGTGCTTGACCAGGCCGGCCAGTACTTTGAGCAAGGTGGACTTGCCGCAGCCGCTGGGGCCCACGATGACGCAGAACTCGCCTTGTTGCAATTGGAAGTCCATGTCGGCGACGGCCAAGAGATGGTCACCGCTGCGGGTTCGGTAGTTGACTTGCAGGCCGCGCACATCCACAAAGGGTTGGCCGCTAGGAGGGGGGGAAGGGCTGGTGGTACTCATCTTGATGGGGAGATAAAACGGTTAGCGGTCCACGCGGTAGTGCGCGAGCTTGTCGGGGTCCAGGCGCAGGCCCAGGCCGGGCGCGGACGGGGCCTGCATGCAGCCGTCGACGATGGGCGGCAGGCAGCCGTCCTGCAGCAGGTCGGCTTGGGTGTTGAGATGAAAGGCCAGTTCAGCGGGCTGTTTGGCTGTGTTGGCATGGGCCACGGTGAAGTGCAGGGCGGCCATGACCCCCAAGGTGCTGTCGCCCTGGCTGGCGATCACGTTGCGCACCCGCAGTGCAGCGCACTGGGCGAGGATGTCGCGGGAAACCCGAAAACCGGTGCGCGCGGTTTTAATGCCCACCAGCTGCACAAAGCCGTCGGCCAGTTCGCGCGCGGCTTCCTCGGGGTTGCGGCAGCTTTCATCGCCCATGATGGGCACCCGCGTGTGTCGCTGCACCATGGCCCGGCCAGGGCGGTCGTCGCGGTGCACCGGCTCCTCGGCCCAGGCCAGGCCGATCTCATAGGCCGCATCGAGCACCCGCAGGGCATCGCGGCCATTGAGGCCGGAGTTGCCGTCCACATAGAGCAGGTCGTCGGGCAAGGCTGCACGCAGGGCGTGCAGCATCCGCACGTCTTGCGCCGGGTCTATGCCCACCTTGAGTTTGAAGCTGGTAATGCCCCAGCGCTCCCGCACCGCCAGAGCCTCCTGGGCCATGGCCAGCGGCTCGCCGTAACCGCAGATGTAGGTCACCCGCGCGCTGTCGGTCCAGCCGCCCAGCAGCCGGTGGCAGGGCTGGCCCAGAGCCTGGCCCACGATATCGTGCATGGCGATGTCCAGCGCCCCCTTGATGGTGTCGTTGTGCTCGACCTCGCGAAAAGCGGCCCAGGCATGCTCGATGTCTAGCACGCTGCGGCCCAGCAAGGCGGGCGCGAACCATTTGCGCACGGCCTCGATCATGCTGGCTTGCGACTCGCCATAGAAAAAGGGACGCGAGGGCGCCTCGGCCATGCCGACCAGACCGTCTTCGGTATGGACCTGCACCAGCACATGCTCGCTCACGGCCAGCCGTCCGCCGGCAAAGCGCACCGGGTTCTTTAAGGGCAGGTTGAAGGGGATGGAGTCGATGCGGGTGATCTTCATGCCAGGTCCTATGCGATGCGCCATGCCTCAAGCGCTGGCCAATCAAACTGCAGGCCCAGGCCTGGGCCTGCCGGCGGGCGCATCCCGCCTTCGCTGAGCCGGGGCACGGTGGTGAACAGCGGTTCCCACCAGGGCACATATTCCAGCCAGAAGCCATTGCGTACGGCGCCCCTCAGCTGCACCGACAGTTCGTGAACGGCGTGCGGCGTCCCGCGCAGGCCGTGCGCGTCCGCCAGAGCGGCCACCCGCATCCATTCGGTGATGCCGCCCACCCGCTGCAGGTCGGGCATGGCGATGCGGATGCCGGCCTGGGCGATCAGGCGGGCAAAGCCTATGCGTGAATAGTCGTTCTCGCCGGCGCACAAGGGCATGGGCACGGCCTGGGCCACGCGGGCCATTCCCGCATGGTCGTCAAAGGCCACCGGGTCTTCGATCCAGGTGATGTCAAACTGGGCCAGGGCCTGACAGGCGCGGATGGCATCGTCAGGCGCCCAGGCCTGTACTGCGTCGATCATCAGCTTCACATCCGGCCCGATGGCCTGGCGTACCGCCTCAAAGCGGGCGATGTCGTCAGCCAGGCGGGGCATGCCTGCACGCATCTTCATGGCGGTGAAGCCTTGGCGCACATAGCCACGGGCTTCTTCAACGATGGCCTCCAGCGGGTCGCTCAGGAACAATCCACCCGCATAGGTGGGGATGCTGCGCTCAGTGCCGCCGAGCAACTGCCACAGCGGCTGATTCACCGCCCGGGCCTTGATGTCCCAGAAGGCGATGTCCAGTGCCGAATGCGCCAGCATGGCCACGCCGGTGCGACCGAAGAAGTTGTTCTCCCGCCAGAGTCTGTCCCACAGCGCCGAGGTCTGCCGGGCGTCGGCACCCAGGACATGCGGCACCAGCGCCTGCACCATGGCCTGCAGCACGCGGGCGCGGCGCTCGCCGAAGCACCACAGATAGGCCAGACCGTCGACGCCGGATTCTGTGCGCACCGTGACCAACAGGTTGTCCACGGTGGTGATGTGGTGCACCGGCGTGATGACCGGGCGCGGCAGTGGCAGACTCACGATGGCCGTCTCGACCGCGGTGATGCGACAGGCGGTCTCGGCGCTCATGCCTGGCTCCGATGGGCTTTTACCCGTTCTTCATCCAGCGTGAAGCCATGGCCCGGCCGCTCGCTGGGCCGCGCCGTGCCATCCTGCAGTTCGATGGACTCCTGCCACAGCCAGGGCCAGCCCGGCCACAGCTCGAGCACCGGCTCGCGACCGTTAACCGCCCCGCTCGCGCACAGCAGGTGGAGCTGGAACTCCGGATGCACATGGCCGGCCATGCGCACGCCGGCCAATTCGGCGGCGGCGGCGATCTTGCGCCAGCCGGTGATGCCGGCCACGCGTTGCAGATTGGGCATCAGGATGTCGCAGGCCCCCGTGCGCAGCGCGCGGTGGGCTTGGTCGATGCCGAACAGGGTCTCGCCGGTGGCCAGATCCATGGCAATGGCCTGACGGACCTGCGCATGGGCCTCGAGGTCGGCCGCAGGCACCGGCTCTTCCAGCCAAGCCAGTTGGAGGTCCTCCATGGCACGTGCCCAGCGGATGGCGGCTTTGGCGCTCCACTGCTGGTTGCCGTCAGCGGCGATACGCAGGCCCTCGCCGCCGGCCTCGCGCAGCGCGCGCAGGCGCTGCCTGTCCTCGCTTGGGCCTGCGCCGGCTTTGACCTTGATGGCGCGGTGGCCGAGCGCGACAAATTCCATGGCCTCTTGCACCAGGGACTCGGTGGACAGGCCCAGCGATCCTCCGCTGGCGTAGACGCCGACCTGCTGCCGCGCGCCGCCGAGCAAACGCCACAGCGGCATGCCGCTGCTGCGGCCGGCCAGGTCCCACAGTGCCATGTCAATGGCCGACAGTGCCGCCAAACCGGCACCGCCGACGCCGGCCAGGGCCAGCAAGGCATGCATCTCCTGCCAGTGGCGCTCTATCGCCAGCGCGGGCTGACCCACTCGGGTAGCCCCCAGGGATTGCACCAGCTCGACGATCGGGCGCGCGTCGGCTGCGCCAAAACCGAAGGCGGTGGCAATACCCTCGTGGCCATCCTCATCGCGCACCCGCACCAGCACCGGATCGACGCTGTCGATCAGGCGCACCGCCGCCCGAAAGGGCGGCTGCAGTGGAAAACGAAGAGGCGTGGCGGTGACGCTGGCGATCCGTCCCGGCACGGCAGGTCCCGGCTCAGGCCAGTTTGAAGGCGCGGGCGCGTCGGCGGACTGCCTCGACATCGAACTTATTGATGTCGTCGATCAGATCGTTGGTGTAGATGCTCTTGGCGTCCAGGGATTTGTCCACGTCGCCGATCTTCTTGAGCATGTCTACATAGGTGTTGACATCGATCTCGTGCATGAAGCCCCATTTGTCGCGCTTGACCGCCATGTTGTCGATGCGCATGTTGTTCAGGCGCGCAAGCAGGTTTTTGCGGCCCAAGGCCAAGGCGGTGGCATCGTCCACATTGGCCGGTCGCTGCTCCGGATGACGGCGATAGTGGATGCGTACGGCGGCTTCGGGGTTTTCCAGCGCGAAGATGGTGGACTTGGCATGGGCGCGACCCAGGCGCACCAGCGCGTCGCGCTTGTTCTGAATGGTCTCAGGCTTGGCGATCATCGCGGTTTGAAAGCCGATGCGGTCAGACAGTGGCGAGGTGAGCAAGCGCAAGCGGTAGCGCTCGGGATTGACGTTTTCGATGGAGGCATAGACGCTGTCGTAGATGGCCAGGCCATCGACCTGCCGGGTGCCCCACAGGGCGGTGGCGGCCTGTGCGCCGTAACCGACATCGACGAAATTGACGCTGTTGGGATCGACGCCCGCATCTTCCAGCACCGCCTTGACGATGGGCACGGTGGCGGTGGCCTGGCCGATCACGCCCAGTTTTTTGCCCTTCAGGTCAGCCAGGGTCTTGATGGGGCTGTCCACGGGGACGGCCGGCATCTGAAAGTTCTGCGTGATCATGTTGTAGAAGGCCTTGAGCTGCGCGCCTTTGGCCACCGGCACCATCAGGCCGACCGAGGTGCCGGCATGAACCACGTCGGCCTGGCCGGTCATCACCAGCTGGGCGCCCAGCGCGGAGCCCCGTACCGACTTGAGTTCGACCTCCAGACCTTCTTCCTCCAGGAAACCCGCCAAGAAAGGAATCGAGGTTTGGGTGGCCGTACCCACCTCAAAGGTGGCTGATGACACCACCCAGGTCAGTTTTTGCTTGGGCTGGGCCCGCGCCAGCGAGGGCAGACCCGAGGCCAGCAAGGCGGCAGAACCCCCCATGAAATGTCGACGAGGCAAGCGGTAGGACATGGATCAAGATCCCTTTCATGAACAGTGTTGCCGTATCATAAACAGCGTTCACAAATAAAAAAGGTCCTGGGCCGAATTCCGAATCAGTGTTTACCCAGGATCGGAAAGCTCAGGAATCACTCTGAAGGAGCACCATGAACTACCCTAGCTATGCACAGCTGCTGTCGCGCAGCGATGCGCCCCCTGGTTCGGCTTGGGGTGTTTTTGGTGCCGATGACGAGGTCGGTACGCTGAACTTCATCACCCCGGAGCACACCCGGCAGGCGGCCTCGTTGGTGCGGCGGGGTCGGGTGTTCAATCTGGACCATAGGCTCGATGCCTTCCAGCCGCCCGTGACCCGACACCGCCACCAGCCCACCCATACCATCTTCAGCAACAGTCCGCACCACCGTGACGACTATCTGGATGGCCTGTATCTGCAGGGCAGCTCCCAGGTCGACAGCTTGCGGCATTTCCGCCATCCGGACCATGGTTTTTACAACCACACCCCCGACGAAGCCGTGGCCGCCAACTCGCCCACCATCGGCGTGAACCGCTATGCGGAGCGCGGCATTGTGGGCCGTGGGGTGCTGCTCGACATCGACAGGCACCTGGCCCGGCAGGGCCGGCGCCTGGACTTTCGCGGTGGTGAGCCTTTCACGGTGGACCTGCTGGAGGACGTGGCGCGGGCCCAGAAGGTGGACCTGCGTCACGGTGACATCCTGCTGATGCGCACCGGCTGGCTGGACCACTACTTCCATCAGATGTCAGCCTCTGAACGCGAGGCATTTCCTCAGCAGATGGTTTGTCCGGGTCTGCTGCAGTCCCGCCAGACCGTCGCCTGGCTGTGGGACCACCAGGTGGCCATTGCCGCTTCCGACAATATTGGCGTGGAGGCCATTCCCTCCGTGCCCAACTCGCCCTTTGTCTCCAACTACGACCGCCAAGCTGGCACCGATCCCATCCATGCGGGCTTGATGCATCCGACGCTGATCGCCTTGCTCGGCCTGTGCCTGGGTGAGCTCTGGGATTTGGAAGCCTTGGCCGAGGACTGTTCGATCACCGGCGTCTACGAGTGCTTGCTCAGCTGCAAGCCGCTGAATCTGACGGGCGGGGTGGGCTCGCCGGCCAACGCCATGGCCATCGTTTGAGGGGTCGGTCTACTGGGTTTCAGCTCGGCCGGTGGTCCGCCTGAGCCAGCGGCATTGAAGCCGGGCTTGCGCTTGGGATCCACGCACCCCCCCCCGTGATCCAGCGAGCGCAGGTGGCCCGATGCTGTTCATCGCCCCCTGGCGGGGCCACTGCAAAAGTGCTGTTGTCTTGTCGGATACCAGGGCCCGGTTCGAAGCAGCGCCCGTAGTTTTGCTCTAATCCAGCCGCGTCGGATTTCCGATCATGTGCACTCATATGAATTGCGTGTTGGCCAGTGGACATCAAAGGAACTTTGTATGGCAGCTTCGTGGGCGCGGCCCCTTTCAATGCTTTGCTTTGCCTTGGCGAGCGTCTGGGCACATGCCCAAGCGCCATCTGGCGCCTACCCGAACCGGCCGATCAAGCTGATCGTAACGGTGCCGCCTGGCGGCGCTGCTGACTTCATCGCCCGCCTGCTGGCCAATAAGCTGTCGGTCTCCATGGGGCAGCCGGTGGTGGTTGAGAACAAGGCCGGCGCCAGCGGGGCGCTGGCCAGCGACTTTGTGGCCAAGTCGGCGCCGGACGGCTACACCCTGCTGCAAAGCTCCATCACCACCCACGGCATCGGCCCGCACCTGATGGCCAAGTTGCCCTATGACCCGGTCGCCTCTTTTGCGCCAGTGACCATGCTGGCCAGTTTGCCTTTGATCATGACCGTCAACGCCGACCTCAAGGTGGGCACGCTGGCCGAATTTTTGGCCCTGGCGCGCGAGCGGCCGGGCAAGCTGGCCTTTGCCTCGTCCGGCAATGGCGGCGCGCCGCACATGGCCGGTGAGTTGCTCAAGGTGGCCGCCTCGGTCGATATGCTGCACGCGCCTTACCGGGGCAGCGGCCCTGCGGTGGCCGATCTGGTCGGCGGGCAGGTCCAGGTCATGTTTGACGGCGCGCCTTCGCTGTTGCCGCACATCACCTCTGGCAAGATCCGCACGCTGGCGGCCGCCAGCCCCAAGCGCAACCCCCTGCTGCCTCAGGTGCCAACCTTTGCCGAACTGGGCCTGCCGGCGGTCAATGTCGCCCTCTGGTATGGACTGATGGCACCGGCCGGCACGCCGCCCGAGATCATCGCCCGCATCAACCGCGAGGTGAACCTGGCGCTCAAGTCTGCCGATGTGGTTGAACGCTTTGCAGCCCAAGGCACCGAGCCCTTGGGGGGTAGCCCGGAGCAGGCAGCCGCTTATGTCAAGCAGGAACTCGAGCGTTGGGGCCCGGTGGTCAAGCGCGCGGGCGTTGTGGCCAACTGAGACCGGATGGCCGATCTGCCTGAATCACCCACCCTGGCCCTGGCCCGCTGGGTGACGCAATCGCGTTGGCAAGATGTGCCGGAGGCGGCGCGTCTGGCCGCCCGTCGCTCCTGGCTGAACTGGTGGGGCTGCGCATTGGGCGGCGCCGCTGACCCGGAAGTCGATCGCCTGGTGGCTGCGCTGCTGTCGCTGGGGGCCGGCGGCGCGGCCCCGCTGCTCGGACGCAGCGAGCGGCTCGATCTGCCGTCCGCCGCCTTGGTCCATGCGTTTGCGTCCAACATCCTGGACTATGACGACACCCATTGGGCCACTGCGATTCATCCGGCCGGCCCGGTGGCTTCTGCCTTGCTCGCCTGGAGCAGCCAGCATCCTTGTGCCGGTGCCGATGTGCTGCATGCTTTTGTGCTGGGCATGGAGGTCGAATGTGCGGTGGGGATGGCTGTGTCGCCCGCGCATTACGCCAAAGGCTGGCACATCAGCGCCACCTGTGGCGTATTTGGCGCGGCTGCGGCCGTGGGCCGTTTGATGCGGCTCAGTCAAGCCGAGATGGCGTGGGCGCTGGGTCATGCCGCTACCCAGGCCAGCGGTCTGGTGGCCAGCTTAGGCAGCAGCGCCAAGAGCTTGAACATCGCCCATGCGGCCCGCAAT
>JBAXEN010000185.1:0-8347 GCA_037140415.1 Betaproteobacteria bacterium | reverse complement strand
GTCCTTGCTCGACAGCTGCATCACCGGCATGGGCAGCCGCCAACTCAAGCACTGGCTGCTGGCCCCGCCGCGCCAGCGCGAGCAGGCCCAGGCGCGGCTGCAGGCCATCGCCTGCCTGCGCGAGGGCCTGCAGACCAGGCTGCGCGAGCAGCTCAAGGGCAGCGCCGATGTGGAGCGCATCAGCGCCAGGCTGGCGCTGCGCCAAGTGCGCCCGCGCGAGCTGGTCGCGCTGGGCCACAGCCTGCAGCGGGCGCAGAGTCTGCGCGGCCTGCTCGGGCAAGCGGCCAAGCTGCCGCCAATGCTGCTGGCCCTGCTGCAGGCGCTGCAAGCACCGCCGCAGTGCGCCGAGCGGTTGGCGGGCACCTTGCTCGACGAGCCGGCGGCGCTGCTGCGTGAAGGCGGTGTGATCCGGGATGGCCACGACAGCGAGCTCGACGAGTTGCGCGCCATTGAAACCAACTGCGACGCCTTCCTGCTGGCGCTGGAGGCCCGCGAGCGTGAGCGCACAGGCATTGCTAACTTGCGGGTGCAGTTCAACCGGGTCCACGGCTTTTACATCGAGGTCAGCCAGGGCCAGCTAGACAAGGTGCCGGACGACTACCGCCGCCGGCAAACACTCAAGAACGCCGAGCGCTTCATCACCCCCGAGCTCAAGGCCTTTGAAGACAAGGCCCTGTCGGCGCAGGAGCGGGCGCTGGCACGCGAGAAGTTTCTCTACGAGCAACTGCTCGACGACTTGCAGGTCTTCGTGCCGGCCCTGGCCGCGCTGGCGCAGGCGCTGGCGGCGCTCGACGCCCTGGCCGCCCTGGCCGAGCGCTCGCTCACCTTGCAATGGTGCGAGCCGGTGTTTGTGCGCGAGCCCTGCATTGACATCAGCGGCGGTCGCCATCCGGTGGTCGAGGCGCGGCTGGCCGAAACCGGGGCCGGGCCCTTCATTGCCAATGATTGCCGCCTTGACAGCAAAACCCGGATGCAGATCATCACCGGGCCCAATATGGGCGGCAAGTCCACTTACATGCGGCAGGTGGCACTGATCGTGCTTTTAGCCAGCATGGGCTCCTACGTTCCCGCCAGCCAATGCCGACTCGGTCCGATCGATGCGATCCACACCCGCATCGGCTCGGCCGACGACCTGGCCAATGCGCAGTCGACCTTCATGCTCGAGATGACCGAGGCCGCGCAGATTTTGCACACGGCCACCGCCCAGTCCTTGGTGCTGATGGACGAGATCGGCCGCGGCACCTCGACCTTCGACGGCCTGGCCCTGGCCGGCGGCATCGCCACCCATCTGCACAACAAGACCCAGGCCCTGACCCTGTTCGCCACCCACTACTTCGAGCTGACCGAACTGAGCACCCGACATGCAGGCGCGGTCAATGTGCATGTCAGCGCGATGGAGTCGGGCCGTGACATCGTCTTCATGCACCAAATTGAGCCGGGGCCGGCCAGCCGCAGCTACGGCATCGCGGTGGCCCGCCTGGCCGGCGTTCCCGCGCCGGTGGTTCAGCACGCCCGCCATGCGCTGCAGGCGCTCGAGGCTGAGCAGCGCCAGGCCCAGGTCGATCTGTTTGCGCCGCCGCCGGCCCCCCTGGATGCCGGCCCGAGCGCGCTGGATAAAGCGATGCAGGCGATCGAGCCCGACACCTTGAGCCCACGCGAGGCGCTCGACCTGATTTACCAACTGAAAAAACTCTCCAGCGGCCCCGGCGCCGCCTCCACATCATGACTTATTGCGTTGCCATCAAACTCAATGCCGGGCTGGTCTTCCTGTCGGACTCGCGCACCAATGCGGGCCTGGATCACATCTCAACTTTTCGCAAGATGATCGTCTATGAGCGTCCGGGCGACCGCTTCATGGTGCTGTTGTCGGCCGGCAACCTGTCGATCACCCAATCGGTGCGCGAGCTGCTGCAGGTCGAAAGCCTGAAAGATCCCGGCAGCACCGAGGCGCTGACCATCTGGAATGCGCGCAGCATGTTCGACGCCACCCGGGTGCTGGGCTCGACGGTACGGCGAGTCTATGAGCGCGATGGCACCGCCCTGCGCGGCGCCGATGTGGACTTCAATGTCTCGCTCCTGTTTGGCGGGCAGATTCAGGGCGAAGGCATGCGTCTGTTTCAGATGTACTCGGCCGGCAACTTCATCGAAGCCACCCAGGAAACGCCTTACTTCCAGATCGGCGAGGCCAAGTACGGCAAGCCCGTGCTCGACCGGGTGATCAACCCGCACACGCCCCTGCAAGAGGCGGCCAAGTGCGCGCTGGTCTCGATGGACTCGACCATGAAATCGAATTTATCCGTGGGTTTCCCGCTGGACTTGGCCGTTTATGAAAACAACCACCTGCACAGCGACAAGGTGGTCTGCATCGACCAGGACAACCCCTACTACCGCATGATGCACAACAATTGGGGCGACAAGCTGCGCCAGGTGTTTGACAGCATCGAGGACCCGGTCTGGGACGACGCCCACACCACGGTTCCCCTGAAAATGCCCAGCGCACGCCATGGCACGCTCAAGAAGATCACCACCCCCGACGAAAAACTGATCTGAGTTGACCCACCCAACGCTGATGACCTCGCCCCTGCTGATTTTTTCGCATGGCAACAGCTTTCCGGCCAGCACCTATGGGGTGATGCTGCGCGCGCTCGAGCGGCGCGGCTTTGAGCTGGCGGCCATTGAGAAATTCGGTCATGACCCGCGCTACCCGGTCACCAGCAACTGGCCACAGTTGGTCCAGCAACTGGCCGACTTCACCGCCAAGCGATGCAGCCAGGCCGGTCGAGGCGCGATCCTGGTCGGCCATTCGCTGGGCGGCTTTCTGAGCCTGATGTGCGCAGCCCTGCACCCCCAACTGGGTGGCCACAAGATCGCAGGCGTGGTGCTGCTCGATTCGCCCATTCTCGGCGGCTGGAAAGCGGCCGCCCTGTCGGCGGCCAAGCGGGCGCGCTTGGTCGGCTCGATCTCGCCGGGGGCGGTCAGCCGCAAGCGCAAGCAGTCCTGGGCCAATTTGCCAGAGGTCGAAGCGCACTTTCGCGGCAAAAAACTCTTTGCCTCGTGGGATGCGCAGGTGCTGCACGACTACATCACCCAAGGCACCCAGCCCGCCGATGGCTCGCCCGATGGCCCCCGTGTTCTCAGCTTCGACCGCGATGTGGAAACGGCGATCTACAACACGCTGCCCCACAACCTCGACGCCCTGCTGAAAAAGCATCCTCTGCGCTGCCCGGCGGCCTTCATCGGCGGGCGCGCTTCACACGAAATGCGCCAGGTCGGCATGACGCTGACCCACAAGGTCACCCACGGCCGCATCATGATGCTCGACGGCAGCCACCTGTTTCCGATGGAAAGGCCCGAAGCCAGCGCGGCCGCAGTCGAGGCCGCGGTGCTCAATTTGCTGAGCCTCAAAGGCTGAAAGGCCTCACGCGGCCCAGCGCACCCAGCCCATCTGCGCGGAGATCAAAACCACCGCACCGAAGACGATGCGGTACCAGGCAAAGGGCACAAAGCTGTGCGTGGCCACATAGCGCAGCAGCCAGCGTATGCACAGCCAGGCGCTGGCAAAGGCGAACACCAGGCCCACGGCAAACATGGGCAGATCGGCCACCGACAGCAAGGCCCGCTCCTTGTAGAGGCTGTAGGCGCCGGCGCCAATCAGCGTGGGGATGGCTAGGAAAAAGGAAAAGTCGGTCGCGGCCCGGCGCGACAGGCCCAGCAGCATGCCGCCGATGATGGTCGCACCGCTGCGGCTGGTGCCCGGAATCATGGCCAGGCATTGCACCAGCCCCACCTTGAGCGCGTCCCGACCGCGCATGTGGTCGACTGTGTGAATGCGCACCGTGCTGGCCGGCCTGCGCTCGGCCCACAAGATGATCAAGCCGCCCAGGATGAAGGTGGTGGCCACCACGGTGGGCGTGAACAGATTCGCCTTGATGGCTTTGCCCAGCAGCAGCCCGAGCACCACCGCCGGCACAAACCCGATGAGCACATTGAAGGCAAAGCGCTGCGCCTCCTGGCTGCTCGGCAGGGCAACAAGCGTCTCTCGCAGCTTCTGCCAGTAGACCAGGATGACCGCGAAGATCGCGCCGGTCTGAATGGCAATGTCAAACACCTTGGCCTTGTCGTCGTCAAAACCGAGCAAGGCGCCGGCCAGAATCAGGTGGCCGGTCGATGAAATCGGCAGGAATTCGGTCAGGCCTTCGACCACACCCATCACGGCGGCCTTGATCAGCAGTGAGATGTCCACAAGCGCGGTTCCGCTAAAAAGCTTGGATTATCGGCCAGGGGATGCGCCAAGCTCACAACGCGAGGGCAGAGTCGCCAGGCCGGCCTAGAGCTGCCGACTAAAATCTTGTTATGAGTTCCAAGCCCCCGGCCAGCGCAAGCGGCACCCCCTCCGACACCGACACGCTGCGGCCCAGCAATTTCCTGCGGCAGATCATCGAACACGACCTGGCCCAAGGCACTTATGCCCAGCGGCGCTGGGCCGGTTCACCGGGTGATGCCGCCCATCATGCCCAGGGTGAGCCCGACCCGGCCCGGATCCGCACCCGCTTTCCGCCCGAGCCCAATGGCTATCTGCATGTGGGCCATGCCAAGAGCATTTGCATCAATTTCGGGCTGGCGCGTGAATACGGCGGCGTCTGCCACCTGCGTTTTGACGACACCAACCCGGAAAAAGAAGACCAGGAGTATGTGCGCAGCATCATTGATGCGGTGCAGTGGCTGGGCTTTGGCTGGGCGCAGATCGGGCAGGCCAAAGGCGAAGCCGCAGCCGGTGAATGCAGCGCTGCCCCCTACCAGGCCAGCGACTACTTTGGCTTCATGTACCGCGCGGCCGAGGCCCTGATTGCAGCCGGCCATGCCTATGTGGACGAGCAAAGCGCCGAGGACATGCGCGCCCACCGCGGCGACTTTGGTAAACCTGGCGTCGACAGTCCCTACCGCGGCCGCAGCGCGGACGACAACATGGCGCGTTTTCGCCAGATGCGCGATGGCCAGCACCCCGACGGCGCCATGGTGCTGCGCGCCAAGATCGACATGGCCTCGCCGAACATCAATTTGCGCGATCCGGCCATCTACCGCATCCGCCACGCCGAGCACCACCACACCGGCAGCGCCTGGTGCGTCTACCCGATGTACACCTTCGCGCATCCGATCGAGGATGCGCTCGAGCAGATCACCCATAGCATCTGCACCCTGGAGTTTGAAGACCAGCGCCCGTTCTACGACTGGCTGCTGCAGCGGCTGATCGAGCTCGGCCTGCTGGCCAGCCCGCCGCCGCGCCAGTATGAATTCGCGCGTCTGAACCTCACCTACGTGGTGACCTCCAAGCGCAAGCTGGCCCAACTGGTGGGAGAAGGCAAGGTCAGTGGCTGGGACGACCCGCGCATGCCCACCATCGTTGGCCTGCGCCGGCGCGGCTATACGCCCGCGGCGCTGCAGCTGTTTGCCGAGCGCATCGGCGTGAGCAAGAGCGACAGTTGGATTGACTACGCCACGCTCGAAGGCTGCCTGCGCGAGGACCTGGAGAACAAGGCCCACCGGGGCATGGCGGTGCTCGATCCGGTCAAACTGGTGCTGAGCAACTGGGCCGAGGTGTTTGGCTCCGACGCCTACCTGGAGGAGTGCAGCCAGAGCGCCCTGCCCCACAGCGCCCTCGCTGAAGGCCAGACGTCGCCGCCGGAGCGGCTGTTCAAGATCGGCAAGGAGGTCTGGATCGAGCGGGAGGACTTCGAGGAAGTGCCGCCCAAGGGCTATAAGCGCCTGTTCCCGGGCAATGTGGTGCGCCTGAAGGGCGGCTACGTGATCGAATGCACCGGCTGCCAGCGCGATGGCGCCGGCCGCGTCACCGAGGTCCAAGCCAAAGTCAGCCCCGGCACCAAGAGCGGCACACCGGGCGCCGACAGCGTCAAGGCCAAGGCCGCCATCACCTGGGTGGGCGCAGCCGACGGCGTGCAGGCTGAGGTGCGGCTGTATGAGCGCCTGTTCACCGAGGCCCAACCCGATGCCGGCGGCAAGGATTTTCTGCAGGCGCTCAACCCCGACAGCCTGAAAGTGGTGCAAGCCTATGTGGAGCCCTCGCTGGCCCTGGCCCAGCCCGACCAGAAGTTCCAGTTCGAGCGTCACGGCTACTTCGTCGCCGACCGGCGTGACCATGCGCCGGGCCAGCCGGTATTCAACCGGGCGGTGGGATTGAAGGATTCCTGGGGCAAATAGGCCCGGTGCCATCCACGGACTTCGTCCGCAACAATGTCATCGTCTAAAGGCATTGCCCGGGGAAGGCCAGCCTGCCGCCCCGCTGAGCCAAGCCCCTATGATCGCGCCTGGCTGCACAAGAGCAGCCTTGCTGCCCATGTATACCCCCCTGGAAAACCTGCCTGAACGCTGCGACGTGCTGGTCGTCGGGGCCGGCCCTGCCGGCTCGGCGGCCGCCATCACGCTGGCACGTGCTGGGCTGGATGTGGTGCTGGTCGATCAACACAGCTTTCCGCGTGACAAGATCTGTGGCGACGGTCTGATCCCCGACGCACACCGAGCGCTGGCCGAGCTGGGCGTGCTCGATGAAGTCATGGCCCTGGCGCAGCCGGCCCACTTCGTGCGCGCCACCAGCCCACGCGGGCGCCAGCTCGATGTCGAAGGCACACTGGCGGTCTTGCCGCGCAAGCAGCTCGACGAGATCGTCTGCCGCGCGGCGGTTCGCGCCGGCGCCCGCATGCATGCGCCGCTGCGCCTGAGCCAACTCCTGGAAGAACACGGCCAAGTGCTTGGCGCCCGCCTGCAGCAAGGCAGCAGCCATCGGCTCCTGCGCGCTCGCTGGGTGGTGCTGGCCACCGGCGCGGTGCCGGAAGCGCTGATCAATACCGGCATGGCCCTGCGCCAAGGGCCGAGCGCGGTGGCGCTGCGTTGCTACATCCGCAATCCGGCCATGGCCCAGGAAATCACCGGCCTGGAGGTGCTGTTTCACCGCAGCCTGGCGCCGGGCTATGGCTGGATCTTCCCCTGCGGCCAGGGGGTGTTCAACGTCGGTGTGGGGCTCGTCCGGCCCGCTGGCGCCAAGCGCGATACCGGCAGCGGCATGAACCTGCGCGAGATGTTCCACAAGCTCGGCGGCCTGTCCGATACCGCCCGCCGCCTGTTCAAGGACGGCGAGCAGCTGGGCCCACTCAAGGGCGCGCCGCTGCGCTGCAGCCTCGAAGGCGCGCTGCTGAGTCGGCCGGGCCTGCTGGTGACGGGCGAGGCCGCCGGCAGCACCTATGCACTGACCGGCGAGGGCATCGGCAAAGCGCTGGAGACCGGTATTTTGGCCGCGCAGGCCATCGTGCTCGGCACGGCCGCACTCGCTCAGGCGCCGGTTCTGAGTGAGGCCCAGGTGCGGGCCCACTACCAAACGAAGCTCGATGCGCTGCGCCCGCGCTTTCATCTGTACGAGCGGGCGCAAAGCGCCAGCGCCAATCCTTGGTTGACCGAGCTGCTGCTGTGGCGGGCCCAAAAAAGCCCGCGGCTGCGCCGGGGCCTGAGCGGCATCCTCAACGAGACCACCGACCCGACACGGCGCTTCACCCTCAAGGACATGCTGCGGCTGATCAGCGCCTGAACTACGCCCAGCATGGCCTCTGCGCGGCTCTGTGCGGCGCTGTCCGAGGCTCAGCGCGGCGGGGCGGTGTCGCTCAAGGTGCGCAAAAACGCCACCACATCATCGATCTCCGACGGGCTGAGCACCGCAGGCGCGGAAGCCGACAGGTTGAACGGGGCTTTGGTTTTTTCGATATTGCCCAGGTACTTGGCGGGCAGGTCATTGGGCGTGCCGTCGCCGCCGTAAAAATCGATAGGGTTGCGATGGCGGGTCGCATAAAACCGTACCACCTCGCGCAGATCCTTGAAAAATCCGTTGTGCATGAAGGCCGGTCGCTCGGCCACATTGCGCAGCGTGGGCATACGGAACATGCCACAAAAATTATCCAGCGTGACACCCGTGGCCAGCACCTCGGCGGGCAACGTCGGCGCTGCGCGCTCAGGCCCGCACAAGCCCAGGTCGAAAAACGTGGGATCCGCATTGCGGGGAATCGTCCGGTTGCGCGGTATGCCGGTGGCGTAGAAGCTGAACTCGGTGAACGGTGAATCTTCTGGCTTGCCGCTGTCCGGGTTCATCAGGTGGCAGCCCGCGCAGTTCGCACGGGCAGGATCACGAAACAGCGCCATGCCACGGGCTTCCCTGGCTGTCAGCGTGGCGGTGCCACGCACCATGTCGTCGTACTTGGAGCTAAAGGTCTGCAACTGGCTGCGCTGAAAACCCTCCAGGGCGTTGCCGATGCGGGTGAAAGCAGCGCTAGGGTCGTCAAACACCCTG
>JBAXEN010000184.1:0-8351 GCA_037140415.1 Betaproteobacteria bacterium | reverse complement strand
GGTCGGAGTAGTTGATCGGCGCCACGCCGACGAAGTCCTTCATCAGCGCAAAGGGTTTGTTGGGGATCAGGGTTTCGTTGACGGTATGGGTGTTGGACATCATCAACAAGGTGTAGCCGTCGGGCGCGCCCTTGGCCGCCAAGTCGGTGCCGATGACCGAGCCACCGCCGGGCTTGTTGTCGACCACAAAGCTCTGGCCCAGGGTTTCCGTCAGACGCTGGGCGATGAAGCGCGCATACACATCGGCCGGGCCGCCGGTGGCAAAGGGCACGACGATGCGCACCGGCCTGCTGGGGTAGCTCTGGGCCGAAGCAGTACTGCTGCCCAGGACGGCGGCCAGGCCCAGCAGGGCCAGGGCCGATTGGAGAAGTTGCTTGCGTTTCATAGGGGTCCTTAAAGGGGGGTTATTCGACTTTGCCGATGCGCTTGACCACCTCGGCCATGCGGCGTGCATCAGCTTGCACATAGCGTTCAAACTCGGGCATGTCCTGGTAGAGGATGGGGCTGCCGGCGCCATTGATCACCTCGCGCACCCGCGGGTCCTGCGCCGCCATGCGGGCGGCGCTGCGCAAACGCTGGGCGATCGGCTCGGGGACGCCGGCCGGGATGAACAGGCCCGACCACTGGGCATATTCGGCATTCAAGCCCGCGTCCTTCAGGGCCGGCACCTCGGGCAAGCTGGCCAAGCTGCCTGTGCCCCAGTGGCCCAGGACCCGCAGCTTACCGGCTTTGACATGCTGCAGCACCGTTGCCGGCCCCGAGGACACCGCCTGAATTTGCCCGCCCAGCAGGGCCACCACCGCCGGGCCAGCTCCGGTGAAGGGAATATGGGTGAGTTTGATGCCAGCGTCCTGGGCCAGGATTTCCATCGGCACATGCATGGTGCCGTAGTTGCCCGAGGAGCCGTAATTGATGGCGCCGGGGCGCTTGCGGGCGTCGTCGACGAAGTCCTTGACGGTTTTCCAGGGCGCATCGGCGCGCACCGCCAGCACCGTGGGGTCGGCGGTAAAGCGGGCGATGGGGCGCAGATCACTGAGGGCGAACATGGGCGGGCGGCCCAACATGCCGTCCGCCTCGGGCAGCACCGTCAGCGAGGACAGGGCCATCAGCACGGTGTAACCGTCCGGCCGGGCCCGCGCGGCCTGACCCATGCCGATGCCGCCGCCGGCGCCGGCCTTGTTCTCGATCACCACGGACTGGCCCAACTCGCGCGACAGCGCCTCGGCCACCGGCCGGCCCACGATGTCGGCCAGACCGCCGGGCGGAAAGGGAACGATCATGGTGATCGGCCGGCTGGGCCAGGCCGGCGTCTGGGCTGCTACCGTGGCGCTGGCGACCAGAGCCGCTGCGGCGAGCAGGGAGCGACGTTGCATGTGGGGACTCCAAAAAACAAAAGCGGGCGCATGCCTGCATGCGTCCGAAGCCGAAATGCTAAGCATACAAAGATTTCCACCGCTTGCCTGCTATTCCGACTGGGATATAGGCCGATGCGCCGGCGGGTCTTTGCCGCCTCAGGCCACCAGGGCGGGCGCTTGCATGGCCTCGGTCTGCTCGATCAGCATGTCGACCTGACCCTGCCAGTAGTCGCGGCTGCCGAACCAGGGAAAGTTGATCGGAAAGATCGGGTCGCTCCAGCGCTGGGCCAGCCAGGCGCTGTAGTGAATCAGCCGCAGGGTGCGCAGGACCTCGATCAGGCGCAGCTCGCGCCGGTCGAGCTCGCGCAGTTGCTCATAGCCGTCGAGCAGGGCGCCGAGCTGCTGCAACTGTTGCGCGCGCTCGCCAGACAGCAGCATCCACAGGTCCTGGATGGCTGGGCCCATGCGCGCGTCGTCGAGGTCCACAAAATGCGGGCCGGCGCCGGGCGAGCCCTCGGGCGTCCACAAGATATTGCCCGGGTGGCAGTCGCCGTGCAGGCGCAGGCTTGGCACATCGCCGGCCTGCTGCCACATGCCGCTGGCCACCTGCAGCGCCTCGGTGCAGGCCTGCTGCCAGCGCGAGGCCACATCGAGCGGCAGGTACTCGCCTTCGAGCAGCAAGCGCTGGCTGTCATGGCCGAAGGTCTGCAGGTCCAGCGCCGGCCGGTGCCCAAAAGCCTGCCTGGCGCCCACTTGGTGGATGCGCGCCAAAAAACGTCCTATCCATTCGAGCACCTCCAGGCTTTCGAGCTCGGGCCGGCGCCCGCCCCGGCGGGGGCTGACGCTAAAAGCAAAGCCGCCGTGGTGGTGCAAGCTGCGGGCACCGCCTTCAGCCCCGGCCAGGAGCAGGGGCGCGACCATCGGCACCTCGGCGTCCAGCAGCTCGGCCGCAAAGCCGTGCTCCTCCAGAATCTGCGCATCGCTCCAGCGCCCGGGTCGGTAGAACTTGAGCACCACCGCCCGCGCGGCCGTGCCGCCAGCCGCTTCTTCCAGGCCGGCCTGGTAGACCCGGTTCTCATAGCTCGACAGCGCCGTCAGCCGGCCGTCGCCGTGCAGACCGACGCTAGCCATGGCGTCCAAAACCACATCAGGGGTCAGGTTTTCATAGGGATGGAGCGAGGCGGCGGGCATCGGGCCATTGTGCCTGCCCGGGATGCTGATGAGGGGCCCTGCCAGCCGCAGCAGCCGCCCGCTGGACGGTTTTGCGGTCGGGTGACTTGACGGCTTTAATAAGCATGCATATGATTTACTGGATTCGGGATTTTCAGGAGACAGACCATGAGCAGCCCTTCTTCCTCCTTGCCGGTGCTGGTGGCCGGCGGCGGCATCGGCGGCGCGGCCACCGCCCTCGCTCTGGTGCGCCAGGGCTATCGGGTACAGGTGTTCGAGCAGGCGCCCGAGATCGGTGAGATCGGCGCCGGCATCCAGCTGGGCCCCAACGCCTTCCATGCCTTTGACGCCCTGGGCATGGGCGAGAAAGCGCGCAGCCGCGCGGTCTTCACCGACTACATGGTGATGCACGATGCGCTCGACGGCTATCAGATTGGCAAGATCCCCACCGACGAAAATTTTCGGCAGCGTTTTGGCAACCCCTATGCGGTGATCCACCGCGCCGATGTGCATATGTCCTTGATCGAAGGCGCCCGCGAAAGCGGCCAGGTCGAGATCTTCACCAACACCCGCATCGACCAGATCGAGCAGGACGCGGGAAGTGTCACGGTGCAGGCGGGCGACGGTCGGCGCTTCAAGGGCGTGGCCCTGATCGCCGCCGACGGCGTCAAATCGGTGGTGCGCGAGAAATATGTGGGCGACCCGGCCCGTGTCACCGGCCATGTGGTCTACCGTGCGGTGGTCGACAAAAAGGATTTTCCCGACGAGCTCAAGTGGAATGCAGCCAGCATCTGGGTTGGCCCCCACTGCCATCTGGTGCACTACCCGCTGCGCGGCGGCGAGCAGTACAACGTGGTGGTGACCTTCCACAGCCGCCAGCAGGAGCAGTGGGGCGTGACCGAAGGCAGCAAGGAGGAGGTGCAGAGCTACTTCCAGGGCATCTTGCCCATCGCCCGCCAATTGATTGATCTGCCCAAGACCTGGAAGCGCTGGGCCACCGCCGACCGAGAGCCTATAGACCAATGGACCTTCGGTCGGGTGAGCCTGCTGGGCGACGCCGCGCACCCCACCACCCAGTACATGGCGCAGGGCGCCTGCATGGCGATTGAAGACGCGGTCACTTTGGGTCAGGCCTTGGCCGCGAGCGAGCATGACTGGAGCCGCGCGCTCAATCTCTATCAACATGCCCGGGTGGCGCGCACTGCGCGCATCGTGCTTTCGGGCCGTGAAATGGGCCGCATCTACCATGCCAAGGGGGTCGAGCGGCTGGTCCGAAACGACCTGTGGCGTGGCCGCACACCCGAGCGCTTTTATGATGCGGTGCAATGGCTCTATGGCTGGAACGTCAGCAACTGCCTGGACGCCGGCCTGCGTGAGCTGGCACAAGCAGCCTGAACGCAGCCCGCGAAAACACCCGATCGAGGAGACACCGACATGAATGATCTCGGCCGCATTGAAGACCTGCCGCAGGAATATCGCCAGCGTCTGACCGAACAAAACCTGGTGCCGCTGTGGCCCAGCCTGCGCGGCGTCATGCCGCCCCATGTGCCCGGCCCCAGGACCCGACCCACCCACTGGTCCTACCAGGGCATCAAGCCCTTGCTGCTGCAAGCCGGCGAGCTCACCCCGATTGAAAAGGCCGAGCGGCGGGTGCTGGTGTTGGCCAATCCGGGTCATGGCCTCGACAAGATGCAGGCCAGTGCAGCGCTGTATCTGGGCATGCAGTTGCTGCTGCCCGGCGAATGGGCGCCGTCGCACCGTCATACCCCCAATGCGGTGCGGATGGTGGTCGAAGGCGAGGGCGCTTGGACCACGGTGGAAGGCGAGAAGTGCCCGATGAGCCGTGGCGACCTGATCCTCACGCCCTCTGGCTTGTGGCATGAGCACGGGCACGAAGGCAGCGAGCCGGTGATCTGGCTGGATGTGCTGGATCTGCCGCTGGTCTACTACATGGAGGCTTCCTACCATGTCAACGGCGACGGCAAGCGCCAGCAGGTGCATGGCGGGCAGGGCCACCGGCAATATGCACGTGGCGGCTTGCGGCCCACGCCGGTCTTTCAGGCCCACAACAAGCGCTATCCGATGCTGCGCTACCCCTGGGCTGATGCGCGGGCGGCGCTGCAGTCCATGGCCGACAACGACCCGGCGCTCGAGTGCGTGCAAATCACCTATGTCAATCCCGAGACCGGCGAGGACGCTGAGAACATCCTGGGCTTTTATGCGCTGATGCTGCGCCCTGGCCAAAGCCTGAAGCTGCCGGCCCGCTCGCCCGCCTGTGTGTTCCACCAAATTGAAGGGCGCTCGCAGGTGCAGATCGGCGCCGAGGCTTTCACCCTTGAATGGGCCGATACTTGCTGCGCGCCGGGCTATACCGGCGTGAGCCTGCGCAATCTGTCGGCCAGCGAGCCGGCGTTTTTCTTCATGGCCGACGAGTCACCCCTGCACCGCAAACTTGGCATCTACGAAGTGCGCGCTTGAACGGCGCGCACACCAAGTTCCCGTTTTTAATCTCACCTCTGGAGACACTATGAGCGAGTACCTGTTCAGCCCACCAGCCATTGCATCCGTTCCCATCCGCGGCAGAAGCGAGCGCTTTGCGGTCAACCGGATTTTCTGTGCCGGCCGTAACTACCATGCGCATGCCGCCGAGATGGGCAGGAGCGTCAACAAGGCGATTGATCCGCCGTTTTACTTCACCAAGGCAGCGCAGACCTTGGTGCCTTCCGGCGCGACTGTGGCTTACCCGCCGGGCACCCAAAATTACCACTACGAGATGGAATTGGTGGTCGCCCTGGGCAAGCCCGGCTTTCGGGTGAGCGAGGCCGACGCGCATCAACTGGTCTACGGCTATGCCAGTGGTCTGGACATGACCCGCCGTGACATCCAGCTGTTCGCCCGCGACAAAGGCCGCCCTTGGGATCTGGGCAAGGACTTCGAGGAATCCTCGGTCTGCTCCGAAATCGTGCCCATGCCCGGCGTGGCGCTTGAGCAGGCGGCCATTGCACTCGAAGTCAACGGCACCACCCGCCAGAGCTCGAACATCGACAAGCTCATTTGGAATGTGCGCGAGATCATTGCCGACCTTTCGCGCTATTACCACCTGCAGGCCGGCGACCTCATCTACACCGGCACGCCTGAGGGTGTGGGCGCGGTGGCTTCGGGTGACCGGCTGACCGGCCGGGTCGAAGGCGTGGCCGAGATCGCGTTGACCATCGGGCCGGCCGAATAATTGGCCTACCCGCGCAGCCTGGCTCGGCCCTGGGTGGCGGCGGGCCGGCTGCGGTGCATCCGGCCTCGAAGGATTTGCCATGAAGCTCTACAACTTTTTCCGCAGCGGTACCTCGCACCGGCTGCGCATCGCGCTCAATTTCAAGGGCTTGGCGGTGGACTATGTGCCTGTCGATCTGCGCACCGAGCAGCATCTGCAGGCGGCCTTCAAGGCGCTCAATCCGCAGGGCTTGGTGCCGGCCCTGGTCGATGGCGATCAGGTGCTGATCCAGTCGCCGGCCATCATCGAATGGCTGGAAGAAAAATACCCCACCCCGGCCCTGCTGCCCCAGGGCGATCGCCAGCGCGCCCATGTGCGCGCTCTGGCTGCCATGGTGGGCTGTGACATCCACCCCATCAACAACCGGCGCATCCTCGAATACCTGCGCCAGCAGTTCAAGGCCGATGAGGCTGCGATTAACGCTTGGTGCGCCACCTGGATCGGCGCCGGCTTCGACGCCTTCGAGTCACTGCTGGCGGCCGACAAAAGCCGGGGCGATTACTGTTTCGGCGGCCGACCTGGCCTGGCTGATGTCTATTTGGTCCCTCAGGTCGAAAGCGCCCGCCGCTTCAAAGTCGACATGTCGCGCTGGCCACTGATCTCGGCGGTCGACGCCGCCTGTATGAAGCTCGACGCCTTTGAGCAGGCCGCACCCATGAAGCAGCCCGACGCGGGCTGAGCCTTGGCTCAGGCTTGATTCAGCCTTAACTCAGATTGGTAGGAGCCGCGCCCTCGCGGCGATGGCCGGTTGAAGGGACGCAGCGCTTGATCAAAGGCCGCATCGCGCCGAGGGCGACGCTCCCACGCCATCAGAGTCTCCCAGGGCTGGGGGCGGCCCGCCCATAAGTCGGCGGTCCCAGATTCAGACTTGCACGGGATGAGGGGTCTCAACGATCGGCCTGTTTGCCCGGCCTTCAGTCAGCGGCCAAATTGTCCTTCGCCACCTGCTGCAGCAAGGCCAGCGTCGCCTGCTGGGTGAGCGTGCTGGGCCGCAGTGAGCTGGTCGAGGTCGACAGGCCGATGCGCAACTGCGGCTGCTCGATGGCGCGGGTGGCATAGGCCGAAGGCCGGATCGAGCGCATCACTGCGTTGCGCGAGAGGATGGCGCAGCCGGCGCCGTCGGCCACCAGGTCCAAGATGGCGCTGACCCCGTCGATCTCCAGCGCGATCTGGGGCCTGCAGCCGATGGCGGCCATTTGCGTCTCGACCAGCATGCGAATCGCGTTGGGCCGGCTGGGAATGACCAGCGGCAGCGCAGCCACTTCGCGCAGCGGCAGCGGCGGTGGCGGCGGGTCTTCCTGCAGCCCGGGTGGGCGAGGCTGCACCAGCAGCAGCTCTTCTTCGAGCAGGTCCCGGTGTTCGATACCGGGCATGGGGCTGGGGTTGTAGAGCACCGCGATGTCGAGCCGGCCGCTGAGCAGGTTTTCCTGCATGGCGCTCGACAGGCCCTCGCTGATTGACAGCTGGGCCTGCGGTAGCTGCTGGCGAAACGCGCGGGTCAAGGGCACCGTCAGCATGCGCGCCACACTGGGCGGCATGCCCAGGGCCACCCGGCCGGTCAGGCCGCTGCGCACCCGGGCCATTTCCTCGCGCGCCCGCTCGACCTGGTGCAAGATGCCACGCCCATGTTCGAGCAGGAGCTGGCCGGCTTCGGTCGGGGTGGCGCCGCGGCCGTTGCGCCTGAGCAGGTGCTGGCGCAGCTCGACCTCGAGCAGGCGCACCTGGCGGCTGAGCGCCGGCTGGGCAATCCCCAGCATCTGGGCGGCCCGGGTGAAGCTGCCGAGCTCGGCCACCCGCACAAAATATTCAAGCTGCTTGAGGTCCATGGTCGGTATTGTTCAGGCGATTTTCCCATAGCATGGTTCAAGCTATGCCTAAATGGCATATCTGATAGTCGCTCGAGCCCCTTGGGCCGGTCCGCAGGCCCGCCCACAATCGCAGGCTCGAAAGACTGCTTCGTAAAGGAACACCATGAGCCTGGCCCAGCCCCTGATCATCGACGTGCATGGTCACTACACCACCGCCCCTAAGGCCCTGGAAGAGTGGCGCAATCGCCAAATTGCCGGCATCAAGGACCCGGCCTCGATGCCCAAAGCCAGTGAACTCAAGATCAGCGACGACGAGCTGCGTGAGTCCATCGAGCTCAATCAGCTGGCCAAGATGAAGGAGCGTGGCTCGGACCTGACCATCTTCAGCCCGCGCGCGAGCTTCATGGCCCACCACATTGGCGACTTTCAGGTGTCTTCCACCTGGGCGGCGATTTGCAACGAGCTGTGCTACCGCGTCTCGCAGCTGTTTCCAGACAACTTCATTGCGGCGGCGATGCTGCCGCAGTCGCCCGGGGTGGATCCGGCCACCTGCATCCCTGAGTTGGTCAAGTGCGTGGAGCAGTACGGCAATGTGGGCATCAACCTCAACCCCGATCCCTCGGGAGGCCACTGGACCTCGCCGCCCCTGAGCGACAAGTCCTGGTACCCGATCTACGAAAAAATGGTCGAGTACGACATCCCCGCGATGATCCATGTCTCGACCAGCTGCAACAGCTGCTTTCACACCAC
>JBAXEN010000183.1:0-8404 GCA_037140415.1 Betaproteobacteria bacterium | reverse complement strand
TGCCGCTGGCCGACGCCGCCCGCTGCCGCTCCGAGGCCGACTGGCTGGTGGGCATCAATGGCACCCGGGCCATGACGGCCTTCAACTCGCGTGACGGTGGCTTTTTCCTGACCACCGTCGGCCGGGTGCAGACGCCCACCTTGTCCGTGGTGGTCGAGCGTGAAGAAAAAATCCGTCAGTTTGTCAGCCGCGACTATTGGGAGGTGCATGCCAGTTTCCTGGCCGAAGCGGGTCAATACAGCGGCAAGTGGTTCGACCCCAAGTGGCGGGCGCCCGCAGACAACGGCGAGGAAAAAGACAAGGAGCAGCGCGCCGACCGCCTGTGGAGCGAGGCCGAGGCCCGGGCGATCGTGCAAGCGGTGCGCGGCAAGGCCGCCAAGGTCAGCGAGGAATCCAAGCCGACCACCCAGGCCTCAGGCATGCTGTTCGACCTGACATCGCTGCAGCGCGAAGCCAACGGCAAGTTCGGCTTCTCCGCCAAGACCACCCTGGCCCTGGCGCAAAGCCTGTATGAGCGGCACAAGGCCCTGACCTACCCCCGAACCGACTCGCGCCACCTGCCCGAGGACTACCTGCCGGTGGTTCGCCAAACCTTCGAGATGCTGGCCGACAGCGGCATGCGCCACCTGGCGCCGCATGCCCTGACCGCCCTCAATGGCAACTACATCCGGCCCAGCAAGCGGGTGTTTGACAACAGCAAGGTGTCGGACCACTTTGCCATCATCCCGACCACGCAAGCGCCCAGCGGGCTCAGCGATGCTGAACAAAAGCTCTACGACCTGGTGGTACGCCGCTTCATGGCCATCTTCTTTCCGAGCGCCGAGTACATGGTCACGACCCGCATCTCCGAGGTGCTGGGCCACCACTTCAAAACCGAAGGCAAGGTGCTGGTCAAGCCGGGCTGGCTGGCCATCTACGGCAAGGAGGCGGCCGAGGAGGTGGCCGACGCCAAAGAAGGCGACAAAGGCCAGCCGCTGGTGCCCGTCAAACCCGGCGAGCAGGTGCCGATCGAACACGCCGAGGCCAAGGGGCTCAAGACCCGGCCTCCGGCGCGCTACACCGAAGCCACCCTGCTGGGCGCGATGGAGGGCGCGGGCAAGCTGATCGAAGATGAGGAACTTCGCGAGGCGATGCAGGAAAAAGGCCTGGGCACGCCAGCGACCCGCGCCGCCATCATTGAGGGACTGCTCAATGAGAAATACCTGCTGCGCGACGGCCGCGACCTGATCCCCACCGCCAAGGCCTTCCAGCTGATGACCTTGTTGCGGGGCCTGGGCGCCGAAGAGCTCTCGCGCGCCGACCTCACCGGCGAATGGGAGCACAAACTGGCGCAGATGGAAAAAGGCCAGCTCAGCCGCGAGGAATTCATGGCGCAGATCAAGGCCATGACCGAAAAAATCGTAGCCAAGGCCAAGGGCTACGACAAAGACACCATACCGGGCAACTACGCCAGCTTGCAAACCCCCTGCCCCAACTGCGGCGGTGTGGTCAAGGAAAACTACCGCCGCTACAGCTGCACCGGCCCGGACGGCGCCAGCGAGGGCTGCGGCTTTTCCTTCGGCAAGACGCCGGCCGGCCGCACCTTTGAGTTACAGGAGGTCGAGCAGTTCCTGCGCGATCGCCGCATCGGCCCGCTCGACGGCTTTCGCTCCAAGGCTGGCTGGCCCTTCACCGCCGAGATGGTGATCAAGTTCGACGAGGACAGCAAGAACTACAAGCTCGAATTCGACTTTGGCAATGACGATGCGGCGCAGACCGGCGAGCTGGTCGACCTGAGCGCCAACGAGCCGCTGGGCGCCTGCCCCAAATGCGGCGCAGCGGTGCGTGAGCACGGCAAAAACTACATCTGCGAGAAATCGGTACCCACAGCCGACCAACCCACACCCAGCTGCGACTTCAAGAGCGGGCAGATCATCTTGCAGCAACCCATTGAGCGGGCGCAGATGCAAAAGCTGCTCGCCACCGGCAAGACCGACATGCTCGACAAATTCGTCTCCAGCCGCACCCGTCGGGCCTTCAAGGCCATGCTGGCCTGGGACGCCGAAGCCGGCAAGGTCAATTTCGAGTTTGCACCCTCCAAGTTCCCGCCGCGCAAGACGGCTGCCGGCGCGGCAAGCCGCGCAGCCGCACCCGCCAAGGCAGTGCCGGCCAAGAAGGTGGCCGTCAAAAAGGCCCCAGCCACAGCGAAAAAAGCAGCTGCTGCCAAGGCACCCCGCCAGGCCAGCGCCGCCTCGCTCAAGCAGCCCAGCGCGGCCCTGGCCGCGGTGATTGGCAACAGCCCGGTGGCCAGGCCCCAGGTGATGAAGGCCCTGTGGGACTACATCAAGGCCCGAGGCCTGCAAGACGCTAAGGACAAGCGCCTGATCAATGCCGACGCCGCCTTGCTGCCGGTGCTGGGCAAGCCCCAGGCCAATATGTTCGAGTTGGCCGGTCTGATCGGCAAGCACCTGGGCTGAGACCGCGGCAGCACCCGCTGCCCCTCAGCGGCCACGGTGCGAGCCTTGAGAGCCGGCTGATGCCGCCTTCGCGCCGGCTGCCGGGGGATCTGATCTGGGTGGAGCGTGTCGATGGGGGCCGCTCATCACTGAAGCAACCAAAGCCAGTCAGTCCACCCGGATCACGAGCGCTGCACCCGTGTCGCCCGCCGCACAGCCCGTGAACAGACCCACGCCGCCCCCGCGCAGCGCCAGCGTGTGCACCAGCTCTGCCAGGCCCCGCAGGCCTGTGGGCCCCTGCGGGTGACCATAGACCAGGCTGCAGCCGTAGGCGTTCATGCGTTCGAGCGGGCAGCCGGTCTGCTGGGCCAGCCACAGGTCGTTGACGGCAAAGGGGTTGTGGGTGCCGACGGCGTGCACATCGTCCATGCGCAGGCCCGCTTCGTGCAGCGCCTGCTGGGCCGCGACGGTGGCGGCCTTGGGCATGCGGGCTTTTTCGACCCGCGCGACCGCGCCTGTGAGCAGGCGCACGACGCCCTCGCCCGCCGCCCCGGCCCGTGCGGCCTGCAGCGACATCAAAACAGCGCCCGCCGTGCCATCGGCCGGGTGCGTCTGCGCGCCAGGCGTGTGGCGCGCGCCCTCATGCACCGGCTTGAGCGCCGCCAGGTCCTCGGCGCGCGTGGGGTGCACGCCCTGATCCGCGTCGACCTCGATGCGCTGCCGGCCCTTTCGAATGAGCACGGGCTGCATGTAGCGGCGCTGGAAGGCGCGGCCGTCGGCCAGCGCCCGCTCGTACTGCCCGAAGCGCAGGAGCGTGAGCGCGTCGAGCTCCTCGCGCGTGAACTGGCCCTCCTCGGCCACGGCCTCGGCGGTGGCGATCATGGCCTGCCCGGTCCAGGGGTCAGCGCTGAAGTTGTCCAGCACCCAATGCTCGGTCTCGGGGCTGCCGCCCATGGCGCGGCTGCGCGGGTAGACCAGCAGCGGGCCGTTGCTGGTACGGTCGGTGGTGACGACGAGCGGGCAGGCCTCGAGGTCCAACTCCACCTGCATGGCTGCAGCCATGATGCAGGCCACGGAGGTGGCGCAGGCCTGCGACAGGTGGGGACCGGTCAGGCCTTCCATGCCCAGCCGTGCCGCCAGCCAGGGCACGGCGTAAAAGCTGCCGGGCTGGGGGATGGTGGTTCCCAGCACCAGTTGCGTGATGCGCGCCCGGTCGACCTGGCGCTGTGCCAGCGCATCGCCGGTGACGGCGTGCGCCAGGTCGAGGCTGGAGACATCGGCCAGTGCACCCTGCCAGCGCACAAAGGGCGAGGACCACAGGTGGGCAAGGGGAATGGCGGCTTGGTTGAACTTCATGGCAACACCTTTGGCTCCGGCCGCACGGCGACCAGCGATTGTTTGTACATGCTGCGCGGCAGCGCACCGGGCGCCACCAGGGTGACGGCGATGCGCACCTGCAGGCGCGCGCGCGTGAGATCTTCAATGTCGCGGGCCAAGGCGTCGGCCGCGCCCGCGTCCAGCGCGGTCTCGGTCTCGATTTCCACAGGAATCGGGTCATCAAAGCGCACTTGGTCGGCGCGCTCCTTCCAGATGCGCAGCAGCGGCGCGGCGCGGCCAGCAAACTGCGTGCCCACCAGGTCGCGCAAAGCGCTGGGAAAGAGGTTCATGCCCTTGTAGATGAGCATGTCGTCGGTGCGGCCTATGCAGCGCATGCGCGGGCTGGTGCGGCCGCAGGCGCAGCGCATGGCCACCACCTGCAGATGGTCGCGCGAGCGATAACGCACCACCGGCATGGCTTCGCGGGCAAAGGTGGTGTAGACCGCCTCGCCGGTGGCGCCTTCCTGCCAGGGGACGGGCTCGCCGCTGTCGGGCTGGATCAGTTCAACGGCCACATAGCGCTGCGCGTTGAAATGCATGCCGTTCTCGGCCTCGCACTCTGACCACATGGAAGGCATCACGTCGCCCAGGCCCATGGAGTCACGCACGTGCTGCAGGCCCAGGCCGGCGGTGATGCGCTCGCGCACCTCGCGCTGCTGCATGCCCGGCTCGCCGCCGCCCAGCACGGTATGGAGGTGGGAGGGCTTGCCGGTCTCGCGGCCGGCCGCTGCCCACTGCTCAGACAGGTGCAGTGCGAAGGAGGTGGTCGACAGCATGGCGGTGACGCGCAGGTGGCGCATCTCGCGCAGGATGCGCTCGGTGGGAAAGCCGCCCAGCCAGCACAGGGTGGCGCCCAGGCGCCGAAAGCCGTCGGCATAGGGCAGGCCGCCGGCCACCATGGGCAGGCCCACCAGGTGGGCCACGATGTCGCCAGGGCGCAGGCCCGCCGTGAACCAGACGTTGGCAATCGCGTCGGCGCAGGCCTGCACGTCGGCTTGGGTCATCGCGAAATACAGCGGCCGGCCGGTGGTGCCCGAGGACGCAACCACCTGCACCACGCGTTCGCGCGGCACCGCCTGGTTCAGGCCAAAGGGCAAGGCGTCGGCGGCGGCCTCCTGCGCGGCGCGCAAATCGTCCTTGAAGGTGAAAGGCAGGGCCTGCAGGTCGGCGAGCGTGGCCAGCCGGGGGGCCTCGGGCAGGCCGTGGTGCAGGCGCGCATACAGGCGTGAGGTGCTGCGGATGCGGCCCAGCGAGGCGGCCAGCTGGGCCGCCTGCCAGCGCTCCACCTCCTGCCAGGGCAGGGTTTCGAGTTCTTCGTTCCAGTAGGCCATGGCTCGGGGTCGTTTAAGCAATGGGCTCAAGCGCGGACGGCGGCCTGCCGGTCGTGCGTGGCGGGCGTGACGCCGCGTTCACGCAGCACGAACTTGCGCACCTTGCCGTTGGCGGTGCGGGGCAGCTCGTCCACGATGTCCAGGTAACGGGGCACGGCAAAGCGAGGCAGGCGCTCTTCGCAGAAGGACCACAGCTCGGCCACATCCAGGGCGTGACCGGCGCGGGCGATCAGGGCCGCCATCACCTCGTCTTCGGCCAGCTCGCTGCGCACGGGAAAGACGGCGACCTCGGCCACCGCAGGGTGGCTTTGCAGCACCTGCTCGACTTCCCAGGAGGAGATGTTTTCGCCACGGCGGCGGATCGCGTCCTTGAGGCGGTCGATGAAGCGAAAGCGCCCGTCGGGCTGACGCAGCACGCGGTCACCGGTGTGGAACCACAGGTTGCGCCATGCCTGGACGGTCTGCTCGGGCAGGCCCCAGTAGCCCAGGGCGAAGGCATAGGGCTCGTCGGCGCGCACCACGAGTTCACCGGCGCTGCCATCGGCCACCTGGACATCGTGCCCGTCGACCACGCGCGCATGAAAGCCGGGCTGCACCTGGCCCATGGTGCCGTCCGCGGGCGCACCCGCCACCGCCGACAGCACGAAGTTGGTCTCGGTGGAGCCGTAACCTTCCATGAGGTGCACGCCCGTGCGAGCGTGGAAATCCTGGGCGCCTGCCTGCGGCACGCCCGGGCCCAGACCGATGCGCACGCGGTGTGCGCGTTCCTGCTCGCCGGCAGGCTGGGCCAGCAAAATAGGCACCATGGCGCCGAGCAGGTAGATCACGCTGGCCTGCGCCTCCTGCATCGCCGGCCAAAAGCCCGAGGCGGAAAAACGCGGCAGCCACACCCCCTGGCAGCCGGTGACGGCAGCCTGCGCATAGGTGTTGAGCGCGTTGATGTGGAACAGCGGCAAGGTGGTGCACAGCACGTCAGATTCGGCCAGGCCCAGCACGCGCGCCGTGTTCAGCCCCCAGGCCAGGTACTGCGCATGCGGACACATCACGCCCTTGGGCGCGCCGGTGGTGCCCGAGGTGTAGAGAATGGCAAAGAGGTCCTCGGGCCCGAGCTCGGCCGCAGCTTCGGGCGCGCCGGGCGCAGGCCAGGCTTCGGTGGACAGGCCAGGCGGCACCGGGGCCGTGGGAGCGTCGACCAGCCAGATGCGCTGCAGCGTGGCGGGCAGCGTCTGGGGCAGGCGTTCGACGAAAGCCGCCTGCGTCACCAGCAGGCAGGCACCGCTGTCGCGCAGGATGTGTTCGAGCTGGGCCGCCATCAGCGCGGTGTTGACAGGCACCACCACCGCCCCCATCCAGCCGCAGGCCAGCACGGTCTCGAGGAATTCCACCCGGTTGCCGCACATGAGCGCCACCCGATCACCGCGCTGGATGCCGGCCGCCTTCAGGGCACCGGCCCGCGCGGCGGCATGCCGCACCGGGTCGGCATGCGTCCACTGCGCGCCTTCGATGCGCAGGAAGGGCCTGGCACCGAACTGCTCGGCTTGCCAACGCAACAGGTGCACCAGCGTGCGCTGCGCGATGGGGAAGGCCTCAGTCGTCGTCACGCCCGCCACCGAGGTACGTGGCCTGCACGCGCGGATCGCCCGCCAGCTCGTGCGAGTCGCCCTCGAGCGCAATCTCGCCGGTCTCCAGCACATAGCCCCGGTCAGAGCTCTCCAGCGCGGCGCGCGCGTTTTGTTCGACCAACAGGATGGACACCCCGTCGTCGCGCAGCGAACGCACGATGGCCAGGATCTCCTGCACGATCAGGGGCGCCAGGCCCAGGCTGGGTTCATCGAGCATCAGCAGGCGGGGGCCCGACATCAGGGCGCGGCCCACCGCCAGCATCTGGCGCTCACCGCCCGAGAGCGTGTCAGCGCGCTGGGTACGGCGCTCGGCCAGGCGCGGGAAACGGGTGCAGACCTGCTCGTAGCGGCGCTTGAGTTCGGCCGACGCCAGGCGGCGGCTGTAGGCGCCCAGCACCAGGTTGTCATAGACCGTGAGCTCGCCAAAGAGCTCGCGCTTCTCCGGCACCAGGGTGAGCCCGGCTTCGACCCGGGCCTCGACGTCCTGGGTGTGCAGGTCCTGGCCATCGAAGCGCAGGCCGCCGGTGGAAGGCAGCAGGCCCATGGCCGCGCCCAGCAGCGTGGTCTTGCCGGCGCCGTTGGGGCCGATCACGGAGACGATCTGGCCCGGCATCAGGGTGAGCGAGACACCGCGCACCGCCTCGACCTGGCCGTAGGCCACGTGCAGGTCACGGATCTCAAGCATGGGAGTGGCGCTCATGCCCGGGCCTCCAGTGCGGCGTTTTGAGCCGCGGCCGGCGCGCCCAGGTAGGCCGTCTGCACTTGCGGGTCGCTTCGCACCTCGGCGGGCAGGCCCTCGGCCAGCTTGGAGCCAAAGTTCATCACCACCAGGCGATCGACGAGTTTCATGACGAAGTCCATGTCGTGTTCGACGATGAGGATGGTCACACCCTCCTCGCGCAGGCGGCGCAGCAGCTCGCCCAGCTCTTGCTTTTCCTTGCGACGCAGGCCGGCGGCAGGCTCATCGAGCACCAGCAGCAAGGGGTCGGCGGCCAAGGCGCGGGCGATTTCGAGGATGCGCTGGGTGCCCAGGGGCAGGCTGCCCGCTTGCTCGTGCGCGCGCTCGGCCAGGCCGATGCGCTCGAGCTGGCGCCAGGCCTCGGCAAAGACCTGCGCCTCCTCGGCGCGGTCGAGCCGAAGGCCCGCCCGCAGCACGCCGGCACGGGCCCGCGCATGGGCACCCAGGGCCACGTTGTCAAGCAGGCTCATGTGCGGGCGCAGCTTGACGTGCTGGAAGGTGCGGCCCAGGCCCAGGCGCGCAATGGCGACCTGGGGTAAATGCGTGACGTCCTGGCCCAGGAACTCCACCCGGCCAGCCGTCATGGGGAGCGTGCCGGTCAGGAGGTTGAACATGGTGGACTTGCCGGCGCCGTTGGGGCCGATCAGGCCGACGATCTCACCGGCCTTGACCTCAAAGCTCACGTCGTTGACAGCCACCAGGCCGCCGAAGCGCTTGACCGCACCTTGCACCGACAGCACCGGCGTGCCGCGCGCTGGGCTGGGCCGCCGCGGCAACGGCGCTGCAGCCGCTGGCCGCGGCAGGGCGCGGCGAGTCGGCCAGCGCTTCATAACCAGGCCCATGAGGCCGCCGCGCGCATAGTGCAGCAGGGCAATGAACAGGAGCGCGAAGACCACCGCC
>JBAXEN010000182.1:0-8444 GCA_037140415.1 Betaproteobacteria bacterium | reverse complement strand
CGCCTGCGGTGCTGGCGCGCACCCGCGAGATCCTGATCGACACCCTGCCGGTGATCGCCTGGGGCATGCGCGAGCCGCAACTGCGTGAGCTCACTGGCGCCCAGCTGGCCGACCCGCAGGGTGCTGGCCGTGCCTGGGTGATTGGCAGCGGCCGCTGCGCCGACCGAATCGACGCGGCCCTGCTCAACGGCATCGCCGGCGCCTGGCTGGACTATGACGAGGGCAACTTTTTAGCCAATGGCCATCCGGGCATACAGGTCATCCCCGCGGCGCTGGCCTTGGCGCAGGAGCGCCGCCTGAGCGGCAGCGCCCTGCTGGCGGCCATCGCCCTGTCTTACGAAGTGGTAGCGCGCATTGGCATGGCCACCCAGACCCGCTTGATCGTCAACCCGCACGGCACCTTCGGCGTGGTCGGCTCGGCCCTGGCCTGCGCCCGCCTGGCTGGCCTCGCGCCCGAGCGCCTGCGCGAATTGGCCAGCCTGGCGGCCTCGTGCTGCATGGCCACCAACCGCCACACCATGCTCAACGGTGCGACGGTGCGCAACTGGTATGCCGGCCACAGCGGCTTCATGGGGCCCATGGCCCTGCGCATGATTGAATCGGGTTTTACCGGCCCGCGCGACGGGGTCCATACCACCTTCAGCCTGGTGCTGGGCGAGGGTTTTGCGCCCGCGGTGGCGGTGGCCGAACTGGGCCAGCGCTGGCTGCTGCTGGAGGGCTATCTCAAGCTCTACCCCACCGCCCGCTATGCCCATTCGGCCATTGACGCGCTGCATGACGCGCTGACCCAGATCGACACGCCGGTGCGGGCTGAGGACATCGAACGCATCGACGTGCAGGCCTACAAGCTGGCGGCTTATTTATCGGAGCAGCAGCCTGCCGACTGGTTCGGCACCCGGTTTTCGATTCCGTTTGCGCTGGCCACCTTGCTGGTGGGCGGGCGCGAAGGACTAGCGGCTTTTGCGGACGAGGCAGTGGCCGACCCAGCAGTGCGGGCGCTGGCGCAGCGCGTGCATGTGGTCGAAGCGCCCGAATTCACCGCGCAATATCCGGCGCTGCAACGAGTAGACCTGCGCCTTGCGCTGCGCGATGGCCGCGTGATCAAAGGCGCTTGTCACATCACCAGCGGCGAGCCACAGCGCCCGCACCCGAGCGCTGCACTGGCGCGCAAATACCAGGACCTGGCGGTGCCCCTGTGGGGCGCGGCGCGGGCCGAGCAATTGCACCGGGCCCTGCTCGATATCGACAACTGCCCCGATGTGAGCCAGCTGGTCGACTTCTGCCCCTGAATCCTCACCCCGCAAGGAAACCGCATGACAAGCACCTTCAAACGCCTGCTCACCCCGCTGGCCCTGTGCCTATTGGCCAGCACCGCCCAAGCGCAAAGCGGCTGGCCCAGCCAGCCCCTCAAATTGGTGGTCTCACAGTCGGCCGGCGGCAGCATCGACATTGCCGCTCGCCTGATCGGCCAGAAGCTGGGCGAGGCGCTGGGCAAGGCGGTGGTGATCGACAACCGCGCCGGCGCCAACGGCATGATCGCCGGCGAGGCGGTGGCCCGCGCCAGCGACGGCCACACCTTTTTGATGACCTCGCCCAGCGCGCTGACCATCAACCAGCACATCTACAAGAAGGTGCCCTACGACAGCCTGCGCGACTTTGCGCCGGTCACGCAGACCACCTCGATTTCCTTTCTGCTGGTGGTCAACACCGCCTCGCCCTATAAAACAGTGGCCGATTTGATCAACGCGGCCAAGGCCAAGCCCGGCAGCATCCGCTTTGCCTCGGCGGGCATCGGCAATCAGTCGCAGCTGGCGGCCGAGCTGCTGGCCGATGCGGCCGGCGTGAACATGCTGCATGTGCCCTACAAAGGCGAGGCGCCGGCCATCAACGACTTGCTCGGCGGCCAGGTCGACTTCATCTTCGGCACCATGCCGGCGCTGCTGGCCCAGGTCAAGGCCGGCAAGCTGCGCGCCCTGGCGGTCGGTCAGGCCCAGCGCTCGGCCGCGGCGCCCGAGATTGCCAGCATGCCCGAGGCCGGCTACCCCGCCGTCGCCGTCAGCGGCTGGACCGGCCTGGTCGCACCGGCCGGCACACCGCCTGCTGTACTCAAGCGCCTGCAAGAGGAAATCGCCAAGGTGCTTGCGCAGCCGGATGTGCGCGAGACCCTGTCCAAGGCCGGCGCCGACCCGGTGGGCAGCAGCCCGGAGCAGTTTGCCGCTTTCATCCGCAGCGAAACCGTCAAGTGGGGCGTGGCAGTCAAACGCGCTGGCATTACGCCGGAGTAAGCTGACGGGGCAGAGCGCGCAAGGCGACAGCGCTCACAGATTAGGCAGCCAAGTCGCAATCGCCGGCCAGAAGAACACCGCCACCAGCAGGGCGATGCTCATCAGCACATAGGGCGTGACGGCCTGAAAAATCTGCACCGTGCGCACCTCGGGCGGGGCCACGCCGCGCATGGTCATCAGCAGCAGGCCGTGCGGCGGCATGAGCAGGCCCAGCTGCATGCAGATCAAAAACATCACGCCGAACCAGACCGGGTCTATGCCCAGGCTGCTCACGATGGGCATGAAAATCGGCAGCGTGATCATCATCATGCTGACCTGGTCGACAAACAGGCCTAAAAAAATCAGCAGCGCCATCATGCCCACCACGATGGCCTCCTTGGACCAGCCCTGGCCGGTGATGCCCTGCACCAGGCCGTTGCTGGCGCCAGAAAACGACAGCAGCTGGGCGAAGGTGGTGGCACCCAGGATGATGAACAAAATCATGCCCGAGATACCGGCGGTGCCCATCAGCGCCTGCCGCAGGGCCGGCCAGTTCAGGCGCCGGTAGAGCGCGGCCAGCACCAGGGTGGCAAAAGCGCCGAGGGCGGCGCATTCGGTGGGCGTGGCCCAGCCAGCAGCCAGCGCACCGACCACCACACCAAAAATTGACAGCGTGGGCAGCACATAGGCCAGCAGCAGGTGCCAGCGCTCCCAGCCGCGGTAGGTCGGTGCGTTGGCATCTTCAGGCGCCAGCGCCGGATTCAGGCGCACCCGCAGCACGATCCAGGCGATGAAGGCCAGCGAGAGAATCAGCCCGGGCACGATGCCGCCGAGCAGCAGCTTGGAAATCGAAATACCCGAGAGCGAGCCCAGCAGCACCGTCAGCGCCGAGGGCGGAATCAACATATCGACCGCGCCGATGGCCATGATCGGGCCGGTGGCCAGCGTCGCATGGTAGCCGCGCGCGAGCATCACCGGCAGCATCAGCGAGCCCAGCATCGCGGTGGTCGCAATGGTCGAGCCAGAGATGGCTGAAAACACGGTGCCGGCCACCACCGCCACCACCGCCAGGCGGCCCGGCACCCGGGTGATCAGCCGGTCTATGCCTTCGATCACCTTGTGCGCCAGGCCGGTATGAAACAGCACCTCGCCCATCAGCACAAACAAGGGAATCGGGGTCAGGGCAAAGGCGGCCACCGAGCTGACGCTGCTGCGCGCCAGTTGCACCAGCCCAACCTCGCCGCCCATGTAGAGCCAGGCGCCGACGATATTGACCGCCAGAAAGGTCAGCGCCACCGGCATGCCTATGAGCAGCAGGACGGTTGAGCCCCCGAGGAGCAACCAAGCGGCCAGGGTCCAGCTCAGCATCGCGTCTGTAGACTCAGGCCGCGCTGACCGCGTCGTTGCGCGGTCCACGCTCGGCGCGCCAGAGCCTGTGCATGCGCCAGAGCATCTCCACCGAGAGCAGCGCAAAAGCCACCGGCAGCGGCGCCAGAATCCACCACTCCGGCGTCACCAGCGTCTTGATGCTCAAAGCCCCCGAGGCCCGGCTGGCCAGTGTTGCCTGGGCCGATACGACCATCAGCACCAGACAGGTGGCCAGGCCGATCAGATCGCCCAACCATTCCAGCAGCCAGGCCCAGCGCGGCGGCAAGGGCTGCAGCAAGATGTCGACCCGGATGTGCTGGCCCTGCCGCAGCAACCAGGGCGCCACGCACAGGGTCACCAGCAGCAGCATCGCCTCGCAAACCTCATTGCTCCAGGCCAGGGCTTGCGACAGGGCCTGGGGCGCCAAATTACGCAAGGCCACATCGGCCACGATGATCAGCATCATGGCCAGCAGCAGCAGGCAGCCCAGCAGCGCCAAGCCCGCCAGCAAACGGCTCCACAGCGCGTTGAGCGAATCGAGCACCGGCGGCGCTTACTTGGAGAACAGGGGCTTGAAACGGGCCGCGACCTCGGGGCTTTGCTTGGCTGCACCGGCCCAGCCCACCTCATAGGCCTTGTCGCGCAAAGCCTTGGTGGTGGCGGCATCAAAGGCAATGGTCTGTATGCCGGCTTTGGCTTGGCGCGCCGTCTCGTCGGCGGCGAACTTGACCCAGAAGGTGTTTTCAGCTTCGAGCGCCAGCACCTGCTTGTTGAGGTAGGCGCGCTGAGCGTCGCTCAAACGCTTGTAGGCCGGCAGGTTCATGATCAGCGAGACCTCGGCGTCGTAGAAGCCCGGATCGACGCGGAACTTGGTCTTCTCGTGCCAGTTCAGGTCAAAAATGCCGCCGATCGGCCAGCCGTAACCGTCGACCACGCCGCGCTCGAGCGCGGTGTAGACCTCGCCGGGCGGCGTGGTAATCACATTGGCGCCCAGGGCCTGGAAGAAGTCGCGATAAACCGGGGTGATGCGGATCTTTTGACCCGTCAGATCGAGCTTGTCGATTTTTTTGTTGGTGTAGATGTGAAAGGGCTGGTTCTCGACCATGCGGCCGAGGTACTGCATATTGCCCTTGTCGTTCCAGACCCGATTGATCGCATCGAAAGCGCCGTTCTTGCGCTGCTCAGCAATGTTGATCTGAGTCAGCTTGAGAAAGTCGGCCTCCGGCATGACGTTGGTGTAGAAGGCGCCGGTATTGAGCGCGATGTCCACCACCCCGGTCTTGACCGCATTGCCCACCTCAAACGAGGGCATGGCCCTGGGCCCGCCGATAAAGTTGATCTGCAGCACGCCCTTGCCTTCGGCATTGAACTTGTTGATCCAGGGCTGCAGGCGCTGCACATAAGTCCCATTCTCGGCAAAGCTGCTGACCAGCCTGAGCGTGGTCTCTTGCGCCCAGACTGAGGAGGCCAGCCCCATGATCAGGGCTGCGCCCATGTGCATCCAAGTTCTTCTTTGCATGGTCATCTCCTGTGCTTGATGGACATTGAAATCAGCTGAGTTGCATCGCCTGCTTGAGGGCCTGGCCACTGTCGTCGGCCAGCGCGGCGGCCACCCAGGCCCGCAGTCGGCTGGCCGCGTCGGCGCGCCCGGCCAGCGGGCCCAGCTGGCTCATGATCATCTCAAAATGCCGCCAGCCGCGGGCATGGGTATCCCCGTAGCCCTTCACCAGTTGCTGCGCCCGCGCCACCTCCAGCGCCAGCTCGGCCTGTCCGGGCAGCAGTCGGCCCACGTCGGCCAGCCAGGCCTCGATGCGCTGCTGCTCAACCTGGTAGCGCAGCGACTGCGGCCGCCAGCGGCGCAAGCCGGCCACGCAGTACATGAGCAAAAAACCGCGCAACGAGCTGGTGCGCACCACCCGTCCACGGCGGGTCAACGGGGCCAACAGCGCGCGTGCCCAGGCGCTGCCCAGCAGCCAGCGGCCCCAAGCGGCAGGCAAGGTGTCGGCCACTTCCTCCAAGCGCGGGTGCAGGAACTCGTTGATGTGCAGCTGCTGCGCCTCATCGAGCCGCACCTCCTGGCCCACACGCTCGAAGCGGCTGCGCCGGGTTTTGAGGTCGGCCACCCGCACCGTATCCTCGTAGGCCATCCACAGGGCCAGGTGGCGGGCGGTCTCGGCGATCACCTCATCGCCGTGGGGAGTCGCCGGCGCCCGCAGCTTCTCCAGGCGCTCCAGGTAGAGCCGGGCATAAGCCTCGTCCTGGTAATCGGTCAGGCGCATCAGGCCATGCAGGGTCACAGCCTGCGCTGCTGCGGGCAGGTGCCGCGCGCGCTGGGCCAGCTCGCTCAAACGCGGGCCGACCGCCGGCAGCTCGGTCAGCGCCGGCCGGACGACGGCCAGCGGCGCCCCGCCCTGCGCAGCCTGCCAGCCAGCGGCAAAGGCTTTGAGGCTGGCAGCCACGCCCACACCGCTGCGCTCGATGGTCGCCTCATACTGCGCTCGCGTGAACGGCAAGCGGCCGCTGGCGGCCACCGCGCCATACAAAGCAGCGCCAATCGGACTGCCGCTGGCTTCAGCCAGCTCTGCGAAATCGGCGCCGATGAATTGCCGGGCCGCCTGCTGCGCGCCTTCGAGCAAACGGGCTGCATCGACCCGGCCGTCGGCCAGGGCGGTGCGCTCGGTCATCGAATAGACCCGGTGGGTCGAGGCAATCAGGGTGGTGCGCTCTGGATGGACCAGCTGGCGCTGCAAGGCCCGGCCCGCCTCCATCAGCTCGGAGGCCACCACCAGATCGACCGCGCCCGGGAACGGGCTGAGCGCCATCACCGGCTGGCGTCCCTCGGGCAGTTGAGCCAGCGGGAACATCTCCAGGTAGTAGATGGTCGCGCCGGTGCGCTGAGCCACCCCGGGCACCGAGGTGGTCTGGGCCATGTAGCCGTTGTGCTCGGCCAGATCGACCAGCCAGTCGGCCAGCACGCCGCCGCCTTCGCCGCCCATGGCCATGATGGCCAGGGTAATCAGCGGATCGCTGTTTGCCGCGCCACTCATGCTGCAATGCCCTCCAGCCTGCGCTCAGTGCGGCGCTGCAGCCAGCCAATCACGCCGCTGCGCAGCCGGCCCATCCAGCGCTCCCAGGCGCTGGGGTTGCTCACCAACTCGGCGCGGTAAAACGAGGGGCAGAGCACCGCCGCATGCGCAACCTCGCCGCACAGGCCGCAGCCCACGCAGCTGTCGATCACGGTGGTGACCGGGTCGGTGCGCAGCGGGTCGGGGTTGGGCTTGATGGTCAGCGAAGGGCAGCCCGACAGGCGTATGCAGGAGCGGTCGCCGGTACAGGTATCGGGGTCCACGCCAAAGCGCTCCCGCACCACCCGCTCGCCGCCAGCGATTTTCTGGCGCCGCAGCGGCCGCTCGCGGCGCTGGCGGTTGAGCATGCACTCGCTTTGCGCCACCACCACCTTGGGGCCGCGCTCGGGCGTGGTCATGGCCTCGCGCAGGGCCTGCTTCATGTCGGCCAGGCTATAGGTGTGGGTGACGGTGCGCACCCAATTGACCCCCACGCCACGCACCGCTTTTTCAATCGGGTTGTTGGTGCTGCGGATGGCGTTGCTGGCCTTCGACGACAGCAGGTCCTGTCCGCCGGTAGCCGCCGAATAGCCGTTGTCGACCACCAGCAGCACGTTGTCGGTCTTGTTGAAAACCGCATTGCCGACGCCGCTGGTCAGGCCGTTGTGCCAAAAGCCGCCGTCGCCCATGATGGCCAGGGTGCGCCGGTCGGTCTCGGGCGTGTTGAAGGCCGAGGCGCCGGCCCAACCCAGGCCATAGCCCATGGTGGTCGCGCCAATTTGGAAGGGCGGCAGGATGGAAAACAGGTGGCAGCCGATGTCAGCACTGACATGGCGGGGGCCGAGCTCTTTTTCCAGCATCTTGAGCGCGGTGAAGATGGGTCGTTCCGGGCAACCGGTACAAAACGAGGGCGGGCGCGGCTGCACCTGCTCAATGGCGGCCGCTACCGCCGGCAGGGCCGGCACCGGCGCCGCTGCCGGCACCACGCAGTTCGTTTGCGAGCGCAGGAACTCGCCGATGCCCTTGAGCATCACCGCCCCGGTGTATTCACCGGCCATGGGCAGCATGTCCTTGCCATGCACCCGGGTGGCGCTGCCGGCGCGGTGCAAGATGGTGTGGATGTTTTGCGCAATGAAGTCGGGCTGGCCTTCTTCGATCACCAGGACCGAGCGCTTGCCTTCACAAAACTGCAGCACCTCCTCGTCGACCAAGGGGTAGGTCACGCCCAGCACGTACAGCGGCACTTGGGTCTGGCCGAACACATCGGCCTGACCGAGCAGCTGCAGGGCGCGCACCACGCCGTTGTAGAGGCCGCCCTGCACGATGATGCCAATGTCGCTGGCCTGCGGCGAGAACAATTCATTGAGGCCGTGCTCACGGATGAAACGCAGGGCCGCCGGCCAGCGCTGGCTGATTTTTTCCTGCTCGTGCAGATAGCTCGAGGGCGGCAGCACGATGCGCGAGGTATCGCGCTGGGGCCGCTCGATCGCGTCTTTGAGGCTGAAGGCCGGCCGCTGGTTGGCCTTGGTCTGAAAGCGGCCATGCACATGGCAGGCCCGGATGCGCAGTTCGAGCATGACCGGCGTGCGGCTGGCTTCCGACAGCTCAAAGCCTTTTTCCACCATGCGCACGATGGACGGCAGATTGGGCCGGGGGTCGAGCAGCCAGACCTGCGACTTCATCGCAAAGGCGTGCGAGCGCTCCTGCATGATGCTCGAGCCCTCGCCGTAGTCCTCGCCGACGATCA
>JBAXEN010000181.1:0-8524 GCA_037140415.1 Betaproteobacteria bacterium | reverse complement strand
ACTCCTGCGCCCGCACCGGCCACCTGCTGGTGGTGCACGAAGCCATACAAGCGGCCGGCTTTGGCGCCGAAATCGCCGCGACCGTGGCGCAGGAGCTGGGCATCCCCGTGAGACGACTGGGCGGCCCACGCATTCCGGTGGGCTATGCGCCGGTGCTCGAAGCGCAAGCGCGCGTCTCACAAGAGCAGGTGGTGGCGGCCGCGCTGGCCTGCCTGCAAGGCCCCAGTCGCAGCGCCAGGCCGGCCTGATCAGGCCGGCTCCTGCCGGGAGGGGCGCACCAGCACCAGGGCCAGCAAAACGGTCAGCGCCACCACCCAGAACACCGGGCCGGTGCCCAGGGCCGAGCCAAGCGCGCCAAAGACGGCTGGCAAAAAGGTCTGGCTGCCGCTGATGATGACCGAACGCATGCCAATGACCTCGCCCGCACGACCAGGCGGCGCGTTTTGGTGCAGCAAGGTCATGGCCAAAGGCTGACCAGCGCCCAGAATCAGGCCGGTCAGCAAAGCCAGCCCCAACAATTGGGGCAGGCCGCTGGCCAGGGGCGTGATGCCATAGATCAGCACCGTCAATGCAAGGGCAAGGGTCAACATGCGCGCCGGGCTGATCTGCTGCGCCAGGCGGCCGAGCACCATACGCACCGCCAGGCTGCCTGCGGCATAGGTGGCCGAGATCGCGCCGATAGCGGTGGCCGACAGGCCCAGGGCCGCCGCATGCACCGGCATGAAGAAATTGAACAGGTCCCAGGCCAGGGCCACCATGGCCGCCGTGATCAAGGCCGAGCGAATCGGACCAACGGCCATCAGGCTGCGCTGCGCTGGCGCGCCCTCAGCGACCTCCACCCGCGCCACCGGCTGCAGCAGGGGCGAGCGCAATCGATGCAGCAAGAGCAAACCCACAGGCAGGGTGCTGCACATCACCAAAAAGGCCACTGCATGGCCGGCGTTGTCGATCAGCACGCCCGCCGCCAAGGGACCGAGGAAGCTCGAAAAGGAAAAGCCCACGCTCATGCCGGCAAAGCCCCAGGTGGCCCCCTCGGGCCCACTGGCCTGCCCGATGGCCTGTGTGACCGCCACCTGCACCATGGTCACTCCCCAGCCCACCAGGATGCTGCCCAGCACAATCACCGCCAAATGCGGCGCCCAGGCGGCAAGCAGTCCGCCAGCCAGGAGCATCAATATGCCGCGCCGCACCGGCGGCCGAAAGCCCACACGATCGCTCCAGCGGCCCATGGCCACCGCTGTGAGCATGGGCATGACCATCAGCATGCTCAGCAACACACCCACGCCAAAGGGCGACATGCCGCGCGCCACCGCCCACAGGGTCAGGGTCAGACGCATACCGCCAAAGGCAAGGTGAGCCAGCACCATCAAAGCGATCAGGCGCAAGACCAGTGGTTGATAAGGCGGGCGGTTACTCAAATTAGCCAGCCGGGGCTACACCGGCCTGAATGAAGAGACTTGCATCGGTCGGCGGCTGGCGCTTCGCCCAGCCGATCAACGCGGCGAAGTTTCCCACGATCGGCGCCGCCGACCTGGCCCGGGCGCGACAGCGCGGGCCTCGCCGTGCGCAAGGCCGCGGCAATCACTGCCACCCAGGCAGATGCCTTCTTTGGCTGGGCGGTAAGCCCCGAAAGCCGGCCACGCTGCCCTGAGCCAAGCGCACAAGCGGCGAGACCCTCCGTTTCTTGGACTGCTTGGCGAAAGCCTTGTCGACACTCGCAAGTTTTTCGCTGCCGTGACTGAGCGCCAGGTGCAAGGCATCGGCAAAGTCCAGCCCCCAGCCGTAGCAGGCCAGTGCCTGGCGCAGGGCCTCGGGAAGTTGGGGCTTGAAATTGGGCAGTCCCAAAAGCAAGTTCAGGCCGTGGGCGATGTCCTCGCGGGCGCAGTCATTGACCTCCAGGACCCAGACCAACTCCTGCATCACCGTGATTGTTGCGGTGTCGTCGCAATCCTGCGCGAGCAGCTGGCGGGCACGGGCGTACTGACGCGCATCGTCGCGCAGGAGCAGCCTTGCCAAGATGATGGCGTCCAAGGAGTTCATGCGGCATGGCGGGCCTTGAGCCGCGCTTTGATGGCAGTCTGCGTCTGCGCATCGCTCAAGCGCTGCTGGCCTGGCTTGGCCAGGCAGCCGGCTACCGCATCGAGCAATGAAGTGGCGGGAGCGGGCAAAGGCCGCAAGCGAATTTCGCCCTGCACATCGTTGACGGCAAGCTGATCACCCAGCTGCAACTTGGCACTGAGCCTCAAACCCTTGGGAATGACCCGTTGGCCTTTGCTCGACACACGGTACAGGGCTGCGCAAGGTGTCCTCTTTATGCTCACTCGGGATCGCGCACCCGCAAAAAACTGGCAAAGCGCGGTAAGCCCGAGGCGGTGCGATCTCGGTAGCGGTAAGTCACCCATGTCCCGACAGGGGGCGGCTTGCGGCGCAGCGCATCGCTCAGTCCGGCACCCAGGGCAAAGCGCTGGCCTTGTGCGGTTTGCAGCAGCAAAGCCCCAGTCTGCCCGGCCAAGCGGCCCTGTCCAGGCTGGTAACCGACCACCTGCCCTTCCTCATCCGGTTCGGGTTTGAGCTTGAATAAAGCCTCTGTGCGGCCCGCACGCCAAAGGGCATCGGCGCGGTGCAAAACCAGGCCCTCGCCGCCCTGCTTCACCGTTGCCTGCAAGCGCGCTTGCAGCGCCTGCACCGTTTCCACCGCCTCATGCGCGACCGCCACCAGCCAGGGCTGCCCAGCCGCCGAAAGCGCCTGCGCCACACGGTCGACCCGCTGGGCAAAGGGCTCTTGCAGGCCCCAGGCATCAAACACCATATAGCGCAGGGCGCGCCACTGGGCCTCGTCCGGCACCGTCCTTCGCACCGTACCCGACACACGGTCAAACTGCCCCCGATCAACCCACAACTCACCGTCCAGCGGCATGGCCGGCAATGCCGCCAAAAACCATGCGGGTGCAGCGATCTCACGGCCGCTGCGAAAACGCAGGTCCCGGCCATCCCAAAGCGCGCGCACGCCGTCGAACTTTTCACTGACCAGAAAACCTTGCGGTGAACGCCCGAGGGGCCAGGCCGAAGCCAGTTGAACATCACGCCCAGCAGCCGCTGCACCCGCAGTCAAGCAGGGAGCAAGCCCCAACGCCAAAACCTGCCGCCGAGACAGCCCAGACACAAGTCCTTGCACACCCGTGATCATGATCGACCCCCCTTGAAGACACCGAACAGCATGCTCAGGTCCTCTTGCTAACAAGTCGCCATGATGCGGCGATTGAGTGATAGCCGCAAGCGAAGGCGATGCGCCGGCCTGTTCACCAGCGCCGCTCAGAGGTTTTGCTGAGCTCGGACCACAGGTTCGGTCGGCCTGCCTTCCGATCGCCAGGCCGCCATGCCGCCTTCCAGATAGCGGGCCTTGAGCCCCACAAGCTGCAAGGCGGTGGTCAAGCCCTGGCTGATTTCGCGACCGTGCGCGCAGTACAGCACGACAGGCAGATCGCCGGGGACGGTGTCCTTCCAGTCCAGCCACTCGGCGGGGTTGTACCAGCGGGCTTGGGCAATCTGGTGGGCGTCGTTCGCGCGCGCGCTGTCACGGCGCACGTCCAGCAGCGTCAGTCGGGCGCCCTGAGTTTGCAAATGGGCCAGCTGCGCAGTGGTGATGGCGTTCATGGGCTTTCCTAGTGAAACAGTGACAACAACACGCCGACCCCTGCGCTGGCTGCAACGACGTGGATCACCTTGCGCTGGTAGCGGATCAATGCAATGGCAGCGGCCAGCGCAATGCCAGCGGCCACGGTGTCAAACCTGCCGGCAAAGCCCTGCGGCCACAGCACGTGATACGCAAAAAACAGGGCCAGGTTCAGCATCACACCCACCACCGCGGCGGTAATGCCGGTCAACGGCGCCGTGAACGCCACGGCCTTGTGGGTGCTCTCGACCAGGGGGCCGCCGGCCAGAATAAAAATAAAGGAGGGCAGGAAGGTAAACCAGGTCACCAGGCCAGCCGCGATGGCGCCGGCCAGCAACACATGTTCGGGCCCCAGCACGGCATGGGCATAGCCGCCCACGAAAGCCACGAACGCCACCACCATGATCAGCGGGCCCGGCGTACTTTCGCCCAGCGCCAAACCGTCGATCATTTGCGCGGGCGTCAGCCAGCCGTAGTGGCCCACAGCACCTTGGTAGACATAGGGCAACACTGCATAGGCGCCGCCAAAGGTCAGCAGCGCCGCCTTGGTAAAGAACCAGCCCATTTGGGTATAGGTGTGGTCCCAGCCCAGGCCCCAGGTCAGAGCGCCCATGGGCAGGGCCCAGAGTAAGGCGCCAAGCAGCACCACAGTGACCAGGCGGCCCCACCGAAAACGCGCGTGCTCGGGCGTGGGAGTGTGGTCGTCAATCAGCGCAGCGCCATAGCGCCTGGCGGCACCGCCGTGCCCGCCTGTGCTGCTGAACAAAGCAGGGGCCCAGCGACTGCCGGCATAGCCCAGCAGGGCCGCGCCAAACACGATGAGCGGGAAGGGCAACTGCAGCGCAAAAATAGCCAGAAACGATGCGGCAGCAATGCCCCACAAAGCCTTGTTTTTGAGAACACGCGAGCCCATGCGGTGTGCCGCTTGCAGCACGATGGCGGTGACGGCCGGTTTGATGGCGCCAAACATACCGGCGACCCAAGCCACATCACCCCAGGCCATGTAGACCCAGGACAGTGCCACCAAAATGAACAGTGAGGGCAACACAAACAGCGCCCCCGCCACCACGCCACCCCAGGTCCGGTGCATCAGCCATCCCATGTAGGTGGCCAGTTGCTGCGCTTCCGGGCCGGGCAAGAGCATGCAGTAGTTCAGCGCGTGCAAAAAACGCTTTTCAGAAATCCAGCGCCGCCGCTCCACCAGTTCGGTATGCATGATGGCAATTTGCCCGGCGGGCCCGCCAAAGCTCACCCAACCCAGCTTGAGCCAGAAGGCAAAGGCCTGCCAAAAGCTGACGGGGCCAGGGGCCTGTTCAGGGCTGGTCTTGTCGTTCGGCATGGGTTCCGTCGGGGTCATGCGCTCGGTTCAAAGGGGTGGATCAGTGCGTCGAACACCGAACTGGCCGCTTGCAGCAGGAGATCGTCATCGGTCAGGGTGGCGCGCAGCCCGGCCAGCACGGCTTCAACGCCGCGGGCCTCGGGCGGCTCGATGCCACCGGCATCCAGAAAATGCACCAGCGCGCCCAAGCGCAGCAGGGCCGGAGCCTCCAGCGCGAAGCTGGCCAACAGCACTTCAAAGGTCACCCGGCCCCCGACATGGCTGAAGGTCGCGCCCTCAAAATCAAAACCCACGGCCTGGGCCGGGCAATCTTGCGGCTGCGCCAGCCAGACAAAGCGCGCCTGCGGGTCGATATGGCGCCGGATGAGCCAGGCGCTGGCCAGGCGGTCCACCCAGGGTCTGGCGCGGGTGGCCCAGATGCGGCCCTGATAGTGCTGTCGCTGCAGCAGGGCGATGCTGCCGGCCACGGCCTGGGGTTCATCGGGCGCGGCGGCGCGGGCGATCGAGGCCTCCAGGGCCTGTAAGGCCGCCTCCACCTGCCGCTGCGCCTCGGCCGCGAAAAAGTCGGTCGCCGCCACCTGAGCAAAAGCCTTGCGCGCCTTGCGGCACAGCCGCGTGGCTGCGGCCGGGTCGCCGGCGGCCAGCAGAGCCTGTATGGGGGGCAAATCGGCCAAGAGCAGGCCGTAATCAGCGCTGCGATCAAACAAGGCGCTAAAACTGGCGTTGGCCGGCTCCTGCACCGCCATCAGGTAGGCACTGCCACCGCCAGCCACCACGTCGGCTGCCACCGACTCCAGCACAGCCCGGCAGGCGGGGCGCTCGGGCAGAACATACACACCATCCTTGAGCACGGCAGCACCGCTGGCCTTGAGCGCACGCCAGGCGCGCATGCGGGCAGTGGCGTTTTCGGTCGGCAAGCTGGTGATGAGGGTGAGCCACTGCATATGTAGATTATTCTTCATATCTGTTTGATATGCTACATTTTTTCTGGTCCAGCGCCGGCGAAGGCATGAAGCGGCTGGCCATCGGCCCGATCCGCTCCAGCCTCAGCCGGTCTTCAAGCCCCGCCGGTACTGCACCGCTTCGGCCACATGGGCCAGCTCGATCTGGGGACTGGCGGCCAGATCGGCGAGGGTGCGCGCCACCTTCAGGCAACGGTGAATGCTGCGGCCCGACCAAGCCAGTCGGGTGGCAGCGCTGGTCAGGAACTGCGCCACCGTATCGCTGAGCGGGCAATGGGCATCGATACGCTGGCCGGCGAGGGCTTCATTGAGGCAGCCCTGGCGGGCCCAGGAGCGCTCGCGGGCGGCCGCCACCCGATGGGCGATGGGCGCACTGGCCTCGCCAGGGGGCGCCTGCACCAGGTCCTGCGGCGGCAAGGCGGCCACCTCGACCTGCAAGTCGATGCGGTCGAGCAGCGGACCGCTGACCTTGCTTTGGTAGCGAAAGACCTGCTCGGGCGAGCAGCGGCAGGCCCGCAGCGGCGAGCCCAGGTAACCGCAGGGGCAAGGGTTCATGGCTGCCACCAGCTGGAACCGGGCCGGAAATTCGGCCTGCTGGGCCGCCCGAACCACACGGATGGAGCCGCTTTCCAGCGGCTCGCGCAGGGCTTCGAGCGCGGCGCGGGGAAATTCGGGCAGTTCGTCAAGAAACAACACGCCGCCATGGGCCAGGGAGATTTCTCCGGGCCGCGGCGGCGAGCCACCGCCGACCAGGGCCACCGCACTGGCACTGTGGTGCGGCGCGCAGGTCGGCCGCTGGGCCCAGCGCTCAGGCGCAAAGCGCCCGCCCAGGGAAGCCAGAGCCGCACTCTCCAAAGCCAGCTCGGTATCCATGGGCGGCAGCAGGCCGGCCAGCCGCTGGGCCAACATGGACTTGCCTGAGCCGGGCGAGCCGATCAGCAACAGGCTGTGGCCGCCGGCTGCAGCCACCTCCAGCGCCCTGCGGGCCGCCGCCTGGCCTTTGACATCGGCCATGTCCGGTCCGGCCGCAGCCACCGCCGGCGGCGCCGCGCTCACGGGCTGCCACACCGCCCCATCGGTGGGCCCACCGGGCAGCAATTGCTGCACCACCTCCAGCAAGGTGGCCGCGCCATAAACCCGGGCGCCGGGCACACAAGCGGCCTCGGTGGCGCAGGCGCCCGGCAACACCAGGGCGCGGCCCTGGCGGCTGGCCAAGGCCATGGCCAAGGCGCCGCGCACCGGCCGCAACTGCCCGCCCAGTGACAGCTCACCCGCGAATTCAAAGCCATCGAGTTGCTGCGCATCGAGCAAACCGGCCGCAGCCAGAATGCCCAGCGCGATCGGCAGATCAAACCGGCCCGAGTCCTTGGGCACATCGGCCGGGGCCAGATTGACGGTGATGCGCTTGTTGGCCGGAAAGTCCAGGCCGCTGTTGGCAATGGCTGAGCGCACCCGCTCGCGCGCCTCCTTGACCTCGGTGTCGGCCAGTCCCACCAGGGTCAAGCTCGGCAAACCATTGGCCAGATGTACCTCGACCAGCACCGGCCTGGCCTGCAAGCCCAGCAAGGCGCGACTGTGCACGATAGACAGGCTCATGGTCGGCGACTGGGGAGTTTTGATCCAAAATGGTGCAAGAAATTGCACCACATAGGTGCACCACTCTTGCGTTCAAGCCAAGCTCACTTTAGACGCTCAAGCCCTGATCAGGGCGCCACAGTGGCGCTTGAGCCCGCTGAAAGGACCATTCTTTGCAGAGTCAGGCCCCAGACTTGAGGAGGCGCTGGCACGGACCCTGCTTAAACCTTGCCGGACTTGTCTTTAACGCGTGCTAGTGAGAAAGGAACTCTTCACATGAAACTCGTCACGGCCATCATCAAGCCCTTCAAGCTCGACGAGGTGCGCGAAGCACTCTCGGCCATGGGCGTGCAAGGCATCACCGTCACCGAAGTCAAAGGCTTCGGCAGGCAAAAAGGACACACTGAGCTCTACCGAGGCGCAGAGTACGTGGTCGACTTTCTCCCCAAAGTCAAGATCGAAGCCGCTGTCTCCGAGGAACTGGTCGAGCGCGTGATCGAAGCCATCGAAGGCTCGGCCCGCACCGGCAAGATCGGTGACGGCAAGATTTTTGTGTATGACCTCGAACAGGTCGTGCGCATTCGCACCGGCGAAACCGGTAAAGAAGCGCTGTAAGGCCCCCAGGCTGTTTATTCAGAGAAAGAAGTAAAGCCATGAAAAAACTACTTGCCTCCTTGGCCCTGGGCCTGAGCTTGCTCACCGGCAGTGTGAGCGTACTGGCGCAAGCGCCAGCCGCCGCACCGGCCGCCGCAGCCTCCGCCGAGGCCGCTAAACCCGCTGACGCAGCCCCAGCAGCCGGCGCCCCCGCTGCTGCTGCGGCTCCCGCCGCCGCTGCCTCAGCCCCGGTGCCCAACAAGGGCGATACCAGCTGGATGATGATTTCTACCGTGTTGGTCATCATGATGACCATCCCCGGGCTTGCGCTGTTCTACGGCGGCCTGGTGCGCAGCAAGAACATGCTGTCGGTGCTGATGC
>JBAXEN010000180.1:0-8525 GCA_037140415.1 Betaproteobacteria bacterium | reverse complement strand
GATGCCCTCCACGCTGGCCACATCGCGCAGGTGCGAGCGAAAGCTCTCCTCGTCGATGCTGAAGTCGTCAAAGAAAGGCAGCAGCACGGCGGGGATCACCCCGTGTGGATTGAAAGAGTGTCTTGCGGGCATGGCAGTCGGTGCGTCAGCAAAAAATCGAAAGGGGTAGGATAAGGCATGGCCGCTGCGATGTCCGCACGGCTTGCCCCTATTTCTCATTGAGCAAGCATGACCTCTCGCGATACGACGACTGCCGTGGTGGACGGACTGCGCCTGCCCCGGCCTTTCCAGGTGCGCCGACTCGGGCACTTCGGCATCAACGTGGCCTCGGTGGAGCAGGCCATGGACTTCTATGGCCGCCTGCTCGGGCTGGAAATTTCCGACGAACTCGATTTCGGTCCGCGCGTGCCGGCCGAACTCAAGGCCCAGGTCGGGCCCACCGTCGGCTACTTCACCCGCCACGGCACCGACCATCATTCTTTTGTTTTATTTCCGCAGGCGGCCATGCATGCGAGCAACCCGCACTACAGCGCCCACCCCCGGCTCAACGTCAACCAGATCACCTGGCAGGTCGGCAGCTTGCGCGAGGTGGTGCAGGGCATGGCCTGGTTCGAGTCGCGCGGCTGCAAGATCATGCGCTCCGGCCGTGACACACCAGGCTCGAACTGGCACATCTACCCAGCCGATCCACAAGGCCATATCAATGAGCTGTACTACGGCATCGAGCAGGTCGGCTGGTCAGGCCACTCCAAGCCCATGGCCATGCACGGCATCCGCTACATGCAGCCGCCCGAGCTGCCGCACCGCTCTGAATACGCCGAGGTCAACCAGGCGCTGTCCCAGGGCGTGGCCAGCGACGCCGGTTATCGGCGCCGCACCGACTTGCCGGAAACACACGATGTGGGCGGCGTGCTGCTGGCACGGCCCTTCAAGATCACCCGCATCGGGCCGGTGCGCCTGCTGGTCGAGGACATGGCTGCGGCGGTCGGTTTTTACCGCGACAGTCTGGGTCTGGCGCTGACCGAAAGCGTCGAGATCATGGGCCAGCGTTGCTACTTCTTTCGCGCCAATACCGAGCACCATGCGCTCGCCCTCTACCCCGAGGCCCTGCGCGGCGCGCTCGGCCTGGGCCATGAGCGCAGCCTGCTGGGCTTTGGCCTGCAACTGGGCAGCTATGCCCAGTTGCGCGCGGCGGTGGCCTTCCTGGGTCAAGCGGGCTACACGCCCTGGCTGCTGCCACAGGCGCTCTCGCCCGGCCTGGGCCACCATGTCTGGCTGCGCGACCCCGACGGCAATGCAGTGCAGCTGTACTGGGAGATGGAGCAGATCGGCTGGAGTGGCCAGCCCCGGCCGGCCGAGCAGCGGCGCACCTGGCTCAGCGACCCGGCGGCCTGGCCCGAGGACATTGAAGCCCAGACCGACAGCCTGATGGGCGAGGTCTTCCTCGGCCCCCTGGGCTGATGGCCATGAACTGCGACATTCTCATTCGCGGCGGCACGGTCTATGACGGCAGCGGGGCTCCGGGCTTTGCTGCCGATGTGGCCATTGCCGATGGCCGCATTGTGGCCATCGCGCCGGATCTGACGGTATCGGCCACGCGCACCATCGAGGCTAGAGGCCTGGCGGTAGCGCCCGGCTTCATCGACATCAAAACCCATTCTGACTTCACCCTGCCGATCAACCCCAAGGCCGAGAGCAAGCTGCGCCAGGGCGTGACCACCGAGATCATCGGCCACTGCGGTTTTTCGGTCGCGCCCTGCCTGCCCGGCAAGGTCGAACTGCTGGCCGACTACCTCAAACCCAGCGCGCCCTGGTTGCCGTTTCATGAGATGGGTTTTGGCCAATACCTCGACACCTTCCCCGCCACTGCGGTCAATGCGGGCATGCTGGTTGGGCACAACACCTTGCGCCTGATGGTGATGGGCATGGCGCAGCGCGAACCCACCGAAGCCGAAATGCAGGCCATGGTCGACCTGCTCGATGAAGGCCTGCAAGCGGGCGCACTCGGCCTGTCCAGCGGGCTGTTCACCTCGCCCGGCTCCTATGCGCAGCCTGAAGAAATGCTGCGCTTGGTTCGCCAGCTCGAGCCCTGCCGGGGCGCTTACTTCACCCACCTGCGCGACGAATCCAATGGGGTGCTGGCCGCACTGCAGGAGGCCATCGACATAGGCCGCGCCTGCAAGGTGCATGTGCAGGTGGTGCATTTCAAATGCTCGGGCCTGGACAACTGGGGCCAAACCGCCACCGCGCTCGAACGCATGCAGGCCGCGCGCGAACAGGGCGTGGACATCGACTGCGACGCCTACCCCTACACGGCCGGCAGCAACCCGCTGAAAAACATCCTGCCGCAGTGGGTGCAATCTGGCGGCGTCGAAGCCATGCTCGAACGCCTGGCCCTGCCCGAGACGCGCGAGCGCATCGCGCAAGACATTGCGCGCGAAGGCTTGAACAACTGGGGGCGCATCGCATCGTGGGAAGCGGTGCGCATTTCGATCACGCCCCACCTGCCCCAGCATGCGGGCAAAACCATCGCGGCGCTGGCGGCCGAGCGCGGCGTCACGCCGATCGATGCGCTGTGTGACTTCCTGATCGAAGACCGCGGCGGCACCCGGGTGCTGGTGACCTCGATTTCAGAAGATGACGTGCGCACCCTGCTGCGCTCGCCGCAGGCCCTGGTCGGCTCCGACGGCAATTGCGTGGCCGACTACGGCACCGTCAGCCAGGGCATGCCGCATCCGCGTTTTTATGGCACCTTTCCCCGGGTGCTGGGGCGCTATGTGCACCGCGAACGGGTCAGCAGCTTGCAGCAGGCGATTTTCAAGATGACCGGCGCGACCGCCAGAGCCTTGCGCCTGCGCGACCGCGGCCTGCTGCGGGTGGGCCTGTGCGCCGATGTGACCCTGTTCGAGCCGGATGTGTTTTTGGACCTGTCGACCTACGAAGACCCGCACCGCTACCCGGCGGGCGATCGCACCACGGTGCTGGTCAACGGCGTGGTGGTGATCGATCAAGCCCGCCACACCGGCGCACTGCCGGGTCGGGTGCTGCGAAGGGCGGCCGACGGCAGCGTGGGCTAAATCGCGCCGAGGCGACGATAGAACCGTCTCGCTTCCCAAGGCCAGCCGCCCCTTGCTCCGTCACGGCGGCCGGCCCCATTGCTCCCTCTCCCTGTGGGAAAGGGCTGGGGTGAGGGCACGGGCCTTCATTTATTCGCGGCGGTGTTGTTGCAGACCCTGCAAGTGTGCGGCAGCTCATCGTTTGAAGGTCTGGGGCGCGGCCGGTGCATCGGGCCTGACTCCGCGGCTGTCCTGCGCCTCGGTTAGCGCCTCGGCTCCCCCTTGATGCCGCTAGGCCAGGCCCGACGCACCGGCCGTGGGTGGGTATTGCCCAGGCAGCCAAGGTGGGCTAAGAACTTCTGCCGAGGCAACGCAGCACTCACACAACCCCAAGGGCGTGCGGGTGGGCGCTGCGAAGCGAGGCGAAGGGGGGAGCCGAGGCGGGGGACACGAGCAGCGCAGCGCCTACCCGTGCGACCTTCTGAGAGACGCCCTGAATGAGGCAGCGGTCGAGCAACCGCCACATCGCCGCGAGGGCGCGGTTCCCACAAGCCCGAGGCGACTGTCACTGCCCATTAACTCACCGGCCACAGCCCCTTGAGCAGCTTCTTCATATCGAGCCGGCCGGCGATGCGCTCGGCCGCTTGTGTGACTTCGCGCATCAGCGCGTCGTGGTCGATGCGGGTCAGGCGCCCGTCCTTGAGCACCTGCTCGCCTGCAATGAAGACATGCTTGACGCTGCTGCCGGTGGCGCTGTAGACCAGGTTGGAGACCGGGTTGTACAGCGGCTGCCATTCAGGCTGGGTGGCATCGAAGAGCACGAAGTCGGCTTCCTTGCCCACTTCAATCGAGCCGATGCGGTGGGCCAGGCCCACGCCCTTGGCGCCGTTGATGGTGGCCATCTCGACCGCCAGCTCTGGCGGCATGACCCGCGGGTTCATGCGCACTTCTTTGTACATGCAAGCGGCCATGCGCATCTCCTGCGCCATGTCGACCACACCCGAGCTGGCATGGTCCGAGCCCAAGCTGACGTTGACGCCCATGGCCATCAGCTCCGGGTGCTTGCCAGCGGCGATGTAGCCATAGCCGTTGTGCAGCGATGACGATGGGCTGCACACCAGGGTCGGCTTGCGCTTGACCAGCAAGGCCAGCTCCTGCGGCTCGAGCCAGCCCGAGTGCACCAGGATCATGTTCTCATCGAGCACGCCCAGGGCTTCCAGGCGCTCGATTTCAGGCTTGCCATGCGCAGCCACGCTGGCGTCGTGCGTCTGGTAGCTGAAGCAGGCATGGGTCTGCAACTTGACCTGGTGCTTGTTGGCCAGGTCTTTGAGGCCGGTGATCAGCTCGTCGCTGGCATTGTTCATGCCCCTGAAGGAGGCCGACAGGGTCAGCCGGCCGTGGTGCTGGCCCAGGTAGCGCTCGAACAGAGCCTCGGTTTTTTCCAGGCAGGCGCCGGTCGACTCGATCATGCTGGCCGGCAGCAGCCCCATCACCGACTTGGTCTTGTCAAAACAGGAGCAAGCAGCCACCAGCCGCATGCCAGTCGTCATCACCGCTTCAATCGTTGCCTCGGGGTGGTAGTTGCCCGGATCGGTAAAGCAGGTGACCCCGTGGCGCAGCAACTCAAGCGCGGCAAAGGCCGAGCTGACCTGCACATCTTCGCGGGTGTTGGCCGCCTCATAGGGGTACATGTGCTCGAACAGAAACTGCTGCGCGTTGGCCTCGTCGGCCAGACCGCGCGAGAGCTGAAACGAGGCGTGCAGGTGGTTGTCAATCATCCCCGGCGTGACCACGCAGCCACTGGCGCGGACCACCTGCTTGGCCTGGTAACGCGCGAGCAAGTCATCGCTCTTGCCAACCGCAATAAACAGACCGTCCTTGACAGCCAGAGCCGCGTCGCGAATCACACGCCGCTCGGCGTCCACGCTGATCAGCCAGTCGATGTGGGTGACCAGCAGGTCACAGCTTTGAGGTTCTGCCATAGGTGTCGGTGTTGAGAAGACGGGGGCCTTGAGTCGACCTTCAGTCGGCCTTGATGTTGTTGTCGCGAATGACCTTGCCCCAGCGTGCATGGTCGCGCTTGACCACCTCGGCAAAGCGATCAGGCCCGAGGTCTGAGGGCTCCAGGCCCAGCTCGCGCAGTTTGGCGCTGGTCTCGGCCGAGCCGACTGCTTTGCGGATCGCCTCGGCCAACAGGTTGACCACCTCTTTGGGTGTGCCCGCCGGCGCGAAGATGCCATGCCAGCCCTGGATGCCCGAGCCCGGAAACAGGCTGTCCATGGTGGGCACACCAGGCAGGCCCGGCAGCGGCTTGGCGCTGCTGGTCATCAAGGGCCGCAGGCGGCCAGACTGCAGCTGCGGCAGCATGCCCAAGGTGGTGTCAAACATCAGGTCCACCTCGCCGGCCAGCAGCGCCTGCATGGCCGGCGCATTGCCCTTGTAGGGGATGTGCTGAACCTGAATGCCGGCCACGCTGCGCGCCAGCTCCATGTACATGTGCTGGCCCGAGCCGGTGCCGGCGCTCGAGTAGTTGAGCTTGCCCGGCTGCTTGCGCGCCTGCTGCACCAGGTCCTGCACGGTGTTGATGCTGGACTTGCTGTTGACCGCCATCACATAGTCAAAGGTGCTGACCTGGGCCACCGCTGCCATGTCCCGAAACAGGTCATAGGGCGTGGGCTGCAGGCTGACCACGGTGACCATGGGCGTGGCGGCATTGAGCACCAGGGTGTAGCCATCGGCCGGGCTCTTGGCCACATGGTCGACCCCCACCACACCGCCAGCACCGGCCCGGTTGTCCACCACCACCGGCTGCTTGAGGCTGTCTTGCAGCTGCCGCGCCAGCAGGCGGGCCACCACATCGAGCGTACCGCCGGGGACAAAGGGCACCACCAGCTTGATCGGGCGGTTGGGATAGGGGCCGCTTTGGGCCAGGGCTTGACCGCCCAGGGTCAAGCCCGCCATCAGCGCGACCGCCAGGCCTTGCAGGCTGCGGCGTTTATTCAGGTGCATGGAGCTCTCCAGTGATGAAGAAAAACACAAGGGGTTCAGGCCAGCGGCAGGTTCTTTTTCATCCAGCCGGTCACCAGGTCAATCACCAGGGCATTGCCCTCGCCCAAAATGAAATGGTCGGTGTTGGCAAACAGGTGCAAATCGGTGGGCTGGCCGGCGTGGGCGAACAGGTCGATGGATTGCTCGGTGGGCGTGACCGTGTCATTCGAAGGGTGCACCAGCAGCAGCGGTCGCGGCGCGATCTGCCCGACCACCTCGTTAGCGCGGAAGTTGTACATGCTCTCGACCACCTCGTAGGGGAACTCGGTGATCGAGCCGGCCGCGAGCTGGTTGCGCAGGCCCGGCTGTATGGGCACGATGTCGTAGCGCGGCACCATCATGGTCTCACCCAGGGCCAGGCGGCGCCGGCCCTCGGTCATCATGCCGGTGAATTTTTTCCAGGCCTCGTCGCTGGCATGCTGCTTGCGAAACTTCTTCTCGCCGTCACCCCAGCCGCCGGTCGACACGCAAGCGGCCACCCGCTTGTCGACGCCGGCGGTGTAGATGGCCACCGCCGCGCCAAAGCTGTGCCCCATCACGCCGATGCGCTGCGGGTCCACCTCGGGCCGCGCCCGTAGAAAATCAATCGCTGCCTGGGTGTCTTGCACCTGCTCCAGGCAGATCACCTTGCCGCGTGGGCCCTCGCTCTGGCCGCAGCCGCGCATGTCAAAACGCAAGGTGATGTAGCCCAGCGCGGAAAACAACTGCGCAGCGGCCATGGAAATACCGCCGTCCTTGTTGCTGCCAAAGCCGTGCAGCACCACCACCGCCGCGCGCCGCTGCCCGGCCGGCAGGTCATCGGGAATGTGCAAGAGACCAGCAAGCGTCAGACCGCTGGAGGTGAATTGAACGGGAGTTTCCATGGTGATTTGGCAAGAGTGAAGGGTCAGGCCGACAGGGCGCGCTGACTATACACAAGGGCGGGCGCTCAAGAGCTGGGCCGTCGCGTTCAGCCCCAGGGCCTGAAGGATCCTGGATCACAGGCGACAGACTAAGCCCTAACCCTGATGACGCCCGATTCGACTGCCGATACACTGATTCGAGACCATGCGAGTTGCTGGATGCCGAGAACATGGTTCCCAAAAAACGATGTGAGGAGGAGACCATGAAGCGATCTTTGCGCTGGGCTGCTGCCGCTTGTGCGGCCTTGCTGCTGGCCCTGCCCGCGCGGGCACAAAACTTTCCCGAGCGCCCGATCCGGCTGATCGTGCCGCAAGCACCGGGCTCGGCCACCGATGTATTTATCCGGTTGCTCACCCCCAAGTGGAGTGAGTTGCTGGGCCAACCCATCGTGGTCGACAACCGGCCCGGCGCCGGCGCCATCATCGGTACCGAAGCGGTGGCCAAGGCACCGGCCGATGGCTACACCCTGCTCTTCGGCGGCAGCCAGACCCACGCCATCAACAAGAGCCTTTACAGCAAGCTGTCCTACGACCCGATCGCCGACTTCACTCCAGTAGGCCGGGTGGGTGCGCAGGCCATGCTGCTGGTCAGCAGCACGCAGGTGCCGGTGAAAAATTTCGGCGAATTGCTGGCCTATGCCCGGCAAGCCGGAACCGGCGCCAGCTTTGCCTCCTCGGGCAATGGCAGCTCGGCCCATCTGAGCGGCGCGTTGATGAACGCAGAGACCGGCCTGAAGGCCCAGCATGTGCCCTACCGTGCCATTGCGCAGGGTCTGACCGATCTGCTCAGCGGGCAGATCATGATGATGTACTACCCCTACAGCGCCTTGCAGGGCCATATCCAGGCCGGCAAGCTCAATGTGCTGGCGGTCGCCTCTGATCGGCGCACCTCCTACCTGCCGCAGGTGCCCACCACCGCCGAGCTGGGTTATCCCAATATCCAGCTGACAGCCTGGTTTGCGGTCTATGCGCCGGCGGGCACCCCCCGCAAGGCCATCGATACGCTGTATGCGGCCCTGGAAAAATCCGTCAGCGACCCCGACGTGCAGAGGCGCATGGCGGCCACCGGCACCGACCCCTACCTGGCCGGTCCCGATGAAATGGCCCGCTTCGGGCCCAGCGAAATCGCCCGCTATAAGCGCATCATCCAACTGGCCGGCGCCACGGCCGACTGAAGGCATCATCCATTATGAAGAACAGATTGGGCGGCAGCACCGCCATCGTCGGCATAGGCCGCGCCTTGACCACCCGCGCCGACCCCGAACGCCAGACCCCCTTACAACTGGGCGCCAAGGCCGCCATCGATGCCATGAGGCAGGCCGGCATCGGCCGCAGTGATGTGGGCGCCTTGTTTACCGGGCGCACGCCGCAGGCTTATATGGTCCTGCAGTACAACCAGTCCCTGCTCAATGAGCTCAAGGTCGGACCGATGTTCAGCTCCGAGGTGAGCTCGCACGGCGGCGGTGCTCTGGGCACGCTGCAACTGGCCGCGCTGGCGGTGGAATCAGGCGTCATCGAC
>JBAXEN010000179.1:0-8645 GCA_037140415.1 Betaproteobacteria bacterium | reverse complement strand
GCCTTGCGGCGGGGGATTTTGAGTCCCCTGCGTCTACCAATTTCACCACCCGGGCTGGAGTAGATCTGAAATTATGGCACAGTGCTGACCATGCAATTTCAGACGATCGAAGACGCCATCGGCAAGACCCCTCTGGTGGCGTTGCAGCGCTTAGGCGCTCAGGACAATGCAGCGCGCGGCAATGTGATCCTGGGCAAGCTCGAAGGCAACAACCCGGCAGGTTCGGTCAAGGACAGGCCGGCGCTGTCCATGATCCGCCGGGCCGAGGAGCGCGGCGAGATCAAGCCTGGCGACACCCTGGTCGAGGCGACCTCGGGCAATACCGGCATTGCTTTGGCCATGGCAGCGGCGATCAAGGGCTACCGCATGGTGCTGATCATGCCTGAGGACCTGTCCATCGAGCGGGCCCAGACCATGAAGGCCTTCGGCGCTGAGCTCATTCTCACCCCCAAGTCAGGGGGCATGGAGCATGCGCGCGATCTGGCCGAAAAGATGCAGGCCGAGGGCCGTGGGCGCATGCTCGATCAGTTTGCCAACCCCGACAACCCGCGCATTCATTACGAGACTACCGGCCCCGAGATCTGGCACGACACGCAAGGCCGGGTGACGCATTTCGTCAGCGCCATGGGCACCACCGGCACCATCACCGGCGTGTCGCGTTATTTGAAAGAAAAGAATCCGGCCATCCGCATCGTAGGTGCCCAGCCCAGCGAGGGTTCGCGCATCCCGGGCATCCGCAAATGGCCGCAGGAATACCTGCCCAAGATTTATGACGCCAGCCATGTCGATGAGCTGCGCCTGGTCAGTCAGACCGACGCCGAGGATATGTGCCGGCGCCTCGCCCGCGAGGAGGGCATCTTTGCAGGGATTTCGGCTGCCGGCGCCTGCCAGGTGGCGCTGGAACTCTCGCGCAGCGTGCGCAATGCGGTGATTGTTTTTATCGTCTGCGATCGTGGCGATCGCTATCTTTCCACCGGGGTTTTCCCCGCCTAAATACAAGTCAGACCATGGCTGAATTTCGTTTTTGTCCAATGTGTGCCAGCGCCCTGGCCTGGCAAAGTCGCGCTGAAGATGGTGGCGATGTTTCCCGCCTGCGCTGCACCGCCTGTGACTACACCCATTGGAACAACCCGACGCCAGTTCTTGCCGGCATTGTGGAGGTCGATGGCCAGATCCTGCTGGCGCGCAATGCCGCTTGGAGCGGCCGGCGCTTTGCCCTGATCACCGGCTTCATGGAAGCCGGCGAGACGCCCGAAGAAGGCATTTCCCGCGAGATTGGGGAGGAGACCAACCTGGAGGTGACAGCCCTGCAACTCATTGGTGTTTATGAGTTCAAGCGGATGAACCAGGTCATCATCGCCTATCATGCGCGGGCTCATGGGCAGGTGCGCCTGTCCCCCGAGTTGGTGGAATACAAGCTGTACGCGCCGCAGGACCTGATCTGCTGGCCGGCCGGCACCGGTTATGCGCTGGCCGACTGGCTGCGCACCCAGAACATTGAGCCTCGGTTCATGAGCTGGGAGGAACGTGAAGCGATGAGCCGAGAATCATGATGCAGATCGATAAAGAACTCGATACCCGGGGGCTCAATTGCCCCTTGCCCATCCTCAAGGCCAAGAAGACCCTGGCCGAGATGAGCAGCGGCCAGCTCCTCAAGGTGATGTCCACCGACGCGGGTTCGGTGCGCGACTTTCAGGCTTTTGCGAAGCAGACCGGCAATGACCTGGTTTCCCAGGACAGCGCGGGCGGCGAATTCACCCACGTCCTCAAGCGCCGCTGAGCGCAAGTGCTCGTTGCGCCCTGTGGGCCGCATCGCTCAGTGAATCTGCAGTTGCTGCAGATATTGTTTGAAAGCAGGCCCGACCTCGCTGTGCTGCAAGGCCAGTTCAACGGTGGCCTGTAAAAAGCCTTCCTTGCTGCCGCAGTCATAGCGCTTGCCTTGGTATTTGTAGGCGTAGACCGCCTCGTCGGCCATCAGGGCTGCGATGCCGTCGGTCAATTGAATTTCACCGCCGGCGCCGCTGCCCAACTGCTTGAGGTGGCGGAAGATGGCCGGCGTCAAGATATAGCGGCCAGCCACGCCGATGCGCGAAGGCGCCACTTCGGGGGCGGGCTTTTCAACAATGCGCTCGACCTGGGTCAGGCGCTCCTCGATCACCTTGCCGTCGACGATGCCGTAGCGGCGGGTGTGTTCCAGGGGCACCTCCTGCACCGCCAGCACCGAGCGTCCCAGGTGGGCAAATTGTTCGTTCATCTGCGCCAGCACCGGCGGCTCGCCCACCATCAGGTCGTCGGCCAGCAGGACGGCAAAGGGTTTGTTGCCCACCACATGTTCGGCGCAGAGCACCGCATGGCCCAGGCCCAGCATGCGGTGCTGGCGCACATAGGAAAAATGCATGTCTTCTCGGCTCACCGAGCGCAGCAATTCCAGCAGCGACTGCTTGCCAGCGGCTTCCAGCTCATGTTCAAGCTCGTAGGCGGTGTCGAAATGGTCTTCGATGGCACGTTTGCTGCGGCCAGTGATGAAGACCATGTGCCGAATGCCGGCGGCATAGGCTTCTTCCACCGCATATTGGATCAGCGGCTTGTCGACCACCGGCAGCATTTCTTTGGGCTGGGCTTTGGTGGCCGGCAAAAAACGTGTGCCCAGGCCGGCGACGGGAAATACGGCGATCTTCAGTGCTGAATTCATGGGGCGTGTACTGCTTTAAGGGCTCATGAAAGGGGAGTCTAGGCCTGATCATCGCATCCGGGCAGGCTCATCCATGGGCCTTAGCCCAGCCGTTGCAGTTGCTCGCGCAGCTTGGCCAGGGTGCTGGAGAAATCTTCCAGCCGCTTTTTCTCCTGCGCGATCACCGCCGGCGGCGCCTTGTCGACAAAGGCCTGGTTACCCAGCTTGCCCTGCGCCTTGGCGATTTCGCCTTCAATGCGGCTGGCCTCTTTGGCCAGGCGGATTTTTTCAGCGGCCACATCCACCTCGATAAACAGGCAGATGCGGCTGGCACCGACCACCGCCACCGGCGCAGCCTGAGCGGCTGCCTGCCAGGCGGCTTCGTCGTCGAAGACCTTGACCTCACTGAGCTTGGCCAGGGCCTGCAGCAAGGCGGCATTGCTGCGCAGGAAGTCGGCATCGCCCAGCGCATACAGCGGCATCTTGGCGGCCGGTGAGACGCCCATTTCGCCGCGCAGATTGCGGCAGGCGTCGACCAGGGCTTTGAGCCTGGCCACGTTCGCGATCGCCTGCGCATCGACCTTGCCCATCTGCGCCTCGGGGTAGCGGGCGATGCTGACCGAGGGGCCTGGCAGGCCGGCCACTGGCGCCACTTTCTGCCACAGCTCTTCGGTGATGAAGGGAATCAGCGGGTGGGCCAATCGCAAGATGGCTTCGAGGGTGCGGATCAGGGTGCGGCGGGTGGCGCGCTGCTGGGCGGCGTCGCCCTGCTGCAGTTGCACCTTGGCGATTTCCAGGTACCAGTCGCAGTACTCGTTCCACACGAATTCGTAAATCGCACCGGCCACGTTGTCGAGCCGGTATTCGGCAAATCCCTTGGCGACCTCGGCTTCGACCTGCTGCAGCACCGAACTGATCCAGCGGTCGGCCTGGCTGAACTTCATGTATTGGTAGAAGGGGCCAGCGGGAATCAGCTCGCCGTTGTCGCCGGTGCGCGGCGGCGTGCATTCGGCCTTGGTGTGCTCTTTGAGGCCGCAGTCCTGGCCTTCGCAGTTCATCAGCACGAAGCGGGTGGCGTTCCACAGCTTGTTGCAGAAATTGCGGTAGCCCTCGCAGCGCTTGCTGTCGAAGTTGATGCTGCGGCCCAGGCTGGCCAAGGCGGCGAAGGTAAAGCGCAAGGCGTCGGCGCCGTAGGCCGGTATGCCCTCGGGAAATTCCTTCTGGGTGTTCTTGCGCACCTGCGGCGCGGTTTCGGGTTTGCGCAGGCCTTGGCTGCGCTTGTCGAGCAGGGGCTCGAGCGCGATGCCGTCGATCAGGTCCACCGGGTCGAGCACATTGCCTTCGCTCTTGCTCATCTTCTTGCCCTGCGCGTCGCGCACCAGGCCGTGGATGTAGACATCCCTGAACGGCACCCGCCCGGTGAAGTGGGTGGTCATCATGATCATGCGGGCGACCCAGAAGAAGATGATGTCGTAGCCGGTGACCAGCACCGAAGAAGGCAGATAGAGGTCGTAGTCGCTGCTCGCCTCAGGGTGTTGGGCGGCTTGGGGCCAGCCCATGGTGCTAAAGGGCACCAGGGCGCTGGAATACCAGGTGTCGAGCACGTCTTCGTCGCGCTTGAGCGTCTTGCCCGGTGCCTGCGCTTGCGCGTCGGCGAGGCTGCGGGCGACATACACCTTGCCGTCTTCGTCGTACCAAGCGGGGATCTGGTGGCCCCACCAGAGCTGGCGCGAGATGCACCAGTCCTGGATGTTGTTCATCCACTGGTTGTAGGTGTTGATCCAGTTCTCGGGCACAAAGCGCACCTGGCCCGATTGCACCGCAGCGATGGCTTTTTGCGCGATGCTCTTGCCGGTGGCGTCTTGCGGGCTGACTTTGTTCATCGCCACAAACCACTGGTCGGTCAGCATGGGCTCGACCACCTGGCCGGTGCGGGCGCAGCGCGGCACCATCAGCTTGTGTTTTTTGACTTCCACCAGAAGGCCGGCGGCTTCGAGGTCGGCTACGACGGCCTTGCGGGCGACAAAGCGGTCCAGCCCACGGTATTTTTCGGGGGCATTGCCGTTGACCGTCGCATCCAGGTTGAGCACGCAGATCAGGTCCAATTTGTGACGTTGACCGACGGCGTAGTCATTGTTGTCGTGTGCTGGCGTGACCTTGACAACGCCTGTGCCGAAGTCTTTGTCAACGTATTCGTCAGCAATCACCGGGATGGTGCGTTCGCACAGCGGTAGCCTGACTTGCCTGCCGATCAGCGCGCGGTAGCGATCGTCCTCTGGGTGCACCATCACGGCCACGTCGCCCAGCAGGGTCTCCGGGCGGGTGGTGGCTACGGTCAAAGAGCCGCTGCCGTCGGCCAAGTCGTAGCGGATGTACCAGAGCGAGCCATCTTCTTCTTCGCTCTCAACCTCCAGGTCAGACACCGCGCTCATCAGCACCGGATCCCAGTTGACCAGCCGCTTGCCGCGGTAGATCAGGCCTTGCTGGTAAAGCTGCACAAAGGTCTCGGTGACCACCGAGGACAGCGTGTCGTCCATGGTGAAGTATTCGCGGCCCCAGTCCACGCTGTCGCCCATGCGGCGCATCTGCTCGGTGATGGTGTTGCCCGACTGCTCTTTCCATTCCCACACCTTGGCCACGAAGTTCTTGCGCGCCTCTGCCGGCGTTGGCCCCATGGCGTGGCGGGAAATGCCTTGCGCCTGCAGCTGACGCTCGACCACGATCTGCGTGGCGATACCGGCATGGTCGGTGCCGGGCACCCAGACGGTGTTGTGGCCGCGCATGCGGTGGTAGCGGGTCAGACTGTCCATGATGGTCTGATTGAAGGCATGGCCCATGTGCAAGGTGCCGGTCACATTCGGTGGCGGCAACTGGATGGAAAATGCCGGCTCGCCGGTCTGCGCCTGGCCGGTGCCGCGATGGCCGGCCGCGCCGTAGCCGCGCTGCTCCCACTGCGCGCCCCAGTGCGCCTCAAGCGCGGCCGGCTCGAAGGATTTGGCCAGTGATTGCAGGCCGGGTTGCTCGGGGCGGGTATCGGGAGTGGAATTCATGGCAGATGGCGCTCGGGTTCGGGCGCAGGGTGAGCAAAGGCAAAGCCTCAGATTTTAGCCAGCGCCCCTTGGCGCAACGCTGCGCGGGGCACCGGCTGGGCCGGTGTAGCAGGGGCTGGGCGGGTAAGGCTCGGCCTCGGTCTTGCCCGGGCGTCCGGCTCGGGGAACAATCGGGTCACTATTTCACTGGAAGGACCTTCTCATGATGCTTGCTCGCCGCTCGTTCACCTCGCTGTTGCCGCGCCTGGCCGCTTTGCTGGCCGCCTGCAGCCTTGGCGCTGCCTTGGCCCAGACGCCCAAGACCATACGCTTGATGGTGGGCTTTCCGCCGGGCGGCGGCACCGATGCGATTGCGCGGATCCTGGCCGAGAAGCTCAAGGACGAATTGGGCACCTCGGTGATCGTCGAGAACAAGCCTGGCGCCGGCGGGCAGTTGGCGGCGCAGGCGCTCAAGGCGGCGCCGGCCGACGGCAGCGTGCTGTTTCTCTCGCACGACCACACCATCACCATCTTGCCCATGGTGGTCAAGAACGCCGGCTTCAACTCCGCCCAGGACTTTGTGCCGGTGGCCGGCTTTGCCACCTTCGTCAACGCCTTTGCCGTCTCGGGCGGCAACCCGGCCAAGACCTTCAACGACTATGTGGCCTGGGTCAAGGCCCAGCAGGGCAAGGGTGCGGTGGGCATTCCCGCACCGGCCTCTACCCCGGAATTCCTGGTCAAGGTGATGGGTGAGAAGTTCAAGCTCGACCTGGTGGCGGCGCCCTACCGAGGCAGCGCGCCGCTGATGGCCGATATGCTGGGCAATCAGATTGCAGCCGGCGTGGCTTCGGTGCCCGATTTCATTGAGAACCACAAGGCGGGCAAGCTGCGCGTGCTGGCCGTGCTCGGCGCGGCCCGGCAGGCGGCCTTGCCCGATGTACCCACCTTCACCGAGCTCGGCTTGGGGGGTCTGGAAGACATGCCCTACTACGGTGTGTTTGCGCCGACGGGCACGCCCAAGCCCTTCATTGACAGCTTTTCTGCCGCTGTGGCCAAGGTCATCGCCATGCCCGATGTGCGCAGTCAGCTCAGCCAGATGGGCCTGACGGTGGGCCATATGCCGCCGGATCAGCTGGGCCGTCGCGAGCGCGCCTATGCCCAAGTGTGGGCCCGCATCATCCGCGACAGCGGCTTTCAGCCCCAGTGATTCGCTCGGGAATTCTTGGCTTCCGGTCCAGCCGGACTTGAGGCTGATTCTTGAAAGCGTTTGAAAAAGCGGTCATCAGGCCGCTTTTTCATTCAAAAAACGGGATTTATTCAGGATTGAAATTTTCTTGGAAGGCTGGGCGTTCGATAGGACCCTTAAATCGAGGGCATTAATTCCCCCTATTGGACTCGGCGCCCGGAATACCGCTATCGTTGCCATTGTCCGAACCGTTCAGAGACGGTTCAGGCAGATTCCCCCAGTCCAATTTCATCAACCAGGAGATTTCCATGGCAGCACTCAAAGGCTCCAAGACGGAAGAGAACCTCAAGGCCGCCTTCGCAGGCGAGTCCCAGGCCAACCGCCGCTATCTGTACTTCGCGAACAAGGCCGACGTGGAAGGCCAGCCCGACGTGGCAGCCCTGTTCCGTTCGACCGCTGAAGGCGAGACCGGTCACGCCCATGGTCACCTCGAGTGGCTCGAGCAGTGTGGCGACCCGGCCACCGGCATGCCCTTTGGTACCAGCCGTGACAACCTGGCCTCTGCCGTGGCCGGCGAGACCCACGAGTACACCGACATGTACCCTGGCATGGCCAAGACCGCCCGCGAAGAGGGCCATGACGAAGTGGCTGACTGGTTCGAGACCCTGGCCAAGGCCGAGCGCTCGCATGCCAACCGCTACGCCAAGGCGCTGGCCGACCTGAAGGACTGATCTACAGGCCCCGCGCTGGTTTGGACGGGCATCCGGCCAAACCAGCGTCAAACACACCCCAGGTGCTGATCCGTTCACCCTGGGGTGTGTGGTTTCTGCAAAGGCCTGTGCGCCCCAGCCCTTTCCCAAACCCCCTTCACCCGACGAGCCTTTCGTCCAGAACCACAGCGAGCACCGACCATGGCCACCGAAGGCAATCTCAAGGCGCCCACCCGCCACCCTATCGACTGGAAGAACCCCGAGTTCTACAACGAGGAAGCGACCTTCCATGAGATGGAGCGGATCTTTGACATTTGCCACGGCTGCCGCCGCTGTGTCAGCTTGTGCGGCTCCTTCCCCACCCTGTTCGATCTGGTCGATGAGAGTTCGACCGGCGAGCTCGACGGCGTGGACAAAAAGGATTACTGGAAGGTGGTCGACCAGTGCTACATGTGCGACCTGTGCTACCTGACCAAGTGTCCCTACGTGCCGCCGCATGAGTTCAATCTGGACTTCCCGCACACCATGCTGCGGGCCAAGGTGATCAAGTTCAAAAAGGGCGAGGTCGGCTTTGGTGAGCGCCTGCTGGCCTCCACCGATGTGCATGGCTCGTTTGCGGGTATTCCCATCGTGGTGCAGGCGGTCAATGCGGTCAATAAAACCAAGGTGGCGCGCAAGGTGATGGAGTCCACCCTCGGGGTGGATCAGAACGCCTGGCTGCCGACACTGGCCAGCCACCGCTTTCGCTCGAGCGCGACCGAGGCCAGTAGCACCGAGGTTAAAGACGGCGCCACGACCCCGGGCAAGGTGGTGATCTTTTCCACCTGCTACGTCAATTACAACGAGCCGGGTATAGGCCATGACCTGCTCAAGATCCTCGACCACAATGAAGTGCCTTATGTGATCGTCGAGAAGGAAAAATGCTGTGGCATGCCCCAGCTTGAGCTCGGCGACCTGGAGTCGGTTGAGCACAGCAAGCAGGCCAATGTGCCGGTGCTGGCCCGCTATGCCCGCGACGGCTATGCCATCTTGAGCGCGGTGCCCAGCTG
>JBAXEN010000178.1:0-8721 GCA_037140415.1 Betaproteobacteria bacterium | reverse complement strand
CCAACCTGCTGATGCTGGGCTGCTGCTGCCTCATGTTCTACGGCACCTTCAAGCAACACGGCATCAACGCCACGACCCGCTCGCCAGTCACCGAGATCCCGATGAGCTGGGTCTACGGCATCGGCTACATCACGAGCCTGGCCATGGGCCTGATGATCCTGGGCAAGCTGCTGGCGCTGGCGCGCGGCCGGTTCAATGAAGCCGATCTGATTCAAATCCAGGACAGCGAAGAAGTGGTCCCTGTGACCAGCGCCGAGCGAGGCCGCCCATGACCGTACTTGTCTTCATCGTCTCACTGCTGGGCGCCATGGCCCTGGGCATGCCGCTGGCGTTTTCGCTCATCGTCTCGGGCGTGGCCCTGATGCTGCACCTGGACAACTTCGACACCCAGATCGTGTCGCAGAACCTGATCAATGGGGCCGACAACTTTCCGCTGATGGCGGTGCCGTTTTTCATGCTGGCCGGCGAATTGATGAACGCAGGGGGCATGAGCCGGCGCATCGTCAACTCGGCCATGGTCTGGGTCGGTCATTTCCGCGGCGGCCTGGGCTATGTGGCGGTGTTTGCCGCCATCATCATGGCCAGCCTCTCGGGCTCGGCGGTGGCCGATACCGCCGCACTGGCTGCGGTTTTGATGCCCATGATGCGCGATGCCGGCTACCGCATGGACCGCTCGGCCGGGCTGATCGCTGCCGGCGGCATCATCGCCCCAGTCATCCCGCCCTCAATCGGCTTCATTCTGTTTGGCGTGATCGGCGGGGTGTCGATTTCCAAGCTCTTCATGGCCGGCATCTTCCCCGGCATCCTGATGGGCCTGGCGCTGGTGGTCACCTGGTGGCTGGTCGCGCGCAAGGACCAGGTCAAGGTCAGCGAGCGGGTACCGATGAAGGAGAGGCTGAAGGTCACCTTCAACGCTTTCTGGTCTTACCTGCTGGCCATCCTCATCATCGGCGGCATGAAGATGGGCGTCTTCACGCCTACCGAGGCTGCGGTGGTGGCGGTGGTGTATTCCTTGTTCGTCGGCCTCTTCATTTACCGTGAAATCAAGCTCCGCCAACTCTACGGCATCATTCTGGCGGCCGCCAAGACCTCCTCGGTGGTGATGTTCCTGGTGGCTGCGGCACTGGTCAGCGCTTGGTTGATCACCGTGGCCAATATCCCGCGCCAGGTGGTCGACATGCTGCAGCCTTTCATTGGCAACCCCACCTTGCTGCTGGTGCTGCTCATGCTGCTGGTGCTTGTGGTGGGCACCGCCTTGGACTTTGCGCCGACAGTGCTCATATTGACCCCGGTGCTGATGCCACTGGTGCGCGAGGCCGGCATAGACCCGGTCTACTTTGGCGTGCTTTTCATCATCAACAATGCGATTGGCCTGCTCACGCCGCCGGTGGGCACGGTGCTCAATGTGGTCTGTGGCGTCGGCCGTATTCCCATGCACGATGTCATCCGCGGGGTCATGCCCTTTTTGATCTCCCAGGTGGTGGTAATGGGCGCGCTGATTGCCTTCCCCAGCCTGGTCATGGTTCCCCTCAAATTCCTGCTCGCTCGATGAACGTTCTGGACTCCTTCAATCTCTCGGGTCAGCGCGCCCTGATCACAGGCTCTTCGGCCGGCATAGGCCTGGCCATCGCCGAGGCACTGGCCCAGGCCGGCGCCCATGTCATCCTCAACGGGCGGGGGGCCGCCAAGGTCAGCGCCGCGGTGCAAGGGCTGCAAGCGCTAGGGCTGTCGGCCAGCCCGTCGGTGTTTGATGTGACCGATGCCACCAGCGTGCGCGCGGCGGTCGAGGCGCTGGAGACCGAAGGGCCGATCGACATCCTGATCAACAACGCTGGCATGCAGATCCGCGGACCACTGCAAGACTTTGCCGATGCCGATTGGCACACCCTGATGAAGACCAATCTGGACAGCGCCTACTTTGTCGGACAGGCGGTGGCCAAAAAAATGATTCCGCGCGGCCAAGGCAAGATCATCAATATCTGCTCCGTGCAAAGCGAACTCGGCCGGCCCGGTATTGCGCCCTACACCGCATCCAAGGGCGCGCTCAAGATGCTCACCAAGGGCATGGCCATAGACTGGGGCCCCCTGGGCCTGAACGTCAATGGCATCGGGCCGGGCTACTTCAAAACCGAGCTCAATCAAAAACTGGTCGACGATCCCACCTTCAGCGCCTGGCTGGTGGGCCGCACCCCCAGCCGCCGCTGGGGCGATCTTGACGACCTCGGCGGCGCAGCGGTGTTCCTGGCCAGCCAGGCCTCGCGTTTCGTCAACGGACATATCCTTTATGTGGATGGCGGCGTGACCGCCACCCTCTGACCTCGATTTAAGATCCCTGTTTTCCTGCATGACCTGAGGCCCACCATGAGATCCGTCGTCTGCCATGCCGCAAAAGACCTGCGCATCGAACACATCAACCTGCCCGAACTCGGGCCCCAGCAACTGAGGGTCAAGGTCGCCTTTGGAGGCATCTGCGGCTCGGACCTGCACTACTACCAGCACGGCGGCTTTGGCACGGTGCGCATCCGCCAGGCCATGGCCCTGGGCCATGAAGTCTCTGGCGTGATCGACGCAGTCGGTGCGGCCGTCACCGGCCTGCAAAAAGGCAAGCGCATCGCCATCTCGCCCTCCCGGCCCTGCGGCCAATGCCGCTTCTGCCAAGCTGGCCAGCACAACCACTGCCTGCACATGCGATTTTTTGGCAGTGCCATGCCCTTCCCGCACATCCAGGGCGCCTTCAGTGAACAGATCATCATCGAGAGCCATCAGGCCCATCCGATCGGCACACACCTGAGCCTGTCGCTGGCGGCCCTGGCCGAGCCGCTCTCGGTGGGCCTGCATGCAATCACCCGGGCCGGCAGCGTGCTCGGCCAGCAGGTACTCGTCACCGGCTGCGGACCGATCGGCTCGCTGCTGATTGCCGGCTTGCGCCGCGCCGGCGCCGGCCGCATCGTTGCGGCCGACATCGCCGACCTGCCGCTTGAGTGCGCCCGCAAGATGGGAGCCGACGAAACCATCAACCTCAAAACCCAGGCCCAAGCGATGGAGGCCTACAAGGCCGACAAGGGCCAGTTCGACACCGTCTTTGAAGCCTCCGGCAGCGAGCCGGCGCTGCGCCTGGGCCTGGATGTGATCCGTCCGCGCGGCGTGCTGGTGAGCGTCGGCATGGGCGGTGACATCAGCCTGCCGATGACGCAACTGGTGGCCAAGGAGGTCGACCTGCGCGGCACCTTCCGCTTCCACCCGGAATTCTCAACGGCCGTGCGCTTTCTCAACGAAGGCCTGATCGACGGCAGCCCGGTGATCACCGGCGTGCTGCCGCTCGATCGTGCCCTCGAGGCCTTTGACCTGGCCGGCGACAAGAGCCGCTCGCTCAAAGTCCAGATCGCCTTTGACGAAGCCAGTACCTGATCCCCTATTTTTAGAGAGACCTTTATGCAAAAAATTGCCCTCGTCACTGGTGCCAGTTCAGGGATCGGACGCGCCTGCGCGCTGGCCCTGCTCAAAGACGGCTGGCAGGTGGTGCTGGTCGGTCGCCGCGCCGACGCCCTCCAGCAAACCCTGGCCGATGCCGGTGAACAGAAGGCCCACGGCCATGCGATGCCGGCCGATGTGTCCGACGAGTCGCAGGTGCAAGCCCTGTTCGCCCAGGTCAAACAGAAGTTCGGTCGCTTGGACCTGCTGTTCAACAACGCCGGTATTTCCTTGCCCTACGCCCTGCCCGGTGACCTCAGCGGACAAGAGTGGCGCCATGCGGTCGACGTCAACCTCAATGGTGCCTTCTACTGCCTCTCGCATGCCTTCAAGCTGATGCAAGAGCAAAGTCCGCAGGGCGGGCGCATCATCAACAACGGCTCGATCTCGGCCCATGTGCCCCGACCCGGCTCTATCGCGTATACCGCAACCAAGCATGCCATTTCGGGCCTGACCCGGGCCGCATCGCTCGATGGCCGGCCGTTTTCGATCGCGGTCGGACAGATCGACATCGGCAACGTCGCCTCCGACATGACCGAGCGCATGGCCAAGGGCATCATGCAGGCCGACGGCAGCATCCGCCCCGAGCCGCGCATGGACATGTCGGCGGTGGTGGAAACTTTTTTGACCATGGCCCGCATGCCCTTGTCGGCCAATATCTTGTTCACCACCGTCATGGCCACCAATATGCCCTTTGTGGGCCGTGGCTGACGTGCGCGAGCCTGCCTAGACCGATGCAAGAGCAGGACATGGGGCTGATCGGCCTGGGGGTGATGGGCGAGAACCTGGCGCTCAATATCGAGCGCCACGGTTTTTCGGTCTGCGGTTTCGACTCCGCCGAGCTCAAGCGCATCACCTTCAGCCAACGCACCCAAGGGCTGCGCGCAGAGGCCGCAACCAGCTTGCAGGCGATGGTGGAACGGCTCAAACGGCCAAAGCGGCTGCTGCTGATGGTGCCGGCCGGCTCGGCGGTTGATGCGGTGCTCGCTCAGTTGACCGAGTTGCTCGAGCCCGGCGATGTGGTGATGGATGGTGGCAACTCCCACTATGCGGATACCGCGCGCCGTCAGCAACAGCTTCAGGCTGCGGGCCTGCACTTTATCGGCGTGGGCGTCAGCGGCGGCGAGCAAGGCGCCTTGCTCGGGCCGGCCCTGATGCCCGGCGGCGACGAGCGGGCCTGGTCTCAAGTCAAGCCCCTGCTGCAAGCGATTGCCGCCCGCAGCAGTGACGGCATGCCCTGTTGTCAGTGGATGGGGCCGCAGGGTGCCGGACACTTCGTCAAGATGGTGCACAACGGCATCGAATATGCCGATATGCAGGCCATCTGCGAAGCCTATTGGCTGATGCACCAGATGCTGGACATGCCGGCACAGGCCATAGGCCAGGAGTTCGCGCGCTGGAGTGAGGGCGAGCTCGGCAGCTACCTGCTGGGCATCAGCGCCGAGATCTTGCAGCACACCGATCCAGACAGTGGCCAGGCCCTGGTCGATCTGATCCTCGATACCGCCGAGCAAAAAGGCACCGGCAAATGGGCCAGCCAGGCCGCACTCGACCTGGGTGCTGCCGCCCCCACCATGAATCAGGCGGTCTTCGCCCGCACGCTCAGCGCGATGAAGACCGAGCGGGTGCAGGCAGCGGGCGCTCTGGCTGGAGCCCGAACACCGGCCCGGCCCGATGCGAAAGCCACCCTGCCGCTGATACGCGACGCCCTGATGGCCACAAAAATCTCAGCCTATGCCCAGGGTTTCGCCCTGATGCAGCGCACCGAGCTGGAACTGGGCTGGCCACTGCCGGTCGCAACCATCGCCAAGCTCTGGCAGGCCGGTTGCATCATCCGCGCCCGCCTGCTCGAAGACATCGCCCGCGCTCTGGACCAACAGTCGACATTGCCCAACTTGCTGCTTGATTCGGACATGGCGCAACGAATGTCAAGACTGCAGCAGGATCTGCGCGAGGTGGTCGCGCTCGGTGCGCTACAAGGCCTGCCTCTGCCCGCCTTCATGAGCGCGCTGAACTACTACGACGCCTACCGCTCGATGCGCCTACCGGCCAATTTGCTGCAAGCGCAGCGAGATTATTTTGGTGCTCATGGCTATCAGCGGGTGGACAAGCCTGGGCAGTTTCACACCCGCTGGAGCGCCTAAGGAAACGCCTCAGCGGCTGATCCTCTGCACCGCGTCTGCCCGCCGGTGCAGGTCGGGCAGCAGTTGCAGGCCCAGACCAGGCTGATCGTTCAGACTGATCATGCCGTTTTGCACCCTGGGCAGCTCAGTCACCAGCTCCTTGTACCAGCCGCTGTAGAAGGCTCGCACGCTTTCCTGAATCAGGGCATTGGGTGCATGCAGCGAAAGATGGGTGGAGGCGGCCCAGACCACCGGACCGGTGCAGTCATGAGGCGCAACCGGCAATTGCCAGGCATCGGCCATGGCGGCGATCTTGCGCGCTTCGGTCAGTCCGCCGCACCAGCTCAAATCCAGCATCACCACGCCGGCCACCCCGGTCTGTAGATAGTCCTTGAAGCCCCATTTGTAGCTCAGGGTCTCGCTGGCACAGATCAAGGCCTTGCAGTCCTGTGCGTACTGCTTGAGCAAATCCAGGCTGTCCATGCGGATCGCATCCTCATGCCAGAAGGTGTCGAACTGCTGCAGTGCGCGCGAGATTTTGCAGGCCATGGGCAGGCGCCACAGGCTGTGAAACTCGACCATGATGTCCATCTTGTCGCCCACCGCCTGCCGGATCTTGCGGAAAGGCTCGAGCGCCTGATCGAGGGCTTGCGCACTGATGTACTGACCGTGCGACTGCTCCGCTGCGATGTCGAAGGGCCAAATCTTCATGCCGGTGATGCCCTCGGACAGCAGCGACAGGGCCACTTCATCAGCGTGGTGGAGGAAGCCCTGTAGATCCTCATAAGGTCCAGCGTTGTTTCCGAGCCCCCAGTTGGAGCTGGTCTGGTTCACATTGCTGCGGATGTACTGGTAGCCCGCGCAGGTGTTGTAGACGCGAATCTGCTCGCGGCTCTTGCCGCCCAGCGCGGTATGGACCGGCATACCGGCAGCCTGGCCAAACAAATCCCACAGCGCGATGTCGAGCGCCGAATTGCCACGGGTTTCCACCCCTGAGCCTCGCCAGCCCAGGTATCCGGTCAGGTCGCGGGCACGCGCCTCAATGGCCAGGGGGTCCTGCCCGAGCAGACGCGGCGCCGCCCACTCATGCAGATAGGCTTCGACCGCCTGCGCGCCCATGAAGGTCTCGCCCAGACCGACCAGCCCTTCATCGGTATGGAGCCTGACCCAAAGAATGTTGGGAAACTCCCCCAGGCGCAGGGTCTCAACTTGAGTGATCTTCATGACAGTTCCTGAAGGGAAAACACCGGTCGTGAACCGGGAAGGTGGGAGCCGCGCCCTCGCGGCGATGCGGCGGTCGAGTGGACAGCAAGCATTGTTCAGAGGCCGCATCGGGCCGGGGGCGGCCCTCCCACACAAGCCAGCAGCGCCGTCCGAGCGCGGGCTTGTGGGAGCCGCGCCCTCGCGGCGAGGGCGTCGATCGAAGACCCCGGCCTCAGCCGCCGCGCGCCTTGCGCAGTTCGTCCTGCACAACCTTGATCGCTTCGGCGCCGATCGAGTCCTTGTGCTTGTCATACACCGGGGCCACTTTGGCGCGGATGCGGTTTTGCTCGGCGGTTGAAATCTCATTGACCTGCATGCCCTTGGTCTTGAGGCTGGAGAGTGACTTTTCGTTGAGCGCGCGATTGGCTGCGCGCTGGGCTTTTTGGCCCTCCACCGCCGCCTCACGCAGCACCGCCTGCTCTTGCGAGCTGAGCTGATCCCACAGCTTCTTGCTGTAGAGCACCAGGAAAGGGGTGTAGGCATGGCGGGTGACACTGAGGTACTTCTGCACCTCATTGAACTTGGAGGTCTCAATGGTCACAAAGGGGTTTTCCTGGCCGTCGATGGTCTTGGTTTCCAGCGCGGTGAACACCTCCGGGAAGGCCATCGGGACTGCATTGGTACCCAGGGTCCTGAAGGTGTCTAGGAAGATGTTGTTCTGCATCACGCGCAGTTTGACGCCTTCAAAGTCCTCCAGGCGGTTGACCGCGCGCTTGCTGTTGGTCAGGTTGCGAAAGCCGTTTTCCCAATAGGCCAAATTCACCAGGCCAGCGGCCTCGAGCTTGGCATTGAAATAACGCCCGGCCGACCCGTCGAGCACTGCATCGGCTTCCTTCTCATTGGCAAACAGGAAGGGCAAGTCAAAAACACCGAGTTCCTTGACGATGCCCACCAGCGGCGAGCTGGAGGTGCAGACCATCTCCTGGGTGCCGGCGCGCAGAGCCTGCGAAGCCTGCAGATCGCCGCCCGCCGAGCCGCCCCAAAACGCGCTGATTTTCATCTTGCCGCCGGTCTTGGCCGCCAGCACCTCCTGCATTTTCTTGACCCCCACCCCCACCGGATGGTCTTCATTGACGCCGTTGGTGAACTTGATATTGCGGTCGGCAAACTGGGCCATGGCGGCGCTGGTGCTGAGCAGCGCACCGGCCAGCAGCGTCACGAGGTTTCTACGTTTGAACATGCTTGTCTCCTTTTATAAAAAAACACGGGTGAAAAAATCAGCTCATGAACCATTTCATGGGCACCAGCACCAGGGGCGGAAAAGCTACCAGCAAAAACAGCACCACCACCTGCGCCAGCAGAAAAGGCAGTACGCCTTTGAATGCGCGGTCCATATTGATCCGTGCCACGCCGCAGACCACATTGAGCACGGTGCCCACCGGCGGTGTGATCAGGCCAATGGCGTTGTTCATGATGAAGAGCACGCCAAAGTACACCGGATCAATGCCAGCCTGCCTGACCAAGGGCATCAGCACAGGGGTAAGAATGAGCACCGTGGGGGTGAAGTCCAGCGCGGTGCCCACCACGATGACCAGCAGCATCAGCACCACCATGAGCAGCATCTTGTTGCCCATGAAGGGCTCCATCATGCGAGCCACCTCGGCCGGAATATTGGCCACCGTGATCAGCCAGGCACTGACCATGGCCGCGGCCACCAGGAACATGATGACTGCCGTGGTTTTACCGGCGGTCAAAATCAGGCCATAGAGCCTGGAGAACTTCAACTCCCGGTAGACGAAGGCGCCGATGGCAAAGCTGTAGACCGCAGCCACCACCGCCGCTTCAGTCGGGGTGAACACGCCGAACTTCATGCCGCCGATGATGATCACCGGCAGGGCCAGGGCCAGCGTGCCCTCGCGGGTGG
>JBAXEN010000177.1:0-8734 GCA_037140415.1 Betaproteobacteria bacterium | reverse complement strand
ACGATCGAGATGAACTCCACCGCGCGCCCGGTCTGGTTGATCGCGGTGTTGGCAATCGAGACCACATCGGGATAGCCGATGGCCACCGCCAAGGAGGAATTCTTGGTCAGGTTCAGAAACTGGTTGGTCATGGGCGGGATGATCACTCGCAGCGCCTGGGGCAGCATGACCAGGCGCATCTCTTGCGCGCGCGACAGGCCCAGGGCGGCCGCCGCTTCGCTCTGGCCGCGCGCCACGGAGGCAATGCCCGAGCGCACCACCTCGGCCACAAAGGCGGCGGTATAGACCACCAGACCGAGCAGCAGGGCCATGAACTCGGGGGTCAGAGCCCCACCGTTTTCCACCGCAAACTCGCCCTTGCTCGGGAAATCAGCCTCCAGCGGCGCACCACCGAACAGCCAGCCCAGCACGCCCATGGCCACCACAAGGAGCAAGGGGACCCAAAACACGCTGCGCACACGCCCCGTGGCCTCAAACTGCTGGCGCGCCCAGCGACTGCGCAGCCAGGCCAGCGGCAACCCAGCGAGCAGCCCTAGGCCGGCCCACAGATGCCCCTGTTGCCAGACGGGCACCGGAAAATTCAAGCCGCCCTTGCTCAAATACACATCACCCATCTGCCAGGCCTGGTTGGCCTCGGGCAGCGTCTCGGTGAACAGCAAGTACCACATCAGCAGTTGAAGCAAGATGGGCACATTGCGAAAAAACTCGACATAAGCCTGGCTCAAGCCGCGCACCAAGGCATTGCGTGAAAACCGCGCCACCCCCAGCAGTGTGCCCAGCAGGGCCGCCAGCACGATGCCCAGCACAGCCACCCGCAGGGTATTGACCAGGCCCACGAAGAAGGCCTTGAGGTAGCTCTGGCTCGACTCAAAGGGCAGCAAGGTCTCGCCGATGTCAAAGCCGGCGGTCTGCCCCAGAAAGCCAAAACCGCTCTGGATGCCACGCTCGCGCATATTGACCAGGGTGTTGTGCCCCAGGTACCACAGACCGAACGCGATGAGCGCCAGTGCGAGCACCTGGTAGACCAAGCCACGGAAGGCCTGGCTGCGCCAGGACCAATTTTTTTTCTTGGGTGCGGTAGAAGGAGGTCGGTTCATGAGATGGACTCAAGCAGGCCCGTGGCCCTTAATGACTCTTAACAAAACAGCGCCCCATCGCAGAAAAACCGCCTGCCAGGCGAGAGCCCAACAGGCGGTTTCAAGGATGAGCGTGCAATCAGCGAATCGGATAGGCGTACATCAAACCGCCCTTGTTCCACAGGCTGTTGACGCCGCGTGGCAGGCCCAGGGCCGACTTCGGTCCGACGTTGCGCTCGAAGATCTCGCCGTAATTGCCAGTGGCCTTGACGGCACGCGCCATCCAGTCCTTGTCCAGACCCAGCAGCTTGCCGGTATCGTCATTGGTGCCCAGCAGGCGCTGCACGACCGGGTCGGTGGTGCTGGTCTTGAGCTGGTCGACGTTGGCCTGGGTCACGCCGTACTCTTCGGCCTCCAACAAGCCGTAGATGGTCCACTTGACGATGGCAAACCACTCATCATCACCGCGGCGCACCATGGGGCCCAGCGGCTCCTTGGAAATCAGCTCGGGCAAGATGACATGGTCGGCCGGGTTCTTGGCTTCCTTGTTGCGCACAGAAGCCAGACCCGAGGCGTCGGTGGTGTAGGCCACACAGCGGCCCGAGAAATAGGCGCCGGTGGCGGCCTCGAGTTTCTCAAACACGACGGGCTTGATGCCCAGGTTGTTGGCGCGAGAAAAATCGGTCATGTTCTTTTCGGTGGTGGTGCCCGACTGCACGCACACGGTTTGACCCTTGAGCTGTTTGGCGCTCTTGATCTTGCTCTTGACCGGCACCATGAAGCCCTGACCGTCGTAATAGGTGACCACGGTCTGATGCAGGCCCAGGGAGCCGTCGCGCGTCAGGGTGAAGGTGGTGTTGCGCGAGAGGATGTCGATCTCACCGGACTGCAAAGCGGTAAAGCGTTGCTGGGCATTGAGCGGCACATACTTGACCTTGGTGGCATCGCCCAAAGCGGCAGCCGCCACGGCCTTGCACATGTCCACATCCAGACCGGTCCAGTTGCCGCCGGAGTCAGCCGCAGAAAAGCCAGCCAGACCGGTATTGACGCCACACACCACCTGACCGCGCTGCTTGACCGCATCGAGGGTTTTGCCGGCATGGGCAGGGGCCAGAACAGCCAGTGTCAGGCCAGCGGCGGCGAGCGCCTTCAGGCTGCGCATTTTGGTTCGATTGAGCACAAGATACTCCCGTATAAGATCAATGACGGTCCGCACCACGCGTGTCGAACCAAGAGCGGGATGCTAAACGAAACAGCATCTGTTGTCGCCCGCCTTGACCGCCAAGGCCCTAGGACTAACCCGGGTTGGAGGCGCCCCATGCAGCAGTGGCATAGGCTCATGCCGAGCACCCCCCCTCTCGGCGCCCCGCCCTAGTGCATCAAGCCGGTCCGGCGCACACCCGCAGCACATCAGCGCCGTAGGCCTGCAGCTTTTTGGTGCCCATGCCGCTGATGCCCTCGAGCGCTTGCAGCTGCTGCGGATCGCGCTGGGCGATGGCGCGCAAGGTGGCATCGTGGAAGATCAGAAAGGCTGGCAGGTTGTGCTCACGCGCCACCTCGGCGCGCCAGGCCTTCAGGCGCTGCAGGCGCTCGAGCGCGGCCGCATTCAGGCTGGCCTCGGCCAGGGCGCGGGTCGAACTGCGGGCCTCGCGCTTGCGTGAACCTGAACCGGCGGGCTCGACCCTGCTTTGGCGCAACCAGAGCTGGTCCTGCCCCAGCAGCAGGCTGCGCGCTGGCGGCAGCAGGCTCAAAGTGCTCATGCCCTCGCTGTCGACATGCACCATGTTGCGCGCTATCAATTGGCGCAGCACAGCCCGCCACTGCGACTCGCCCAGATCGGCGCCGATGCCAAAGGTCGAGAGCTTGTCATGGCCATACTGCGCCACCTTGTCGGTGAGTTTGCCGCGCAAGATGTCCATCAGATGGCCTGCACCAAAATGGATCCGACTGGCCTGTTCCACCCGGTAAATACAGCTGAGCAGTTTGCGCCCAGCTTCGGTGCCGTCCCACATCAGGGGCGGTTGCAGACAGTTGTCGCAGTTCATGCAGGGCTGGCTGGCCTCGCCAAAATAGCCCAGCAGGCTGACCCGGCGGCAACCTGTGCTTTCGGCCATGGTCAGCAAGGCGTCGAGCTTGCCGCGCATGACCTGCTTGTAGTCCTCTGCGGCCACCTCGCTGCTGTCGATCATGCGCCGCTGGTTAACGACGTCTTGCAGACCGTAAGCCATCCAGGCATCGGCCGCCAGGCCGTCGCGGCCGGCGCGGCCGGTCTCCTGGTAGTAGCCCTCGATGTTCTTGGGCATGTCCAGGTGGGCCACAAAACGCACATCCGGCTTGTCGATGCCCATGCCAAAGGCAATGGTGGCCACCATCACCATGCCGTCCTCGCGCAGGAAGCGGTCTTGCCGCTGCTGGCGCAGGCTGGTGTCGAGGCCGGCGTGATAGGCCAGCGCCGACACCCCAGCAGCCTGCAACTGCTCGGCCACCTCCTCCACCCGCTTTCTGGATTGGCAGTAGACGATGCCGGCTTCACCGGCATGCTCGCCCTCGATAAAACGCAGCAATTGGCGCATCGGCTCGGTCTTTTCGACCACCCGGTAACGGATATTGGGCCGGTCAAAGCTGCTGACGAACTGCCGGGCCGAGCCCAAGTCCAGGCGCTCGACCATGTCCTGACGGGTCAGCGCGTCGGCGGTGGCGGTCAGGGCCACCCGGGGTACTTGCGGGAACTGCTCGTGCAGCAGCGACAGACCCCGGTATTCAGGCCGAAAGTCATGCCCCCACTGGCTGACGCAGTGAGCCTCGTCGATGGCAAACAGGCTCAGCAGGCCCCGCTCATAAAGTGAGCCCAGCAGGCCCAGCATGCGCGAGGTATTGAGCCGTTCGGGCGCTACATACAGCAGGGTCAGCTCGGCGCGCTGCAGACGGGCCTGCACCTGCTGGGCCTGCTCCAGGCTCAGGCTGGAATTGAGAAACGCCGCCGCCACGCCTGCCTCGAGCAAGGCGCCGACCTGGTCGTGCATCAGCGCGATCAGGGGCGAGACCACCACCGTCACCCCCAGGCCGGCCCGGTGCCGAGCCAGGGCCGGCACCTGGTAGCACAGTGACTTGCCGCCGCCGGTGGGCATGAGCACCAGCGCGTCGCCACCGGCGATCACATGCTCAATGATGTCCTGCTGCGGGCCGCGAAAGCTGTCGTAGCCAAAGACCTCGCCGAGGATCTCCAGCGGCTGGACGGACATCATCGCCTCACAGTGGGCCAGGCCCTCACAGCTGCTCCCAGGGCAAGCCCTCGAAACGCCAGCCCGAGCGGCTCGAGCGCTTGAAATGCTCGTCAAGCTCCCCTTCAAAACCATGCACCACATGGCACACCTCGGTAAAGCCGGCGGCTTCCAAGGCCGCGCCGGCGTCCAGGGTGCGCTGTCCGGAGCGGCAGATCAGCAGCACCGGCCGGCTCTTGGTGCCGGCCTCGCGCTCGACGGCCGCCACAAACTGCTGCGGATCGGCCGTCATATCGGGGTACTCGTACCAGGCGATGTTGACCACGCCGGGAGGGCGGCCCACATACATCGACTCGATCTCCATCCGCACGTCGACGAAAACCACATCGTCGCGGCTGTTGAGCCATTGCCAGGCTTGCTGAGGTTGCAGGTGCTTCATGCGTGAGGTCTAGGCACTGGAGACAAAACCCCCATTGTCGAGCAAGCCGGCCGGCCCTGCAGCGTGGCGCGGCGCCCCAGGCGGACTGGGCCCCTGGCGAGGCCCTGCCTACAATCTCAGCCATGTCTTTTCAAGCCTTCACCCGCGGCCAAGCCCTGCCCGAGCTGCTGCGCCAACGCCTGCTCATCCTCGACGGCGCCATGGGCACCATGATCCAGCGCCTCAGACTCTCGGAGGCCCAATACCGAGGCGAGCGCTTTAAGGACTTTCACAAGGACGTCAAGGGCAACAACGAGCTGCTCAGCCTGACCCAGCCACAGGTGATCGGCGACATCCATGAGGGCTATCTGGCCGCCGGCGCCGACCTGATCGAGACCAACACCTTCGGCGCCACCACCGTGGCCCAGGCCGACTACGACATGGCCCATTTGGCGGTGGAGATGAACCGGGCCTCGGCTGCCATCGCCCGCGCGGCCTGCGACAAATTTTCCACACCCGAGCGGCCCCGCTTTGTGGCCGGCGCCCTGGGCCCCACGCCCAAGACCGCCAGCATCAGCCCCGACGTCAACGACCCGGGCGCGCGCAATACCAGCTTCGAAGAACTGCGGGCCGCCTACTACGACCAGACCCAGGCCCTGGTTGAGGGCGGCAGCGACCTGCTCCTGGTCGAGACCATCTTTGACACGCTCAATGCCAAAGCAGCGCTGTTTGCGATCGACGAGTATTTCGAACATTCCGGCCAGCGCCTGCCGCTGATCATCAGCGGCACCGTGACCGACGCATCCGGCCGCATCCTGAGTGGGCAGACGGTCAGCGCCTTCTGGCACAGCGTGCGCCATGCGCGCCCGCTGGCCGTCGGGCTCAATTGCGCGCTCGGCGCAGCGCTGATGCGGCCCTACATCCAGGAACTGGCCAGGGTGGCCAGCGACACCTTCATTTCCTGCTATCCCAACGCCGGCCTGCCCAACCCCATGAGCGACACCGGCTTCGACGAAACGCCGGAAGTCACCAGCCGCCTGCTGCATGAATTTGCCGCCGAGGGCTTGGTCAACATCGTCGGCGGCTGCTGCGGCACCACGCCCGAGCACATTGCCGCCATCGGTAAGGCGGTCGCCCAGCAGGCTGCGCGGCCTGTGCATGCGGGCCCGTTCTACCGCGAAGCAGCCTGAGCCGGGGCCATGGAACACCACCTGTTGAGCGCCTGCGAGGCGGCCGAGCAACTGGCTCAGGGCCGCTTGCGCGCAGAAGACCTGGTCCGCGACTGCCTGGGGCGCATCGATGCCCGCGAGGGCGAGGTCCAGGCCTGGAGTCATGTGGCCCGTGAGGCTGCTTTGTCCCGGGCACGCGCGCTCGACCAGGGCGCCCACCAGGGCCTGCTGCATGGCCTGCCCATCGGGGTCAAGGACCTGATCGCCACCGCCGACATGCCCACCACCTACGGCTCGCGCGTTTATGCGGGGCATCAAGCCGGGTTCGATGCCAGCTGCGTGGCCCTGGCACGCGCCGCCGGTGCGGTGGTGATGGGAAAAACCGTCACCACCGAATTCGCCACCTTCGAGCCCAACCAAACCCGCAACCCCCACAACAGCGCGCACACGCCGGGAGGCTCCTCATCGGGGTCGGCCGCGGCCGTGGCCGACGCCATGGTGCCGCTGGCGCTGGGCACACAAACCGCAGGCTCGCTCACCCGACCCGCAGCCTACTGCGGCGTGGTGGCCTTCAAGCCGAGCTTTGGAGGCATCAACCGCGCAGGCGTCAAACCCTTGTCTGACACCTTGGACACGGTGGGCACCCTGGCCCGCACGGTGCCAGACGCCGCCCTGTTCGCTGCAGCCTTGAGCGGTCGACTCGATTGGCGGGTGCGCCCGATCGGCGTACACCTCAGTGGCCCCCTGCGCGTGGGCCTGTGCCACACCTATGAGTGGCCCCATGCCTTGCCGGAGACCGAAGCCGCCTTGGCTCAAGCGAGGGCCGCCATCGAACACTCGGGCGGCATGAGACTGCGAGAAGTGCGCTTGCCGGCTGATTTTGAAGATTTGGCCCAAGCCCAAACCCATATTCAACTGTTCGAGCAAGCGCAATGCCTGGCCCACGAGCGTTTGCAACACTTTGAAAGCCTGAGCTTGCGCCTGCAGGGCATCATGCAGGCTGGCCTGGCCGTGAGCCTGGCGCAGTACGACCAAGCCCGGACCGCGGTGGCGCGTTGCCGGGCGCAGTTGGCAGAGGTGTTCAAGGACGTCGATGTGCTGCTTGCGCCCAGCGCCCCAGGCGCTGCACCCCGGGGCCTGGACAACACCGGCGACCCGGTGTTTTGTCGCATCTGGACCGCGCTGCACACCCCCACGGTCAACATCCCGGCCGGCCACGCGCCCAATGGCATGCCGGTGGGCCTGCAGGTGATCGGGCCGGTTGGCAGCGACGCGGTGACCCTGGCAGCGGCCCATGCGCTGCACCAGTGCCTGGGCCGCTGACCGCGCCAGCGCCCGATCGGCACGCCATTGCGTGCCGATCGACCGGGCCGGTAAAATAGGCGCCAGCTCCAAGGAGCGTTGCAGCTTCACCCCGTCATCATGACCTGCGCGTGAAGTCAGGCTTGGAGCCCTTTCTTTGCAACGACGCTCACCTGAACAGTGACCCCAGGTGAGATCTCGCATGCCATCAAACGCCAGCCCCCCCATGAAGTTGTCCGGCCTGGAGCCCGTGTCGGTGGGCGCAGACAGCCTGTTCGTCAACATCGGCGAGCGCACCAATGTCACCGGCTCCAAAGCCTTTGCGCGGCTGATCCTCAATGGCGATTACGAGCAGGCCTTAGCGGTAGCGCGCCAGCAGGTGGAAAGCGGCGCCCAGATCATCGACATCAATATGGACGAGGCCATGCTCGACAGCCAGGCCGCCATGGTGCGATTCCTGAACCTGATCGCCTCCGAGCCCGACATCGCGCGCGTGCCCATCATGATCGACAGCTCCAAATGGAGCGTCATAGAAGCGGGCCTGCGCTGCATCCAAGGCAAGGGCATCGTCAACTCGATCAGCATGAAGGAGGGCCTGGATGAATTCAAGCGCCAGGCCCGGCTGATCCGGCGCTATGGCGCGGCGGCGGTGGTCATGGCCTTTGACGAGCAAGGGCAGGCCGACACCTATCAGCGCAAGATCGAAATCTGCGAGCGCGCCTACCGGGTGCTGACGCACGAGGTCGACTTTGCGCCCGAAGACATCATCTTCGACCCCAATATTTTTGCGATCGCCACCGGCATCGAGGAGCATGACAACTACGCGGTCGACTTCATCGAGGCCACACGCTGGATCAAGCAGAACCTGCCTGGCGCCAAGGTCAGTGGCGGCGTCTCCAACGTCTCGTTCAGCTTTCGCGGCAACGATCCGGTGCGCGAAGCCATACACACGGTGTTTCTCTACCACGCCATCCATGCGGGCATGGACATGGGCATCGTCAACGCCGGCATGGTCGGCGTCTATGACGAGCTCGAGCCCACGCTGCGCGAACGGGTCGAGGACGTGGTGCTCAACAGAAGGCCCGCCTACAAGCCCGGAGAACCGCAGCTGACGGCCGGCGAGCGCCTGATCGAAGTGGCCGAAAGCGCCAAGAGCGGCGCCAAGGACGACACCAAGAAAAATGAATGGCGGGCTTTGCCGGTGCGCGAGCGCCTGGCCCATGCCCTGGTCCACGGCTTTAACGAATTCATCACCGAAGACACCGAGCAGATGTGGCAAGAGCTGCGCGCAGACGGCGGACGGCCACTGCATGTCATCGAAGGCCCCTTGATGGACGGCATGAACGTGGTGGGCGATCTGTTCGGCCAGGGCAAGATGTTTCTGCCACAGGTGGTCAAGAGCGCGCGGGTGATGAAGCAGGCCGTCGCCCACCTGATCCCCTACATTGAGGAAGAAAAGCGGCAGCAGGAGGCCGCTGGCGAAGACGTCAAGACCAAGGGCAAGATCGTCATCGCCACCGTCAAGGGCGATGTGCACGACATCGGCAA
>JBAXEN010000176.1:0-8844 GCA_037140415.1 Betaproteobacteria bacterium | reverse complement strand
TGGCTCCACAGTGCGAGGACCAGCAGGGTGCAAAAAGCGGCCACCAGATCGTCGAGCAGGATGCCAAAGCCGCCGCGCGGGCCCAGGCCCTTGAACTCGCGGTCGGCCCAGGCCACCGGTCCGAATTTGATCGCATCGAAAAACCGAAACAGGGCAAAAGCCGCGATCTGTACCCCCAGGCCTGCCGGCAGCAGCAGCCACAAGATGATCCAAAACGCCACCACCTCGTCCCACACAATATGCCCCGAGTCGGCCACCGCCATATTCTGTGCGGTGACGGTGCAGGCCCACCAGCCCAGCAGCAGCGATGCCGCAATCACCCCACCGATAGCGGCCGGGCTGAGGAACAGGTCCATCACTAAAAATGCGAGCCAGGCCCACAGCGTGCCCACCGTGCCCGGAGCGATGCTTGCCAGCCCCGAGCCGAAACCCAGCGCGATGAAGTGCGCCGGGTGTGCGAGCATGAAGCGCGCAGTGGGCCGAAACATCGGCGCCCTGGGGGCTGTAGGGGTGTTGATCATGGCGGGGAGGCGAAGTGGTCAAAAGAGCGTGCGCTGTGCCGCATGGCCTGCCCTTGCGCATCGACCAGACGCAGGCCGGGCTCTGCCTCAATGCGACCGATGCGGCTCAAGCGCAGGCCAGTCTGCTCGCTGATTTGGTGCAGCGCGTCTCGCGCCGAGACCGGCGCAGTAAACGCGAGCTCGTAGTCGTCGCCACCGGCCAGCACATGATCGAGGGCCTGCTGCCGCAAACCCGGCCAGGCCGGATGCGTGCCTGCGCTCAGGAGCGGCTCCAAGGCGGCGGCCTCCAAGGTGGCGCCCACGCCCGAGGCCTTGAGCAGATGGCCGATGTCGCCGACCAGGCCGTCGCTCACATCCATAGCGGCGCTGGCCAGGCCTCGTAGGGCCAAGCCCAGAGCCACCCGCGGCTCGGGACGCTCTAGCCGCTGGCGTGCCTGGGCCAGCAGGTCGGCCGGTAGGGTGATGTGTCCCAGCAAAACTTGCAGTGCCAGATGTGCGTCGCCCAGCGTGCCGCTGACATAGAGCTCATCGCCAGCGCGCGCTCCGCTGCGCAGCAGCGCCTGGCCCTCGGTCTCGCCGAAGACGGTGATGCAGATGTTCAGCGGGCCCTGGGTGGTGTCGCCGCCGATCAGCTCGCAGCCGTGGGCATCGGCCAAGGCAAACAGGCCGCGAGAAAACGCCGACAGCCAGGCCTCGTTCACCGCAGGCAGGGCCAACGCCAGTGTGAAGGCCAGCGGCCGGGCGCCACAGGCGGCCAGATCGCTCAGGTTCACGGCCAAGGCCTTGTGGCCCAGGCTCTCGGGATCCACATCTGCAAAGAAGTGGCGGCCCTCGACCAGCATGTCGCAGGAGATCGCCAGCTGCGTGCCCGGCCGGGGCTGCAGCAAGGCGCAGTCGTCGCCCACGCCCAGCAGCGCCCTCTGCGGCCGGCGGGTGAAGTAGCGTGCAATCAGATCAAACTCGCCCATGGTCCGCAAGCATAGCGCCCGAACGGACGCTGCGGCTTCAGTGAAGCACGCGCGGCGAGGAGGAGGCCTCTTCCTCCAGCACGAACAGCGCAATCTCAGCCTCGAAGCGGGTTGCGTCTTCGGCCACAAAAAAATAGCTGCCGTGCATGGTGCCGCTGCGGGTGCGAAGTCGGCAGCCGCTGGTGTATTGAAACGATTCACCCGGCCGCAGCAGCGGCTGCTGGCCAACCACGCCCAGCCCCTTGACCTCTTCGCGCAGCCCGTTGGCGTCGCAAATGATCCAGTGCCGGGCAATCAACTGCGCCGCCGCCTCCCCAGTGTTGGTCACCGTCACGGTATAGGCAAAGCTATAGATGCCCTCATCGGGGGCAGATTGATCGGGCAGGAACTGCGGCTGCACGGTGCATGCGATTTGGTAGCGGCTCATGGTTCACATATTAGCCACAAGCGTGTCGAGCCGTGCGCCGGGGGGCTTGACCGCCCGGCTGTGCTGCACAATCCACATTCCCTAATGCACTGCTGATTCGATCATGACCTATCGCATCGCCCCCTCCATTCTCTCGGCCGACTTTGCCCGTTTGGGGCAGGAGGTGCGCGAGGTCATCGCCGCCGGTGCCGACTGGATTCACTTTGATGTGATGGACAACCATTACGTTCCCAATCTGACCTTCGGTCCGATGATCTGCAGCGCGCTCAAGCCGCATGCACTCACCCCCGGCGGGCAGCCGGTGCCGATTGATGTGCACCTGATGGTGCAGCCGGTCGATGCCTTGGCCGCGGCCTTTGCACAGGCGGGCGCCGACTTGATCAGCTTTCACCCCGACGCATCGGCCCATGTGCACCGCAGCGTGCAGGCCATCAAGGCCGCCGGCTGCCAGGTGGGTCTGAGCTTTAACCCGGGCCAGCCGCTCGATGTGCTCGATTGGCTGATTGAAGACATCGACCTGATCCTCATCATGAGCGTCAACCCCGGCTTTGGTGGCCAGAGTTTTATCGATTCGGCGCTGCGCAAGATCGAACAGGCCAAAAAGCGCATTGAGGCCTCGGGCAAGGACATACGGCTGGAGGTGGACGGCGGCATCAAGGCCGACAACATTGCCCGGGTGGCTGCGGCCGGCGCCGATACCTTTGTCGCAGGCAGCGCAATCTTCGGCCGGCCTGATTACAAGGCGGTTATCGACAGCATGCGCACACAATTGGCAGCTCGGGCTTAGTTGCGCTGACTCACTATTTGTTAAATAGTGAAAATTAAGGCCATTTTTTACCAAGAATTGCAGCTAATAAGTTAACAAAGTGGTCTTGGAAATTTAATATTCGGGTCCGGGCAGTTTGTCTGCCGAACATGGAGTCCGAACATGCGTATCGCCATATTGGAAGACGACGACAGCCAGCGCGACTGGATGAATTCATTCTTGCTGGCTCTGGGTCACGTCAGTCACCCCTTTGCCACCTCTGAGGGCCTGCTGCGCGAGCTGCGGCGGGAAAATTTCGACCTGCTCATCCTGGACTGGAACATTCCCGATATGTCCGGGCTGGAGGTGGTGCGCTGGGTGCGCGCCAACCTGAAAGCCAAGGTGCCCGTGCTTTTCGTAACCAGTCATGTGGACGAGGGCGACCTGGTCGAGGCGCTCAAGGCTGGCGCCGACGACTACATGTGCAAGCCGGTGCGGGTGCCTGAGTTGCTGGCTCGCTTGCATGCGCTGCTGCGCCGCGCCTACCCTGAGCAAAGCGGAGAGGTGCTGGTATCGGGCGACTTTATGTTCGACCAGAAGTCCAAGACATTGACCATCAAGGGTGAGCCGGTCGAGCTCAAGCACCGTGAATATGAACTGGCTTACCTCCTGTTTTCGCGCCTGGGCGAACTGCTCTCGCGCAAATACCTGCAGGAGAGCGTCTGGGGCGGACAGGTCGATGTGGTCTCGCGCACGCTGGACACCCATATCTCGCGCTTGCGCGTCAAGCTCGACCTGCGGCCAAAAAATGGCTACCGGCTTAGCTCGGTCTACAGTCTGGGCTACCGCCTGGAGGCGCTGAGCAGTCGAGCGTCAGAGCCCTCTGCTCTTGAGCCGTTTGAGCATGCTGGCCAGAACATGGCCGAGGTCGGCTGAACGCAGCCGCCGGTCGGTCTTGCGGGGCCGTATCAGGGTATTGCGGCGGCTTTGCTACACTTTGTGCATGTTCATTCACCGCATCATGTTGACGGGGTCAGGAGACCGGGGAGCTTGGCCCTGGCGTCGCTGCCTGCCCCAGCGCGGCTGAAGCATCCCAATGGGCCCTTGTCGGCCCTGCCCAGTGCCTGAAGGCACATTCTTCTTCGGTTGGCGCTGCGCCTTGGTGCTGCTTGTGCGGCATCGCTGGCCTGCTCGCAGGCCCAGACCCTCCCGGCAAGCCCTGACTTGCCCCCAGAAAGAACAGCGCCATGATGTCCGAACTTGAATTCAAAAGCCTGGCCCAGCAAGGCTACAACCGCATTCCTTTGTTGATGGAGGCCTTCGCGGATCTGGAGACGCCCCTGTCTCTCTATCTCAAGCTGGCCTACAGCCAGGACGGCGGCCGCCACAGTTTTTTGCTCGAGTCGGTGGTGGGTGGCGAGCGCTTTGGTCGTTACAGCTTCATCGGCTTGCCGGCGCGCACGCTCCTTCGCGCCAGCGGCTTTGGCGCCAGCCAGCGCACCGAGGTGGTCACCGACGGTCAGGTGGTCGAGACGTCTACCGACAACCCGCTGGACTTCATCGCCGCTTACCAAAAGCGCTTCAAGGTGGCGCTGCGGCCAGGTTTGCCGCGCTTTTGTGGCGGCCTGGCCGGCTACTTTGGCTATGACGCGGTGCGCTACATGGAGCCCAAACTGGCGCACAGCTGCCCACCCGATACCTTGGGCTGCCCCGACATTTTGCTGCTGCAATGCGAGGAGTTGGCGGTCATCGACAACCTCTCGGGCAAGCTGTATCTGATCGTCTATGCCGATCCGGCCCAGCCCGAGGCCTTTGCCAACGCCAAGAGGCGCTTGCGTACGCTCAAGCAGCAGTTGCAGTTCTCGGTCAGCGCGCCTCAGGTCGGTGCCAGCCTGAGTCACCCGGCCGAACGCGAATTCCCCAAGGAGCGCTACCTGGCCGCGGTCGAGCGGGCCAAGGACTTGATCGCCGCCGGCGACTTCATGCAGGTGCAGGTGGGCCAGCGCATCAGCAAGCGCTACACCGAGTCACCGCTGTCGCTGTACCGGGCGCTGCGCTCGCTCAATCCCAGCCCTTATATGTATTACTACCACTTTGGAGACTTCCATGTGGTGGGCGCGAGCCCCGAGATTTTGGTGCGCCAGGAGGCTGCCGAAGACGGCACCAAGATCACCATCCGCCCGCTGGCTGGCACCCGTCCGCGCGGCGCTACGCCTGAAAAAGACAAGGTGGCCGAGCAGGAGTTGCTGGCCGACCCGAAAGAGCGGGCCGAGCATGTGATGCTGATCGACCTGGCGCGTAACGACATTGGCCGGGTGTCGCGGGTTGGCTCGGTCAAGGTGACCGAGGCCTTTGCGGTCGAGCGCTACAGCCATGTGATGCACATCGTGAGCAACGTCGCGGGCATCTTGCTGGAGGGCATGAGCAATATGGATGTGCTCAAGGCCACCTTCCCGGCTGGCACCCTGACCGGTGCGCCCAAGGTTCACGCCATGGAGCTCATCGACCAGCTCGAGCCCAGCAAGCGGGGCCTGTACGGTGGCGCCTGCGGCTACCTCAGCTACGCCGGTGACATGGACGTGGCCATTGCGATCCGCACCGGCATCATCAAGAACCAGACCCTGTATGTGCAGGCGGCCGCCGGGGTGGTTGCCGATTCGGTGCCCGAGCTGGAATGGAAGGAGACCGAGGCCAAGGCCCGGGCCTTGCTGCGCGCCAGCGAATTGGTCGAGGAGGGTCTGCAATGAGCGCGCCCAAAAACCAGAGCGCGCTGCGCGTGCTGATGATCGACAACTACGACAGCTTCACCTACAACATCGTGCAGTACTTCGGTGAGCTCGGCGCCAGTGTGACGGTGGTGCGCAATGACGAGCAGACGCTCGAGCAGCTCGAGCAGCGCGAGTTTGACCGCCTGGTCATCTCGCCCGGCCCCTGCTCGCCGGCCGAGGCTGGCATCTCGGTGCCGGCCATCTTGCACTTTGCCGGCCGGGTGCCGATCTTGGGGGTATGCCTGGGCCACCAGAGCATAGGCGCCGCTTTTGGCGGGCGCATCGTGCGCGCGCAGCAGTTGATGCACGGCAAGACCAGCGTGATCGAGACCACCGGGGAGGGCGTGTTCGCCGGCTTGCCGCAGCGCTTTACCGTCAACCGCTATCACTCGCTGGCCATCGAGCCGTCCACCTGCCCGCCCTGCCTGCGGGTGAGTGCGCGCACCGATGATGGCGAGATCATGGGCGTCAGGCATGAGAGCCTGCCCATCGAGGGGGTGCAGTTTCACCCCGAGTCCATCCTGACCGAGCACGGCCACGCCATGCTCAAAAACTTCCTGTTGCCGGCCTGAGGCGCTCAGGGGCAGCAGACCCCAGCGGCGCCGACCCCATGGCAAGCCGTGGGGCGCTGGTCAGATCATCGACAATCCCCTTCGCCATTCGGAGCAATCCATGACCCAACGCCACCAGATCACACCGCAAGAAGCGCTACAGCGCACCATCGAGCACCGCGAAATTTTTCATGACGAGATGTTGCACGTCATGCGCCTGATCATGAGCGGCGAGATGTCGCCGCTCATGACCGCCGCCTTCATCACCGGCCTGCGCGTCAAAAAGGAAACCATCGGTGAGATCACCGCGGCCGCACAAGTCATGCGCGAATTTGCCACCCATGTCCATGTCAGCGACAGCCGCCACCTGGTGGATATCGTTGGCACCGGCGGCGACGGCTCGCACACCTTCAACATCTCGACCTGCTCGATGTTCGTGGTGGCCGCAGCCGGCGGCAAGGTCAGCAAGCACGGCGGGCGCAGCGTCAGCAGCAAGTCGGGCAGCGCCGATGTGCTGGAGGCGGTGGGCGTCAATATTCACCTGACACCCGAGGCGATTGCCCGCTGCATTGAGGAGGTCGGCGTGGGCTTCATGTTCGCGCCCAACCACCATCCGGCGATGAAGAACGTCGCGCCGGTGCGCAAGGAACTGGGCGTGCGCACCATCTTCAACATTTTGGGCCCGCTGACCAATCCGGCGAGCGCGCCCAATATTTTGATGGGGGTGTTCCACCCGGATCTGGTGGGCATACAGGTGCGTGCGCTTGAGCGTCTGGGCGCCGAACATGCGCTGGTGGTCTATGGCAAGGATGGCATGGACGAGATCAGTCTGGGCGCCGGCACACTGGTGGGCGAGCTCAAGAACGGCCAGATCACCGAATACGAAGTTCACCCCGAAGACTTTGGCCTGCCCATGTCGGGCAACCGGGCTTTGCGGGTTGATGCGCCTGAGCAGTCGCGCCAGATGTTGATGGACGTGCTCAATGGCATACCCGGGCCGGCCAGCGACATCGTTGCGCTCAATGCTGGCGCCGGACTGTATGCGGCCAATGTGGCCGACAGCATCGACGCGGGCTTGCACATGGCCCGCGCTGCGATTGCTTCGGGCGCGGCCCGGCGCAAGCTCGACGAATTGGTGGCGGCCAGCGTGCGCCTGAAGGCGGCCTGAGGCCACAAGGAGACAAACACCGTGGCAGACATTCTTGAAAAAATTGTTGAGGTCAAGCACCAGGAGGTGCAGGCTGCGCTCAAGCGCAAACCTCTGGCGGCGATGCGCGCAGACGCCGAGTCCCGGGTGCTCAGCCGCGACTTTCTGGGCGCCATGCGCGCCAAGGTGGCCGCTGGCTTGCCGGCGGTCATTGCCGAGGTCAAGAAGGCCAGCCCCTCCAAGGGTGTGCTGCGGCCTGACTTTGTGCCGGCCGACATTGCGCAAAGCTATGCCGAGCACGGCGCGGCCTGCCTGTCGGTGCTCACCGACCGGCAGTTCTTTCAGGGCGGCATCGATGACCTCAAGCAGGCCAGGGCTTCCTGCGACCTGCCGGTGCTGCGCAAGGACTTCATGGTCGACGCCTATCAAATCTATGAGGCCCGCGCGGCGGGTGCTGATTGCATCTTGCTGATCGCCGCCTGTCTGGATGATGCTCAGCTGCGCGATCTCGAGGCCCTGGCGCTGTCGCTCAATATGGCGGTGCTGGTCGAGGTCCACGATGGCGCCGAGCTTGATCGCGCCCTGGCGCTCAAGACGCCTCTGCTGGGCATCAACAACCGCAACCTCAAGACCTTTGAGGTCAGCTTGCACACCACGCTCGATCTCAAGACCCGGGTGCCGGCCGAGCGCCTGCTGGTCACCGAATCGGGCATCAGCAGCGCCGCCGATGTGCAGATGATGCGCCGAGCGGGGGTGCATGCCTTCTTGGTGGGTGAGGCTTTCATGCGCGCCCCCGAGCCGGGGCAGGTGCTCGCTGAGCTCTTCGCCTGAGCGCCAGGGCCATGGCGCGGCGGCCAGCGCAACCCCAGGACCCGGCGCAGGGCCTGCTCGAAGGCCTGGAGGCGACCCCGGTGAGCCCTGCTTTGCAAGCCTGGGCGCCGCAGAGTTGGGAGGTGGCGCCCGACTGGCAGCCACTGATCGATGTCTTTCTGAGCTCGACCGCCGGCCAGGGCTTGGCCCGCTTCATGGCCGGCCGGCTGCAGGCTGGTGCCGTGATTTACCCAGCGCAGCCCCTGTGGGCGCTGAGCCTGACCGCGCTTGAACAGGTGCGGGTGGTGATCCTCGGCCAGGACCCTTACCACGGACCGGGCCAGGCCCAGGGTCTGGCTTTCTCGGTGCCCGAGGGGGTGGCGCCGCCACCGAGCCTGCGCAATATCTTGCGCGAACGCGCTCGCGACCTGGGCTTGGGTCCGGCAGCCGGGGCCGGTCCCCTCAGCCTCCAGCCCTGGGCTGATCAGGGTGTCCTGTTGCTCAACACCGTCCTCACGGTAGAGCAGGGGCAGCCCGCCAGTCATGCTTCTCAGGGTTGGGAGGTGCTAACTAACTTAATTTTGAAGGCGGTGATGGAGCGTTCCCGGCCGGCGGTTTTCATGGCCTGGGGAGCCTTGGCGCAGGCCCAGTTGGCCGGCCTGCCGCCGCGCCATCAGTTGCTGCAGGCCAACCATCCGTCGCCCTTGTCGGCACAGCGGCCACCGCGCCCCTTCATGGGTTGTGGCCACTTCAGCGCAGCCAATGCCTGGCTGCGTGCACAGGGCCAGGAGCCAATTTCATGGTAGCGCTCAGGCCTAAAAGCATGGCATAATCCATGGTTCGCTTGCTGGACGGGTGCCCGAGTGGCTAAAGGGGGCAGACTGTAAATCTGTTGGCTTACGCCTAC
>JBAXEN010000175.1:0-8870 GCA_037140415.1 Betaproteobacteria bacterium | reverse complement strand
CCCTCAGTCTGCGCCAGCCCCCACACGGAGTACACCTTGAAGATCACCACCTGGAACGTCAACTCGCTGGCTGTTCGCCTACCGCAAGTGCTGGACTGGCTGGCCAGCAACCCGGTCGATGTGCTGTGCCTGCAAGAGCTCAAGCTGAGCGACGATAAATTTCCGCTGCAAGCGCTGCAAGAGGCCGGCTATCCCCACTGCGCGGTGTTCGGGCAAAAGACCTACAACGGCGTGGCCATCCTCAGCCGCCACGCTTTGGACGAGGTGCAACGCAATATTGCCGGCTTTGAAGACGAGCAGGCCCGGGTGCTGGCCGCCACGGTGCATGCGCCCGGCGGCGCGCTGCGCCTGGTCAATGGCTACTTCGTCAACGGGCAGGAGCCGGGCAGCGAGAAATTCGCCTACAAGATGCGCTGGCTCGACGGCATGCAGCAGTGGCTGAGCAGGGAGATCGCCCTGCCCCGCCCGCTGGTGCTGGTGGGTGACTTCAACATCACCGCCGACGACCGCGATACCCATGACCCAGAGGGCCTGCGCGAAACCATCCACCACACCACCGAAGAGCGCCAAGCCTTTCAGGCCTTGCTGGGCCTGGGTCTGGTCGATGCCTTCAGGCTGTTTGAACAGCCGGAAAAAAGCTATTCATGGTGGGATTACCGCGAGATGGCTTTCAGGCGCAACAAGGGTCTGCGCATCGACCATATCCTGGTCAGCCAGGCCCTCAAGGACAAGGTCAGCGCCTGCACCATAGACCGCCAGCCGCGCAAAAATGAGCGCCCGAGCGATCATGCGCCGGTGACGGTGGATTTGGGAATTTGAGCGCCCCATCGCGCCGAGGGCGGCGCTCCCACCCGAGAAGAAACCACCCAGACCCCAATGGGCGCAAGCAGGTGCAGCAAGGCTTATTCCAGGCCCAGCTCCTGGATTTTTCGGGTGATGGTGTTGCGGCCTATGCCCAATTTCATGGCCGCTTCGATGCGACGCCCCCGGGTGTTGGCGAGCGCGGTTTGAATCAGCTTGGACTCAAACCGGCGGGTCAGCACATCCCATACATCGGTATTGCCGGCGGCCAGCAGCGACAGGGCTTCGGCCTCGAGGCCGGTTTCCCAGGCGCTGCCAACCGCAGCCACGGCCGACCAGGCGGTGGCCGATGGCATAGATGCAGATACCCCCCCCATGATCGATGCCGCGACGGAAGGCGCAGGCACCATGATGGGCTCGATCAATGAAACGGCAGGCGCCAAGGCGGCGGGCTGAGCGCTGGCTGCCGACAGCACCTCGGGCGGCAGGTCTTTGACCTCGACCACCTGGGCTGGCGCCATCACTGTCAGCCAGTGGCAGATGTTTTCGAGCTGCCGCACATTGCCCGGAAAATCAAAATGCGCCAGATGCGCCAGGGCAGCATCGGAGATGCGCTTGGGCTCCACGCCCAGCTGCTGAGCGCTTTGCTGCAGGAAGTGGCGGGTCAGCGCCGGCACATCTTCGCGCCGCTCGCGCAGCGCCGGCAAGCGCAGGCGTATGACGTTGAGTCGGTGGAATAAGTCCTCGCGGAAGGCGCCTTCTTTAACGCGCTGCTCCAGGTCCTGGTGAGTCGCGGCAATCACCCGCACATGCGCCTTGATGGCACTGTGGCCGCCCACGCGGTAGAAGTGTCCGTCCGACAGCACGCGCAGCAGGCGCGTCTGCAGGTCAAAGGGCATGTCGCCGATCTCGTCGAGGAACAAGGTGCCGCCTTCGGCTTGTTCGAAGCGCCCGCGGCGCATGGTCTGCGCGCCGGTGAAGGCGCCGCGCTCATGGCCGAAGAGTTCGGACTCCAGCAGCTCTTTGGGGATGGCTGCGGTATTGATGGCCACAAAGGGACCGGCCGCCCGGTTCGAATGCTTGTGCAGCGCACGCGCGACCAGCTCTTTGCCCGAACCCGACTCGCCGGTGATCATGACGGTCACATTGCTTTGCGAGAGCCGACCAATGGCTCGAAACACGTCTTGCATCGCCGGAGCCTGTCCGAGCATCTCAGGGGCCTCGGCCATGCGGTCCTCGGCCACCTGCTCGCGCTGGCTTTCCTCGACCGCGCGGCGGATCAGCTCAACCGCACGCGGCAGATCAAAGGGCTTGGGCAGGTATTCGAAAGCGCCACCTTGAAAGGCCGATACGGCGCTATCGAGGTCGGAGAACGCGGTCATGATGATCACCGGCAAGCCAGGCAGGCGGGCCTTGACTTTCTCAAGCAAGTCCAAGCCAGAGCCGCCAGGCATGCGGATGTCACTGACCAGCACCTGAGGTCCGCCGTCGTCGCCGGCGACATCGAGAGCGCTCAGCAATTCCTTGGGGCTGGTGAAGCTGCGCGTCGGCAGCCCCTCGCGCAACAAGGCCTTTTCCAAGACGAACCGGATGGACTGGTCATCATCAACGATCCAGATCGGTTTCATGCGTGTCTGCCCCTATTTGTGACCTGCAGCTGTTGGGACGGACATCAAGGCAATGGGATCAGTATCTTGAAGTCCGTGCGACCCGGAACGCTATCGCACTCGATCAAGCCGTGGTGTTGCTGAACAAAGTTTTGCGCCAATGTCAGCCCCAGCCCGGAGCCACCGTCACGCCCTGTCACCAGGGGGTAGAAGATGCGCTCCTTGATCGAGTCGGGTACGCCCGGCCCGTTGTCAATGACATGCAATTCCAATGCCAAGCGATAGCGCTGCTTGCCGAAGGTCACTTGCCGAGCGATGCGGGTGCGCATGGTGATCTTTGCATCGCCGGCAGCCACGCGTTCAGACAGAGCCTGTGCCGCGTTGTGGGCGATGTTGAGCACCGCCTGGATGAGCTGCTCGCGGTCGCCGCGAATCTCGGGGATGGAGGTGTCATAGTCGCGCGCGAACTTCAAACCCTTGGGGAACTCGGCCAGGATCAGCGATCGCACCCTTTCGCACACCTCATGGATGTTCACATCCCCGACCTGGTGCGGGCGCCTGTGAGGGGCGAGCAGCCGGTCGACCAGCGCCTGCAGACGGTCAGCCTCATGAATGATGACCTGGGTGTATTCGGTGAGCTCGCGCGAGTCGATCTCCATCTGCAGCAGCTGCGCGGCGCCACGGATGCCGCCCAGCGGATTTTTGATTTCATGGGCCAGGTTGCGGATCAGCTCCTTGTTGGCCTGCGCCCGCTCCATCAGCCGCTCTTCCCGGTCTTGCTTGGCCTGCTGCTCCAGCGGCAGCAGCTCAACAATGGCCTGTCCAGGCTGGTCGGATTGGGCCACCACCACATGCACAGGCAGCGGATCCGTGTTGCTCCGCTTGAGCCAGGCGTCGTAGCGCAAGGCGGCAAATTCATTGCTGCCTGCTCCCTCGAGCGCGCCTTGCATGATGACTGGCTCGGTAAAGCAGTCAGACAGCGGCGCGCCCTCGATCATGCGCCGCGACGTACCCAGCGCATCTTCAAGCGCCGAGTTGGCAAAGATGACCACACCATCGGTGCGAACCACAGCCACCAAGGTGGCCAGTAGATCAAAGGCCGCAAAGCGGTCGGCAGCAGGGTTGGAGTGGGAGGTGGTCACCCGGCTATTTTGACTGAATCGTGACCAGCCGCGGGGCTGCACTCACCCTACAGGCAAAGGGAGTTAGCGAACCCATCGCGCCGAGGCGGCGCTCCCACTCCCAAAACTCAGAGCTTGGAGCGAGCCTGTGGGAGCCGCGCCCTCGCGGCGATGCGGCGGCCGATCGACAGGCCATCGGGCCGAGGCGGCCCTCCCACAGGGGCGCAGCCTCGACAAAGGCGTGCGCAAAAAAAAGACGGCCGAAGCCGTCTTTTTGGGCTGTGGCCGAGAAGGCCACTGCGCGATGGATCAGAGCGAGTAGTACATGTCGTACTCGACCGGGTGTGGAGCCATGCGAAAACGCGTGACTTCGCCCATCTTGAGCTCGATGTAGGCGTCGAGCATGGAGTCTGTGAACACGCCACCCTTGGTCAGGAAGGCACGGTCTTTGTCGAGGTACTCCAGGGCCTGGTCCAGGCTGTGGCAAACGGTGGGCACCAGCTTGTCTTCTTCCGGCGGCAGGTGGTAGAGGTCCTTGGTGGCTGCCTCGCCCGGGTGGATCTTGTTTTCCACGCCGTCCAGACCGGCCATCATCAGAGCCGAGAAGGCCAGATAGGGGTTGGCCGAAGGATCGGGGAAGCGCGCCTCGATGCGGCGGCCTTTGGGGTTGGCCACAAAGGGGATACGGATCGATGCCGAGCGGTTGCGCGAGCTGTAAGCCAGCTTGACCGGGGCCTCAAAACCAGGCACCAGGCGCTTGTAGCTGTTGGTTCCGGGGTTGGTAATGGCATTGAGGGCGCGAGCGTGCTTGATGATGCCACCGATGTAGTACAGGGCAAAATCGCTCAGGCCGGCATAGCCGTCGCCGGCAAACAGGTTCTTGCCGTCCTTCCAGATCGACTGGTGCACATGCATGCCAGAGCCGTTGTCACCGGCGTAGGGCTTGGGCATGAAGGTGGCGGTTTTGCCATAAGAATTGGCGACGTTCCAGACCACATACTTGAGCAGCTGAGTCCAGTCGGCGCGCTCGACCAAGGTCGAAAATTTGGTGCCAATCTCATTCTGGCCAGCGCCAGCGACCTCGTGGTGGAACACCTCGACCGGGATGCCCAGGGACTCAAGAATCAGGGACATCTCAGCGCGCATGTCTTGCGTGCTGTCGACCGGGGGCACCGGGAAATAGCCGCCCTTGACGGTCGGACGGTGGCCACGGTTACCGCCTTCGAGCTGCTTGCCGCTGTTCCAAGGGGCCTCGTACTCGTCGATAGCGAACATGACGTTACCGGGCTCGTTGCTCCAGCGCACGCCGTCGAAAATGAAGAACTCAGGCTCGGGGCCGAAGTAGGCGGTGTCGCCAATGCCAGAGGCCTTGAGGTAGGCCTCGGCGCGCTTGGCGATGGAGCGCGGGTCGCGGTCATAGGCCTTGCCGTCGCTGGGCTCGACCACATCGCACTGCAAAAACAGGGTGGTCTCTTCAAAGAAGGGGTCAATGTTGGCGGTGTTGGGGTCGGGCATGAGTTGCATGTCCGAAGCCTCAATGCCCTTCCAGCCGGCGATCGATGAGCCGTCAAAGGCGTGGCCGGAGGTGAACTTGTCTTCGCCAAAGGCCGACACGGGAACGGTCACGTGTTGCTCTTTGCCACGGGTATCGGTGAAGCGGAAGTCAACAAACTTGACGTCGTTTTCCTTCACCATGTTGATCACGTCTGCGACGGTCTTGGCCATCAATACTCTCCTGTGCTGGGTAGGGGTGGGTTAAAGAAATCGGAAATTGCTAAAGCTGATGCAGTTTCTGTGCCAAAACCGCGCCAGCTCAGCCCTGTACAGAGCCCAACATTGTGCCTTGTTCGGCCCAGCTCCCTGGGCCGACAGACAAGAAATTCGGCGGGAGTCAAGCTTACGCACTAAAAAAGTGCAATCCCAAGCCCGACTATCCCATTTTGGTGCATTTTTATCGCACCAACTCGGGGCCCAACTTCAGACCGAAGGGGACCAGACCCGCCAAGAGCTGCGGGTAGGCCTTTTCCACCGCGGCGCCCTCCCCTTTGACGCCGAGCTCGATATGCCGGCCATATTGAGGATGATCAACGCTGGGCAGGCTGAACACCTTGACCGCCGGATGGGCCGCCTCGATGGCCTGCATCAGCGGGGTCAGCATGCCCTCCATGCCGTCGAGCACGATGACCGACTTCTCCAACTGGGTGCGGGCGCGGTGAAAGGCGCGGTAACGGGTGTCGAGCAGCCATTCCATCATCGGCCAAGCCATCACCGGAAAGCCCGGCAGGAAGTGCACGGCGCCTGGGCCGGCCTCACAGGTGAAGCCCGGAATCTTGTTGTACGGGTTGGGAATGATGCCGGCGCCCACCGGGAACATGCCCATCTGCAGCCGGTGCTGGTTTTCGGGCCGACTCACATCGAGCTCTATGCCCTGCTCGCGCGCCACATCACGCATGCGGTCGATGATGAGCAACTCGGCCTCGGGCTGCAAGGCCAAGTCCACCCCCAGGGCCCGGGCTGCGCACTGGCGGGTGTGGTCATCAGGCGTGGCGCCAATGCCGCCGCAGGAGAACATCACCTCCCCCCGCTCACGCGCCGCCGCAAAAGCATGCTTGAGCAAAGCGGTGATACGGTCAGGCTCATCGCCCGCATACTGCACTTGCGCCAGCGCCAGGCCGCGCGCGGCCAGCAACTCGATGGTCTTGGCCAGGTGTTTGTCGGCACGTTTGCCGGAGAGGATCTCGTCGCCGAGGATGAGGAGGGTGAAGGTGGGGGGCATGGGTGGGCTTTGCGTTAGACGCGCGGCGGTGCGGCATGAGCCCAGGATTATCGACCTTGTGACCGCAACGCTCAGTCTCCCAGCCATCAGGCCCACCCGGGCCCGATGGTTGTGCGGCTCAGGCGCCCACGAGGACGTTGTTGGTGATAGTGAAGTTGGTGTGCGTTGAATCGGCAAATTGAACCCAAAGAGCCGTTGATGAATAAGCGCTGCTTGAATCTCCGTCGTAGATCACCAAAGCTCCCGAGGGATTGGTCTGGTTGATCTGGAAAACGCGGGTGCTACTAGACTCATCCAGAGTCCCCTTGAATACCGCGAAGGTGTTGTTCACCAGGTTGGTAGGGCTGGGCTGCGTGACCTGAGTAAAGTTGGCTGGCAATTGAATGCTGTCTCCCACACCCATGTCAAGAATGCGATCGATTCCGCTGCCCATGGACCAGGTTTGGTTGGTGCTGCTAAAGCTCGCCAAAGGCGAATTACCCGAAGCAAAGACAAAGGCATCGGCGCCAGATCCGCCGACCAAGACATCGCTACTTGATGACGCGTTGAGCGTGTCGTTGCCGTCAAAACCCAGGAGCACCGACAGGCCCGAATTGGACCCGGTCAAGCTGTCGTTCCCGCTGCTGCCCAGCTTGATGAGAGGATAAGACCCCGAAGTGTTGATGCCAGAGTCAAAAACAAATGTCTCAACGTTCGTTACCGTATCGCTAGCCAGGTTGATAGGGTCACTGACCGTCAAAGCACCTGTCGAGGTTTTGGTGATAGAAGCCAGGGAGGCCTGTCCCTGCATAACGCTGAGCAAATTCATCGTGGAAGTAGGCGCCACGGTAGCAGCGGCAGCCACGCTCACATTGACTTTGAGGTAGGTCGAGGCATCTGTTGTCGCCAGCAGAAAGCCCGCTGTATCTGAACCATCGCCGCCATCCAAGGTGTCATTGCCAGCGCCTCCGACCAGGCAGTCGTCCATGGCGCCGCCAGAAATCGAATCGTTGCCATTGCCGCCATAGAGCATGTCCTTGCCGGCAGATCCCAGCAACGTGTCATCGCCTCCACCAGCAAAAAGGACGTCGCCGAGCGTGTCGCCAGCCTGCGAGCGAGAAAAGGACTGCATGGTGTCTGCCTGGCTGCTACCGACCTGTACCGAGCGGTAGGACCCGCTGGCCGTCAACGCAGTGCCTGCCACCTGGAACAGAGGAATGTTCTTGGTATCGCTGCCCGAAGCGGCGGCCGCGAGCTTGAGTTGCAGCAACTCGACCTGATCCGACTGACTCTGGGTGATCGTGGCAATGTTGGACGAATTGGTGTAATCGCGGACCTTCAACTCACCGGACACGTCATCAACGCCAATCCGAAATTTAGGTGTCGCGCTCGAAGTAGCGCTCAGGTAACTATTGAGTACCGGACCAGAGATGCGGAACTCCCAGGTGTAACCGTCCCCAGGGAGTGCCAGGACCAGTTTGTCGCTGCCGGAGCCGCCATGGATCGCATCTTGGCCCAAGCCAAAGTTAAAGGTGTCATCACCCGCACCGCCATAAAGGGTGTCGTTCCCGGCGCCACCAGCCAGGGTGTCGGCGGCGGCAGAACCCACCAGCATCCAAGCCGACGGGTTGGCGTCGTAGCCGATGACCTTGATACCTCCCAAAGTCTCTGAGGTGGTGGAAAAACTCCCATCCGAAGCTACAGCGCCCAGCACCCTTCCAGCCAAGTTGCTGGGGACTGCCGGATTGGGCGACGCAATGGAGGCTCGAAGATCGTGGATGATGTAGTACGCACTGCTGGCATCAACAGCAGACAGGGCCTGGGTGGAAAACAGGCTACTGACCGGGCCGACCTTGATGACCGCAGGTGACGAAGGCTGCCCCCCTGCGATCTGAATCGATGATGCGATGGTTTGCCCAGCGCTGTTGACCGCAGTCAGTGAGTGAGTTCCATCGGCCGGCGTGTAATTGCCCAGGTTTATCGGCACGGTCACCGGCGAAGTCCCGCTGGCACCCGCACCCACCTCGACGGTTGCGATCAGGACTTCTCCCCCGTCCAAGATCTTGTAGGTGCCAGGGGCGGTAGCGACGAGGGAGAACAAGCCACTTCCACTGCCTGACCCACCACCCGTATTGCTGCTTACTGAAGAGGCTGTCTGCGTCGAGTTGTTGAGCACACTAAAGTTGCTGATGGTGGCCACATCATTGCCTGCCGCATCCTGTAGCACGCCGGCGGTGTCATTGGTGTTGGCATTGGGGTCGGAGTAGGACACCAGCACCGTTGCCCCCGTGGCAATGGTCGCGCCCAAGCTCAGCGCCACCGCAGAGCCGCTGATGGCCACTGCGCTCACCGGCACCGCCTGGCCGCTGGCAGTGACTGCAAACTTGGCCGGCAACACCGTCATCGTTCCGTCCAAAGCCTCATTGAAGCTCAGCGTCAGCGCAGTTCCGTTGGCTGCGAGCACGGCGCCATTGGTGCTGAGTAAAGTCGGGGCCGTGGTGTCACCACCAACAGCCGGATTGAACCCGCTTGGCAGGCCCAGGCTCTGCGACACCGGCTGCGCCACCGTCCCACTGCCATCGGTGT
>JBAXEN010000174.1:0-8878 GCA_037140415.1 Betaproteobacteria bacterium | reverse complement strand
CGCAGCGACTTTCGCAGCAAGCTGCGCGAGCACTTTGAGGTCAACCGCCACTACATCGTCCTTGCCGCCCTCAAGGCGCTGGCCGAACAGGGCGATCTGCCGGTCGGCAAGGCGGCCGAGGCGATTGCCAAGTACGGGCTCAACGTAGACAAGGTCAATCCTCTGTACGCCTGAGGCGAGCCCTTAGACTTGTTACCGGGGCCGCCGACGCACAGGCCCGTGTGCACCGTCGGTGGCCATCGAACCCCAGCAGATAAAGAGAGACCAGGCATGGCATTGATAGACATTCAGGTTCCCGACATCGGTGATTTCGATCAGGTCACCATCATTGAGCTGTTGGTGCAGGTCGGCGCGGTGATCAAGGCCGAACAGTCGCTGATCACCGTCGAATCGGACAAGGCTTCGATGGAGATCCCCTCCAGCCACGCAGGCGTGGTCAAAGAGCTCAAGGTCCAGCTCGGTGACAAGGTCAAGCAGGGCTCGGTGATCGTGGTGCTGGAGACCGCTGGTGCGGCTTCCAATCGTCCCCCTTTGGACGAGGGCAGGGTGGTCGCAGCGGCCCCTGCGCCTGCCACGCCCCCGCCCCAAGCTTCCCTGAGTGGGGGAGGGGCTTTGACCGAGATCCGTGTGCCCAACATCGGCGACTTTAAGGACGTTGCCGTCATCGAACTGCTGGCCAAGCCGGGCGACAGCATTCGGGTGGAGCAGTCACTGATTACGGTGGAGTCGGACAAGGCCTCGATGGAGATCCCTTCCTCGGTGGCCGGCGTTCTCAAGCAGGTCAAGGTCAAGCTGGGCGACAAGATCAATATCGGCGATGTGATCGCCGTCATCGAATCAACGGGCCCAGCCCAGGCCGCAGCGTCCAGGTCGGCGCCAGCTGCTGCAGCCTCTGTTCCGGTCCCCGTCACCCCGCCTGCGGCCGCCCCTGCTGCTGCAGCGCCAGCGTTGGTGGCCGCCATTGCCGCAGCCGCGCATCAGCCGGGCGCCATGACCCCGGGCCTGCCGCATGCGTCCCCCTCGGTGCGCAAGTTTGCCCGCGAGCTCGGTGTGCCGATCGACGAGCTCAAGGGATCAGGCCCTAAAGGGCGCATCACCGCCGAAGACATTCAAAAATTCACCCAAGCGGTGATGACGGGTACGGTGCAAACCCGGGCGCAGGCGCAGGTGCAGGCCACCAAGGCGCCGGCGGCCAGCGGCGCCGGCTTGGACCTGTTGCCCTGGCCCAAAGTGGACTTTGCGAAGTTCGGCCCGATTGAGCGCAAGGAGATGAGCCGCATCAAAAAGATCAGCGGCGCCAATCTCACGCGCAATGCCATCGTGATCCCGGCGGTCACCAACCACGACGACGCCGACATCACCGAGCTCGAAGGCTTCCGCGTGGCCACCAACAAGGATAACGAGAAGAGCGGCATCAAGGTCACCATGCTGGCTTTCCTGATCAAGGCCTGCGTCGCTGCCCTCAAAAAATTCCCCGAATTCAACAGCTCCCTCGATGGGGATGCGCTGATCTACAAAAATTACTGGCATATCGGCTTTGCCGCCGACACCCCCAACGGGCTGATGGTGCCGGTGATCAAGGATGCCGACAAAAAAGGCATCTTGCAGATCAGCCAGGAGATGGCCGACCTCGCCAAGAAGGCGCGCGATGGCAAGCTTGCTCCGGCCGACATGAGCGGTGCCACCTTCACCATTTCCAGCCTGGGGGGCATTGGCGGGCGCTATTTCACCCCCATCATCAACGCGCCTGAGGTGGCGATATTGGGCGTGTGCAAGTCCATCATGGAGCCATTGTGGAATGGCAAGGAGTTTGTGCCGCGCCTGATGCTGCCGTTGTCGCTGACCTGGGACCACCGGGTGATTGATGGTGCCGCCGCCGCTCGCTTCAATGCCTACCTCGGCCAAATCCTGGGCGACATGCGCCGGGTGCTGCTGTAAAGCTCTACCGTGCAGGGCGGTTAATCTACGCTATCTCGCACCTTTGGTGACACAAGCGGAGCAGCATATGACGACATTGGTAATTGTGAAGAAGGCCGGTCAGGTGGCGATCGCTGCCGATACCTTGGTGACGTTTGGCGACACGCGGCTGGGCAGCCGCTTTGAGGCCAACAGCAAGATCCTCAGGCTCGACACCCCCCGCGGTGTGAGCTACGTGGGCATGGCCGGGTCGGTGGCGCATTTCCCGGTGCTGCGCAAGGCGATGAGCTCGCTGGCGCCAGAGCATGTGCTGCTGAGCAGCAAAGATGAGATTTTTGACACCTTCACCCGTTTGCATCCGGTGCTCAAGGACCAGTTCTACCTGCAGACGAAGGAAGACGACAACGACCCCTACGAGTCCAGCCAGTTCAGCGTGGTCATTGCCAACCACTCCGGCATCTATGGGCTCTACAGCTACCGCGAGATCTTCGAATTCAAGGAGTTCTGGGGCGTGGGCTCAGGGCGCAGCTTTGCGCTGGGCGCCATGCACGCCTGCTGGGACAAGGTCAAGACCGCACGCGAGGTCGCCATGACCGGTGTGAGCGCGGGCTGCGAATTCGACAAAAACTCGGCCCTGCCTATCGAGTTGTACACGCTGAAAATGAAAGTCCCCGACCAATGAGTGCTGCCTCCCTCACCGAGATCAAGGTTCCCGATATTGGCGACTTCAAAGAAGTCTCGGTCATCGAACTGCTGGTCAAGCCCGGCGATCAAGTCAAGGCCGAGCAAAGCCTGATGACCGTTGAGTCCGACAAAGCCTCGATGGAAATCCCCTCCAGCCACGCCGGCGTGGTCAAAGAGCTCAAGGTCAAGATCGGCGACAAGGTGGCCGAGGGCTCGGTGGTGCTGGTGCTGGAGGCTTCTGCTTCCAGCCCTTCCCCTCTCGGGGAGGGCAGGGCAGGGGCAGGGGCTTCACCTTCTGCGCCGACCGTGCCTCCACCCCAAGCCGCCCCCAGTGGGGGGGGCAGTCCCATGGTCTCCAGCGTTCCCGCCTTTGCCGGCACCGCCGACCTCGACTGTGACGTGCTGGTGCTCGGCAGCGGCCCCGGTGGCTATTCGGCCGCCTTTCGCGCGGCCGACCTGGGCCTCAAAGTGGTGATGGTCGAGCGTTATGCCGACTTGGGTGGCGTCTGTCTGAACGTAGGCTGCATCCCCTCCAAGGCCCTGCTGCATGTGACGGCAGTGATGGACGAGGTCAGCCACATGGCCGATCTGGGCGTGAGCTTTGGCGCCCCGACAGTCAGTATCGACAAACTGCGCGGCCATAAAGACAAGGTGGTCGGCAAACTGGTGGGCGGCATCGGCAGCATGGCCAAAATGCGCAAGGTGACTGTGCTGCGTGGCTACGGCGCCTTTGTGGGCCCCCAGCATTTGCAGGTGGAAGAAACCACCGGCAGCGCACAGGACAAGACCGGCACCAAGAAGGTGGTGGCCTTTAAGCGCGCCATCATTGCGGCCGGCAGCCAGGCGGTGCGCCTGCCCTTCATGCCCGAAGACCCGCGGGTGGTCGACTCCACCGGTGCGCTGGCCCTGGCCAGTGTGCCCCAGAAAATGCTCATCGTCGGCGGCGGCATCATCGGCCTGGAGATGGGCACCGTCTACAGCACCCTGGGCGCGCGGCTCGATGTGGTCGAGATGATGGACGGCCTGATGCAGGGCGCCGACCGCGACCTGGTCAAGGTCTGGGAAAAGGTCAACAAGCACCGCTTTGACCGCATCATGCTCAAGACCAAGACCGTGGGCGCCAAGGCCACGCCCGAAGGCATCCAGGTGCAGTTTGAAGGGCTGGACGGCAGCAAGAGCGAAGGCACCTACGACCTGGTGCTGCAAGCCGTGGGCCGCACGCCCAACGGCAAAAAGATTGCGGCCGACAAAGCCGGTGTGTTGGTGACCGAGCGCGGCTTCATCAATGTGGACATCCAGATGCGCACCAACGTGCCGCATATTTTTGCCATCGGCGACATCGTGGGCCAACCCATGCTGGCGCACAAGGCGGTGCACGAGGCGCATGTGGCCGCTGAAGTGATTGCCGGTGAGCTGCAGGGCAACAAGGAACTGGCGGCCAGCGCCTTCAACGCCCGGGTGATTCCCAGCGTGGCCTACACCGACCCCGAGATCGCCTGGGTGGGCCTGACCGAAGACCAGCCCAAGGCCCAAGGCATCCCGGTCAAGAAGGCCCTGTTCCCCTGGGCCGCCTCCGGCCGTGCCACCGCCAACGGCCGCACCGAGGGCTTCACTAAGCTCTTGTTTGACGACAGCCCCGAGGCCCATGGCCACGGCAAGATCCTGGGCGGCGGCATCGTCGGGCCCAATGCCGGCGACATGCTCGGCGAGATCGCCCTGGCCATCGAGATGGGCGCCGACGCGGTGGACATCGGCAAGACCATCCACCCGCATCCGACGCTGGGCGAGAGCATAGGCATGGCCGCTGAGGTGGCGCATGGCAGCTGCACGGACTTGCCGCCTGCCAAGAGATAAGGGTTTAAACGCGCAGCCAGCAACAAGCCCCGGACGGGAAACGGACTGGTGCTTTTTTGCTGGGCAGCTCAATCGGTGCCGGACTTTGAAGCAGATCAGCGCATCGGTGAATAGGGGGATGAGACAGCGGCTTCGAAAGCGCTGCACGTCTCCCGCGCCCGAGGTCGCCTGAAATTTGGCGTGCTGCCCAGCCGCTGACCATCGCCCCACATCGGGCGTTCAAACCGCTGAGCCCCATCGCCTGCAAAAAAAAGACGGGCTGACGCCGGGTTCGGGCTGGGTAAACTGACCCACCTTGGTCAGGCCGAGCCGCGCGACTCAAGGCCCACATACTGTTGAGATCGCGCATCCTAACTTGGCCGCATACCCCCATGATTGATCTATTTTTGCCCGCTGGATTTTTGGACGGGGTGATCGCATTCACCTTGCTGGAGTTTGCGTATTTGGCCTGGCGTCACCGGCGCAGCGGGCGTGGTCTGGGCCCGCGCGACTTGGCCTCGGGCCTGGCGCCGGGCTTGGGCCTCATGTTGGCCTTGCGCCTGGCCGATCTGCCCCAGGTGCCGCTGGCCTCGGTGCTGGCCTTGGCCATCGCCGGGCTGGCCCATGCGTGGGACTTTCGGCGGCGGTTTGCGCTGGCCGATGCGCAGCAGTGGCCAAGCGCTGGCGTCAAGGTGGGCGAGCTTGCTAACAAGTCATGATGGCTCGTCGCCCAACAAGGGACACATCACGCATCTCAGCTTGGCAAAAAGCCCTCAATCGACAAATAGCGCTCGCCGGTGTCGTAGTTAAAGCCCAGCACTTTCGCGCCTGCGGGTAGTTCGGGCAGCTTTTGGGCAATGGCGGCCAAGGTGGCGCCGCTGCTGATGCCGACCAACATGCCTTCTTGGGCGGCGCTGCGGCGCGCCATCTCACGGGCGGATTCAGCTTCGACCTGAATCACGCCATCGAGCAAATCGGTGTGCAGATTTTTCGGGATGAAGCCTGCGCCTATGCCCTGGATGGGATGGGGTGAGGGCGCTCCGCCAGAAATCACTGGGCTTTGCGTTGGCTCGACCGCGAAGACCTTCAAGCCCGGCCATTGGGCCTTGAGCACCTGCGCCACGCCGGTGATGTGGCCGCCAGTACCCACGCCGGTGATGATGGCGTCCAGTCCCTCGGGGAAGTCTGCCAGGATTTCCTGCGCGGTGGTGAGGGTGTGCACTTGCACATTGGCCGGATTCTCAAACTGCTGCGGCATCCAGGCGCCGGGCGTGGCATCGACCAACTCCTGGGCTCGGGCGATAGCGCCTTTCATACCTTTTTCGCGCGGCGTCAGTTCAAAGCTGGCGCCGTAGGCCAGCATCAGGCGGCGGCGCTCGATGGACATGCTGTCGGGCATGACCAGGATCAGCTTGTAGCCCTTGACCGCAGCCACCATGGCCAGGCCCACGCCGGTGTTGCCCGAGGTGGGCTCGATGATGGTGCCGCCGGCTTTGAGCACGCCAGACTGTTCCGCGTCTTCCACCATGGCCAGCGCGATGCGGTCCTTGATCGAGCCGCCGGGGTTGCTGCGCTCGGACTTGATCCAGACCTGTGCATCCGGACCGAACAAGCGATTGACTCGTACATGCGGCGTATTGCCGATGGTTTGCAGAATGTTGTCAGCTTTCATAGTGGCTCCGGTCATGGCTAGGGTCAGCGGGCGCAGTGGCCTGCGAGAGGAAGCTATTTTGGCAGCAAGAGCGCAGGCATGAACGACCCTGCCGTCGAGCAAGAGCTCGGGCGCTGCCGGCCAGCCCTCAGGCGGCGGCTTCAGCCGCCGTGCGTCAGGCCGCCGTCGACCGCCAGTTCCTGGCCGGTGATGAAGCGCGCCGCGTCTGAGCCGAGGAAGGCCACTGCATCGGCCAGCGCATCACAGTCCAGCGGCTTGGGCACACATTGCATGCCCTGGATCATGGCTTTGTAGTCCTCGGGCAAGCGGCTGGACTGCAAGCCGTGCAGCACCACACCTGGCAGCACCGTGTTGACCGTGATGCCATGGGGCCCCAGCTCGCGCGCCATGGAGCGGCTCATGCCCATCATGGCGGCCTTGGTCGAGACATAGTGCAGGAACAAGGGCCGACCCATGCGGTAGGTGCCCGAGGAGACGTTGATGATGCGGCCCCAGCCCTCGCGCTTCATGTGGGGCAGCACCTCGCGCGCGCAGTAAAACGAGCCGGTGATGTTGGTGTGGATCACCTCGTCCCACTCTTGCAGCGGGATCTCGTCCATGGGTTTGTAGGTCAGTGAGGAAAACTTGGCGGCGTTGTTGACCAGAATGTGCACCGTGCCGAAATGCTGGCTGACCGCCGCCACCATGGCCTGCACCGAGGCCAGGTTGGCTATGTCCAGCGGCAGGGCCAGGGCTTGACCGCCCAGCGCCTCGATCTCGGCGGCCACGTCTTGCGCGTTGGCCTCGATGTAGTCAGCCACCACCACCTTGGCCCCGGCCTGCGCCAGCCGTAGCGCGCAGGCGCGCCCGATGTTGCGTCCGCCACCGGTGACGATGGCCACCCGGCCCCCCAGGCGCAGAAAGTCAGCCGCTGCGCCGCTCACAGCAAGAAAGCGATGCCTGGCAGCTCGCTGTCGGAGTTGATCAGGTCCACCCGCTTGGCGGCAATCTGCCAGCCCGCCGGGCCCGGCCGCAAGGTGTGCTCGACCAGGGCTGCCCAACTGCGTTGGCGCTCGAGCCGGTACTCGAACAGCGCCAGCGTGGAGGCCACCGTCAGCTGCGCCGGTTCGGCCGCCAGGACGCGGACGTTGCCCACCTGGTGGACGGTGCGCGCCAGCGGCTTGCGCGCATGCGCGCGGCTGTGCCCGTACTGCTGCACGCGCAGTTCGAGCAGCACGCGGTCGTCATAGATGATCGACGAAGTCTCGAAGGGGTCGGCCTGATCTTGCTCGAGCGGCACCCAGTAGGTGGCATCGTGGGTGTACAAGCCCAGCCAGTCGTCAAAACGCTGCTTGTCCAGCAACCAAGCTTCGTGGTGCAACAGGTCTTGCACCTGGGCCAGCAAGGCGGTATCGAGGGTCGTGCTCATTGGGCCTCCGTCATGTACCTGAGCCATGCGCCAAACTGGCGACGGATAAACACTTCACTGGTGCCAGTGCCGCCGCGCAAGGTGCCGTCCACGTCCGGTACATCCCCGCCGAGACCGCGCGCGAGGTTGACCCACTCGGGCTGGCGGTTGCTCAGGCCGCTCTGCACACGGCCATAGACCTCCAGGTCATCGGTGAGCACCCAGGAAGCGGTGCCGTTGACCACATTGGAAAACGCCACCGTGTCGCGAAACATCTGCTCGGGCGCGCCCTTCAGGCGCACGTTGTAGGTGTAGACCACGGTCTTGTCGACGGCCAGCGGCTGCACGATGCGCAGCTGCCGGAACTGGCTCATGAAGGACACATTGGGATAGATGATGGAGTTCCAGCGTGTCACTCCCAAGATGCGTTCGCACTCTTGCGCACCGACCCGGCTCTCCAGCCGGCGCCGGTATTCTTGGAACACCGGGTTGTTCATGCCCACCACCAGCCGGCTGTCGGAGTGGTAGTCGCCCATATAGCCATGGCCCCAGTCCGTGGTCCACATGCCAATGGCCTCCCACACCGGCTCGGGGGCACCGTTTTGGCGCATTTGCCGCACCGAGATGTCGGCGTATTTTTCAGGCTGGCCCGGATCGGGCGCGCCCTGGGCGACCTGCACCGAGGAGATGTGCACATAGTTGGGATGTACGCCATCGAGGTGGTTCTCGATCACCAGCTTCCAGTTACCGTCATAGACATGTTTGAAAACCCCACCGGCGATCTCCAACTCGCCCTCGGGTGCGCGGTCGGCCAGGTCGTCGAAGGAGGTGCCCATGTGGCCCAGCCATTCCTTCAGGCTGGGACCCTCGGCGGTCAGGCTGGCAAAGATGAAGCCGCGGTAGGTCTCGACCCGGGGCGCGCGCGCCAGGTTCAGCGTGTCGAAGGTCTGCCGCGCGCATTCGCCATAGCCTTGCGGCGTGGGCACGGACTTGAGCGTGCCGTCTGTATCAAACGCCCAGCCGTGGTAGGGGCAGACAAAGTTCTGCGCATGGCCTTTGGGGTTGTGGCACAGCGTGGCGCCGCGGTGGGTGCAGCGGTTCATCAGCACCTGCACCCGGCGCTGCGTGTCGCGGGTGACGATCACCTGCTCGCGACCCATGCGGCTGAGGAAGTAGTCGCCGGTGTTCTTGACCTGGCTGTCATGGCCCAGCAACAGCCAGGCCTTGCCAAAAATGGCGTCCATTTCCATCTCGAAAATGGCCGGGTCGCTGTAGACGGTGTGGTGAACGCGGTCCGCCCGGACCAGGGGCCGGACGTCAAGGGTGGGGGGGGTGCTCATGGCTGTAACTCCTGCGTGCATCGCCTGCGCCCGGATCTCCCATCA
>JBAXEN010000173.1:0-8882 GCA_037140415.1 Betaproteobacteria bacterium | reverse complement strand
ATGAGGAGGTCGATCACATGCGGGCGCAGCAGACCGACCTGGCCAGCGGCTTTCGGCATCCGGAGAAGGAGCCGGCGCGGTATGACGTGGAAGGCATCATGCTGGCCCGGCCATTCAAGGTGGTGCGGGTCGGCCCGATCGGCCTGTTTTGCCACGACCTGGAAGCGATGGAGCGCTACTACCTCGACATCATGGGTTTTGAGCGGACCCAGGATGTACTTTGGCAGGGCCATCGCTGCGTGTTTTTGCGCACCGGCTCCGAGCACCACAGCCTGGCGCTCTATCCCATGGCCCTGCGCAGTCAACTGGGTCTGGATGAATCGACCACCCTGATGCGCTTTGGCATCCAGGTGGCGACCTATCGGCAGCTCAAACATGCCCTGGACTATCTGCTCGAGCGCGGCTGCCAGTTTGTGGACATCCCGCCGCAATTGACTCCCGGCATCGAGTACTCGGCCTTTCTCAAAGACCCGTCGGGGCATCTGATCCAGCTGTATTTCTCGATGAACCAGATCGCCTCATCCGAGCACAGCCCCAACCTGGCTCAGCGCCCGGTTGTGGTCGGTCATTGGCAAGCTTGGCCTGAGGCCATCCTGCCCGGCTCAGGCAGCTTCATGGGCGAGCCTTACCTGGGCCCCTGGGGCTGAGCTTGGACTGAAGGCGGCTCAGGCCACCGGCTCTGCCAGCTCGCACAGCCCGTGGTCGAGCACCACCGATTGCCGGGCCGGCACGCTGCAGCGAAAGCGCAGGCGCGGACCGTCGATCCAGATCTCGGTTTGCACGCGATCGCCCGGATAGACGACGGCGGTAAAGCGCGCGCCAAAGCTGCGGATGCGCTCGGCCTGGCCGCCCAGCACAGCGCCAATCACTTCCCGGCAGGCCAACGCCATGGTGCAGGAGCCCTGCAAGATGGGCGCCTGAAAGCCGTGGGCCTTGGCAATCGCTGGGTCGGCATGGATCACATTACGGTCGCCGGTCAGGCGATAGAGCAGCGCCAGCCAGGCGAGGGTCTCGCAAGAGCGGGTGAGATCGGGCGCTCGCGCGGGCAGGGCATGGACCGGCCTTTGAACGGTTCCGCTGCTACCGATGCCGCCGTCGCCACGGCAAAAATACAGGTTGTCAATGTCAAACAGCGGCTCGCCGCTGCGCAGGCGTATCTGGCTGAGCGTCTGCACCAAGATGCCTTTGTCAGCCCCCTTGTCTTCGACCGCCAGCACCCGGTGGTCGCCCAGCAGTTCGGCCGCCGGCGGCATCGGCCGGTGCAGCACCAGGCGCTGCTGGCCATGCAGGAATTTTTCGACCTGCATGCCGACTTCGAAAATCAGCATGTGGCGGGCCACGGTGATGGCCTGGGTCGGCACCGTCTTGAGGCGGCCGCGCCGCTCGTAAACGAAGTCCAGTTCGGTCTCGTCCATCGGGTCATGGCCCATGCCGATGGCCAGGGCGTAGAGCATAGAGTCGCGTTCGGTGTAGGCGCTAGGCACGCCCAGCTGCGTGCGGCCCATCAACTGGGCCAGGGTGATGGCACTCATGGCCGGGCTCCTGTGTGTGTGGGCGGCTGGAGTACCAGTTCGACCGCTTCTGTCCGCGCTATCTGCATGGCAGGGTCGATTCAGTTTAGCGGTCACTTTGGGGGCAGCTTGTCGCCTGCGGGTCGGTGTATCCTGCGCTGCGGCCCAGCCCTGAGGCAGGCGCTTTGAATGTTGGAGTTCGAACGGTATGCGTCTTTTTTCTATGCGGTCGGATCATGGCGGTGCGAGGTCGCATTGCGTGCTCGCTGTTGCAGCAAGGGTGTCCTTGTGAGCGCAGCCACTGCTCCCCAGCGTGGGCCCCTGACCGGGGTCACGGTGATCGATCTGGGTCAAATCTACAACGGGCCGTACTGCACCTTCATGATGGCCATGGCCGGCGCCGAGGTGATCAAGGTCGAGCCCATTGGTGGCGAGAACCTGCGCCGGCGAGCGCAGGTCGGCGGTGCGGCCTTGCCCTTTGCGATGCTCAATTCGAACAAGCGCTTTGTCACGCTCAACCTCAAGCATGCGCGCGGGCGCGAGATGTTCCTGCAGATGGTGGCCAAGGCCGATGTGCTGGTGGAGAATTTTTCGGTCCACGCGATGGAGCGACTGGGCCTGGACTACCCGGTGCTCAGCGCTCTGAACCCAGGGTTGGTCTATGCCTCGAGCACAGGCTACGGCCGCAGCGGCCCAATGACAGCCTACCCGGCAATGGACATTGCGGTGCAGGCCATGTCGGGGGTGATGAGCATCAACGGTTTTGAAGATCGCCCGCCGGTCAAGGTCGGGCCGGCCATGGCCGACTTTGCAGCCGGCACCCATTTGTATGCAGCCATCACCACGGCGCTGTTTGAGCGCCAGCGCACCGGCTTTGGCCAGCATGTGGAGGTGTCCATGCTGGAATCGGTCTACGCCTCGCTGGCTTCCAATCTGGGTCTGTATTACGCCAAGCAGGGCCAGGTATCGGCGCGTACCGGCAACAAACACGGCGGCATGGCCGAGTCGCCCTACAACGTCTACCCGACGGCTGACGGTGGCTACATCGCCATCGTCGCCTCCAGCGACCAGCAGTGGCGCCGACTGCTGAGCGCCATCGGGCGGGCCGAATTGATCGACGATGGGCGCTACAGCACCCTGAAGGCCCGGGTGGCGTACATGGACGAGGTCGACGAGATCGTCGAGGCTTTCACCCGGGCCCACAGCCGCGACCGCGCCTTTGCGATCCTGATGGAAGCCTCGGTCACCTGCGCCCCGGTCAGAGACATTGGCGAGGTGGTCAACGATCCGCATTTGCTCGAGCGCGGCGCACTCGAGTGGACCGAGCACCCTCTGTATGGACGCATTCCGCTGCAGCGCTCGCCCCTGCGTTTTGGCAATGCGCCTGAGCAGGCCATCGAGCCCAGTGGCGAGGCGGGCCGTGACAACGCGGTGGTCTATCAACAGTGGCTGGGCCTGAGTGAGCAGGACTTGGCGCAGCTCAAAAATGACGAGGTGATCTGATTGACATCCACCCGACCTGAAGCCGCCCACCCGATTGAAGGCCACTGGCGCTTGCTGTCCTTTTTGGAGGAGCGCCAAGGCCAATGGGTGCCGGCGCTGGACGCGCAGGCCCAGGGCTTTATCAGCTACTGGCCCAACGGCCGCATGCAGGTGATCATTGGTGGCAGCCAGCGTCCTCGCTTGCGCGGTGCCTGGGCCGAGGTGGCCGATGCCGACAAGGCTGTGTGCCTCGATGGCCTGGTCGCCTATGCAGGCAGTTACAGCCTGGAAGAAGGCCTGGTGCGCCATCAGGTGGAGGTCTGCTGGATCCCCAACTGGCAGGGCCGCGAACTGGTGCGCTTGATGAGCTTTCCAGCGCCAGGCCAGATGCTGCTGGCCACCGTGCCCGAGACGGGCGAGCGGGCCCGGCCGGCGCAGCGGGTGCTGTGGGAAAAGATGCCTTGAGTTTGGACGGCCCCGCCCGATGCAGGCCGAGTTTTTCGATTCAACACGAGGAGAGACAAACATGACACCCCCCATCCTTCGTCGGAGCATGGTTCTTTTGCTGGCCCTGACACCCTGGCTGGCTGGTGCGCAAGGCGCCTGGCCGAGCCGGCCAGTCAAGGTGGTGGTGCCGTTTGCCGCTGGCGCGGCCACCGACATCGTCGCGCGCGCTGTCATGGAGCGGGTGTCCAAGCAGATCGGCCAGCCGGTGATCATTGAAAACCGGCCCGGCGCTGGGGGCACCATAGGTGCCGGCTTGGTGGCCACTGCTGAGGCCGACGGCTATACCTGGCTGATTCACTCCAACTCCATGACCGTCTCAGCCGCCTCTTACAAAAGCCTGAGCTTTGATCCGCAGAAGGACTTCATCGGCATCACGCCGGTGGCTTCGGTGCCCATGGTGATGGTCACTTCTCCTGAGCGCGGCATCAAGACGCTGCAGGACTTTGTCAAATACGCCAAGGCCAATCCGACCAAGGTCAACTATGCCTCGGCCGGATCGGGCGGGGTGACCCATCTGGGCGCCGAGCGGGTGCGCATCGCTGGTGGTTTTCAGGCCACCCATATTCCGACCAAGGGGACCAACGAGGCGCTGACCGAGGTCATGTCGGGCCGGGTCGATTTTTATTTCAGCCCCATCGGCTTGGCCACGCCGCTCATACAGTCGGGCAAGCTGCTGCCCCTGGCAGTCAGCAGCGCCAAGCGCTTTCCCACCCTGCCTGCGGTGCCCACTTTGCTCGAGGGCGGCCTGCCCAATTCGGAGTACGAGGTCTGGATTGCGATGTTCGGCCCGGCCAAGCTGCCCAAGCCGGTGGTCGATCGCATGCATGAAGAGGTGCTCAAGGCTTTGGGCTCGCCCGAGCTGCGCGAGCGCTACAAAGGCCTGATGATGGACGACATGGCCATGAGCGTTGAGCAGTTCAACCGCTTTTTAGCCAGTGACTTTCGGCTCAATGCCGAGCTGATCAAAGCCGCCGGGGTTCAGCCCAACTGAGGGGTCCAATCGGCCCTTGGGGCTGCTTGTAGGGGCAGCCGGTGGGCGCCGCGCCCTCGCAGCGATGCGGCTCGACAAATCGGGCCCATCATCGACCCTATTTATAACGGTGCAGGGTAGGCGGTGCGTCACTGAGCCTGGAAGCCAAAGCCTGTCCAGTGCCTGGTTCGGTTGACATTGGCCATAATGCTCGCCTGCAATCACCCAGGCGGACGATGTAGCCGCTGCATACATAGGAAGACAAACCCATGCTCAAGCGCAATTTCTTGCTCCGCTGCAGCGCCGCTGCCGCTGCCCTGCTGGCCGGCACCGCCCTGGCACAGGACAACACCTTCAAAATCGGCCTGATCGTTCCCCTGACCGGCCCCTTTGCATCGACGGGCAAGCAACTGGAAGCCGCCGCTCGACTTTATATGGCTCAAAACGGCGACACCGTTGCCGGCCGCAAGGTCCAGCTGATCGTCAAAGACGATACCGGCGTGCCCGATGTCACCAAGCGCATCGCGCAGGAATTGGTGGTCGGCGACAAGGTGCATGTGCTGGCCGGCTTTGGCTTGACGCCGCTGGCCCTGGCCACCGCGCCGATTGCCACCCAAGCCAAGACCCCGATGGTGGTCATGGCCGCGGCCACCTCCATCATCACCGAAGCATCGCCTTATATTGTGCGCACCAGCTTCACCGTGCCGCAGGTGGTGACGGTGCTGGCCGACTGGGCCACCAAGAACAACATCAAAAAGGTGGTGTCGCTGGTGACCGACTATGCGCCGGGCATTGATTCGGAGAAGTACTTCAACCAGCGCTTTCAGGCCAATGGCGGTGTGGTGATCGAAGCGCTGCGCGTGCCGCTGCGCAGCCCTGACTTTGCGCCCTTCCTGCAAAAGGTGCGCGATGCCAAGCCCGATGCACTGTTCACCTTCGTGCCGGCCGGTCAGGGCTCGGTGCTGATGAAGCAGTTTACCGAGCGCGGCCTGGACAAGGCTGGCATCCGCATGATTGCCGAAGGCAGTGTGACTGATGACGACATCCTCAACGGCATGGGCGATGCAGCACTGGGCGTGGTCACCGCCCACCACTACTCGGCCCATCACAAGTCCGATCGCAACAAGAAGTTTGTGGAAGCCTTTGCCAAGGCCAATGGCGGTCTGCGCCCCAACTTCATGGGCGTCGGCGCCTATGACGGCATGCGAGTGATCTATGAAGCGGCCAAGGCCACCAAAGGGCAGGGCGGTGAGCCGCTGCTCAACGCCATGAAAGGCCAGGTCTTTGAGAGCCCACGCGGACAGATGTACATCGACGCGCAGACCCGCGACGTGGTGCACAGCGTTTACGTGCGCCGGGTCGAGCGCGTCGACAACCAGCTGTGGAATGTGGAGATCCAAACCACCACCGACGTCAAAGACATCGGCAAAACCCGCTGAAGCTGCCCATGGCCTTGCCTCTCGTCTTGGTGCCCGGGCTGATGTGCGATGGCGCCACATGGGCGCCCTTGTTGTCAGCCCTGCAGGGCTCGGGCCAGGTCGGCTCGCTGCTCTTGGTCGACCACGGCCGCTGCGACAGCCTGCTGGACATGGCCGAGCAGTTGCTGGCCGATGCGCCGCCGCGCTTTGCGATGGCCGGCCATTCCATGGGCGGGCGGGTGGCGCTAGAGGTGTGCCGGCTCGCGCCGGAGCGGGTCAGTCACCTGGCTCTGCTCGATACCGGCCATGCTCCGCTGGCGGCCGGCGAGGCGGGTCATGTAGAGGCGCAAAAGCGGCAGGTGCTGCTGGACCTGGCCCGCGCGCAAGGGGTACGGGCCATGGCCGCGCAGTGGGTCAAAGGCATGGTCCATCCCGACCGGCTCGTTGATCAGCCTTTGATCGATGCCGTCCTTGATATGTTTGAGCGCAAGAGTGCTGACGACTTCGAGCGGCAGATACGGGCCTTGCTCGGCCGGCCCGACGGTGGGCCTGTCTTGCGCAGCCTGCGCATGCCTACCCTGATCCTCACCGGGCGCCAGGACAGCTGGGCCAATGTGGAGCAGCACCGCGCGATGCATACGCTCATTGCGCCCGAGGCTGGCGCCGTGCTCGAAGTGATTGAGGACTCGGGCCACATGGTCCCGATGGAGCGCCCGGCCGCATTGGCGCAGGCCTTGCTGCGCTGCTTGGCGCGCTAAGACCAACCCTCGGCCGGCCGTTCGGGGTGTGGGAGCCGCGCCCTCGCGGCGATGCGGCGGTGAAACGGGCATCGGACCCTTTCATCAGACCGATCGCGCCGAGGTGGCGCTCCCACAAATTCGGCGTTCCCATCATGGAAGTGGCCCTCTCACAGACGCGGCTTGCCTGCAGCGCGGCTTCTGGGGTAGATCCGCTGACCCTGGCAGCAGCATGGGCTTGCCTTCGCAAGGGCTGTGACCGATGATGGAAAGCGGTGGCGTGAGGGGCCACCGATGCCAGACAACAAGGGGAGGCCTTCCAATGAACCATGAAAACCAGCCGCAGGTGCGCGCCATTGCCGTGCCGGTCAAGCGCACGCTTGAAGACAAGATGCTCAAATACATTGAGGGCCACAACCCACAGATCTGGGCGGTGATTGCCTTGTTGGCCGTGGCCGTGGTGCTTGGGCGCTAAGTCTCTAGGGGCATCTGAGGCCCAGCGCCTTTGCTCAGCCCTGCAGTACCGCGTCAAGCACCAGGCCACAGGCCTGGCGCAAATCCAGACTCAGGCGCTCGGGGCTGTCGTGCAGCGTGCGCAGTTGCAGCCTTTGGGCCCGGCGCGAGATCTCCTGCAGCGAGGAAAACGACAGCGTCAGTGCGCTGGGCAGCGCCGCTCCGGTAGCCGCTTGTTGCAGCGCGATCCAGGAGGGCCCCAGGCTCAAGTGCCGGCCTGAGGACGGCTTAGCGCCGGCCTGCTGCAAGCGCTCGGACCAGGCTTGCAGTGCTGGCTCGGCGCCGCTGTAGCTCAGGCCCGCCAGAGCCAGTGCGCCGTTGGGATGCTCGAGCAAAGACGGTGAGCGCACCAACTCGGGTGTGACCTGCTCGACCCAGCAAATGTAGGACGGATCGCTGGCCTGCCAGGGCGCGTCGAAATAGCGAAACCGGGCCAGGCCCGACCGCTCGGGCGTGGACACCTGGCGTGCCCAGTCCATCACCGGTCCCGGCTTGAGGCCTGCAACCTGTTGATGGCAGGCCTGCGCATCACGCGTGCCCAGGGCCAGCACGTGCAGGCCGTAGCGCTCGTCGATGGCCGGTGTAAGTTGGTGGCCGGCCTGGCGGTCGGTGATCTGCATCAGTTCGATGTAGCCGGTGCCCAGCATGATCGAATGCTGCGAGCTGCCGGCCGACACCTTTTCACCCTGGGCATTGGTGCGGGTGTGGTCGGCGCGCTGCGTCAGGGTAAAACCGAGGTCGGTGAACAGGTCGCGCGCTTGGGCCAAGTCCTGGACGATGAAGCCAACATGGTCCAGGTCGATAGGCGATGTCGGGCTGGCTGGGTTTTGCATACTAAATAGACCTGTGGTGAGGGCTTGCACCGATTGAGCGCTGGCAGGCGGGTCGTAAAATTGTACGCAATCAGCGGTGCATGCTAGCATCGCTCGAGACCCCCTTCGCCTTGCTCTTTTCCTTGCTTTTCTCCTTGCTTTTGGAGCCCCATCATGATCCCTGTGTTGAAGTCCCTGGCAGCCGTTTTGGCCTTGAGCGCTTCTTTCGCCACTGTGGCCCAGGCGCCGGTGCGGGGCGGCACCCTGACGGTGGCCTTGCCGACGGAGCCGGCCCACCTCAATTCAGCCATCGACACCACGCAGCAGGTCAAGGTCGTGGCGGGCAAGATCTACAGCGGCTTGGTCAAGTACGACCTGAAGATGAACATGCAGCCCGACCTTGCCGAGTCCTGGAGCATGGCGCCCGACGGCCGCACCATCACCTTCAAGCTGCGCAAGGGTGTCAAGTGGCACGACGGGCGTGACTTCAGCTCGGCCGATGTGGCCTATTCCATCATGAAGGGCTTTGGGCCCAACAACGGCCTGGTGCGCACCACCTTTGCCAACGTTGAGTCGGTACAGACGCCCGACGCCCATACCGCGGTGCTGGTGATGCGCCAGCCGGCTGCTGCCCTGATGAACGCGCTGCCGGTAGCCACCGCCACCATCTTGCCGGCGCACATCTATGACAACACCGACATCCGCCGCAACCCGGCCAACGCCCGGCCTGTGGGCACCGGCCCCTTCATGTTCAGCGAATGGCGCCGGGGCGATGCCATCGTCTTGGTGCGCAACCCCAATTACTTTGAGGCGGGCAAGCCCTACCTGGACCGCATGGTGTTCAAGGTCATCCCCGACACCCAGGCGCGTGGAGCAGCGGTGGAGTCGGGCGCGGTTGACATGGTGTTTCACAGCACGGTGGCTGCCTCCGA
>JBAXEN010000172.1:0-8954 GCA_037140415.1 Betaproteobacteria bacterium | reverse complement strand
GACTGGGGCGTCAGCCGCCAGCGCTACTGGGGCACGCCGATTCCCATCATCCACTGCGAGGAACACGGCGCAGTGCCGGTGCCCGAAAAAGACCTGCCGGTGATCCTGCCGCAGGACTGCATCCCTGACGGCTCAGGCAATCCGCTGAACAAGCATGAAGGCTTTCACGCGGGCGTGGTCTGCCCGGTCTGCGGCAAGAGTGCGCGCCGCGAGACCGACACCATGGACACCTTTGTCGACTCGTCTTGGTATTTCATGCGCTACTGCGACCCGACCAATGACCAGCAGATGGTGGCAGACGGCAGCCGCTACTGGATGCCGATGGACCAGTACATCGGCGGCATTGAGCATGCCATCTTGCACCTGCTGTATGCGCGCTTTTGGACCAAGGTGATGCGCGACCTGGACCTGGTCCAGGTCGACGAGCCCTTCACCCGCTTGCTCACCCAGGGCATGGTGCTCAACCACATCTACTCGCGCAAGGGTGCCAAGGGCGGCATTGAATATTTCTGGCCGCACGAGGTGCAGGACCAGCATGACGCCAGCGGCAAGGTCATCGGCGCGGTGCTCAAGCAGGCCAAAGGCGATCTGCCTGCCGGCACGCCCATCGTCTATGAAGGCGTGGGCACCATGAGCAAGAGCAAGAACAACGGCGTCGACCCGCAGGACCTGATCGAAAAATATGGCGCCGATACCGCCCGGCTGTACACCATGTTTACCGCGCCGCCGGAGGCCACGCTCGAGTGGAACGACGCGGCCGTCGAGGGCAGCTACCGGTTTTTGCGCCGGGTCTGGAACCATGCGGTCAAGATCTGCGCCTTGAGCGCCGCCAGCGCGCTGGACGGAGCCCGCCTGAGCGCGCCGGCCAAGTTGCTGCGCCGCGAGATCCACAATGTGCTCAAGCAGGTCGACTACGACTACCAGCGCATGCAGTACAACACCGTGGTCTCCGGCACGATGAAGATGCTCAATGCGCTGGAGGACTTCAAGCTCGAAGGCGCCAGCGCCGCCGATGCCGCCGCCGCTCGCGAGGCCATGGGCATTTTGCTGCGCTGCCTCTACCCCGCCACCCCGCACATTGCCCAGGTGCTCTGGAACGAGCTCGGCTATGTCCAGGCGCTGGGCCCGCTGCTCGACGCCGCCTGGCCGCAGGTCGATCCGGCCGCGCTGGTGCAAGACGAGATCGAACTGGTGCTGCAGATCAACGGCAAGCTGCGCGGCGCCTTGACCGTGCCGGCCGGCGCCGACAAGGCGCAGATCGAGGCCGCTGCACTGGCCAGCGAGGCTTTTGTGAAGCAAGCGGCCGGCGCTGCGCCCAAGAAGATCATCGTGGTGCCGGGCCGGCTGGTCAACGTGGTCATCTGAGCGCCATGCAGCGCCGCACGCTCGCCCTGACCGCCCCGCTGGCGCTGCTGCTGGGCGGCTGCGGCTTTGCGCTGCGCAAGGCGCCCAACTATGCCTTTCGAAGCATCTACCTGCAACTGCCCGAGGCCTCCAGCCTGGGGCCCCTGCTCACCCGCGCGCTGCAGTTCAGTCCTGAGTTGCGGGTGCTCACGGCTTCGGCGCAACGCGCCGGCGCCGATGTGGTTTTGGAGGTGCGCTCCGAGCAGCGCGAGAAGGTGGTCGCCGGCCTGAACGCGGCCGGCCAGGTGCGCGAATTCGTGCTGCGTCTGCGTCTGCGCTTTCGTCTTATCACCCCGGCCGGCCGCGAGCTGATCCCCGAGTCTGAATTGCTGCTGCAGCGCGAGGTCGGCTTTGCCGAAACGGCGGCGCTGGCCAAGGAAGAGGAAGAGGCGCTGCTCTATCGCGACATGCGCAATGACATGGTGCAGCAACTCATGCGCCGTTTGGCCGCCGTCACCAGTCTCACGGCCGGCGCCCTGCCGCCCGAGCGCTGAGCCGGCTGTTCCTACAATCGCTGTCCATGCAACTGGCCCCCGCCCAACTGAGCGCCCATCTTGAACGCGGGCTGCGCAGCCTGTACGTGCTCCACGGCGATGAGCCGCTCTTGCAGCAGGAGGCGGCTGATGCGATTCGGCAGGCCGCCCGAGCCCAAGGCTATACCGAGCGCAGCGTGCACACCGTGCTGGGCGCCCATTTCGACTGGAGTGCGGTGCTCGCCGCCTGCGGCTCCATGAGCTTGTTTGCTGACCGCCAGATGCTCGAAGTGCGCATCCCCGGCGGCAAGCCCGGTAAGGACGGCGGCGGCGCGCTGGTCGATCTGACCCAGGCCCTGCAAGGCCAGGATGCTACGCTGGCGCTGGTGCTGCTGCCGCGGCTGGACAAGGCCACCCGCGCCAGTGCCTGGTTTTGCGCCCTGGAAGGCGGCGGGGTGAGCCTGCAGATCGATGCCATTGAGCGCGCGGCGCTGCCACAGTGGATCGCCCAGCGCCTGGCTCAGCAAGGCCAGCGGGTGGCTTCGGGCGATGAGGGCCAGCACGCGCTGAGCTTCTTTGCCGACCGGGTCGAAGGCAATCTGCTGGCGGCGCACCAGGAGATCCAAAAGCTCGGGCTGCTCTATCCGGCGGGCCCTTTGACGCTGGCGCAGATCGAGGCGGCGGTGCTCAATGTGGCCCGCTACGACGTCTTCAAATTGTCGGAGGCGGTGCTCGCTGGTCAGGCGCTGCGGGTGCAGCGCATGATCGATGGCCTGCGCGCCGAAGGCGAGTCCGAGGTGCTGGTGCACTGGGCCTTGGCCGAAGACATACGCAGCCTCAAGCGCGTCAAGGATGCCATGGCCGATGGCCGGCCGCTGCCGATGGCCCTGCGCGAAAACCGCGGCTGGGGCCTCAAGGAACGTTTGTTCGAGCGCGTGCTGCCGCACCTGAGCGCCAGCGCCCTGGCGCATCTGCTGGAGGCAGCGCACAAGGTCGACGGCATTGCCAAGGGCCTGCGCCAGCCCGACTGGCCGACCGACGCCTGGCAGGCCCTGCACCGCCTGGCCATGCAGCTGTGCCAGCAATGCGCCCAGGGCAGTCGCGGCGCCGCCCGCGCGCCTCGGCCGGCATGAGTGCGGGCCCTTTGTGGCCAGCCGGTCAGAGGTTGGCCATCCTCAGTGCCCTGGTCGACGAGCAGCGCGGCCTGATCGACCAACTGGAGCAGCCCGAGCGCATTGAACACGCCGGCCGCCGCTTCTGGCTCGGCCGCCTGCAGGGGCTGCCGGTGGTGCTCACCGTCTCGCGCATCGGCAAGGTCTCGGCGGCCATGACGGCGACCACGCTGATCGAACGCTTCGATGCAGGCGCCATCGTCTTTACCGGCGTGGCCGGCGCCCTGGCCGAGCCGGTGCGGGTCGGCGATGTGGTGGTAGCGCAGGATTTCATGCAGCACGACCTCGACGTCTCGCCTCTCTTTCCCCGCTACGAGGTGCCCGCCTATGGCCGCGCCCGCTTTGCCTGCCACGAGGCGCTGAGCGCCGCTGTGCTGGAGGCGGCGCAGCAGGCGCTGGCCGGTGAGTTTGCGCAGGCCACCGTGCATCAGGGCTTGATCGTCAGCGGCGATCGCTTTGTCAGCAGCGCCCAAGAAGTTGGCGCGCTGCGCCAGCACCTGGCCCAAGCTGGCCATGCAGCGCTGGCGGTTGAGATGGAGGGCGCTGCGGTGGCCCAGGTCTGCGCCGACCATGGGCTGCCCTATGCCGCCATGCGCACCATTTCCGACCGCGCTGACGACACGGCCCACCGCGACTTTGCCGAGTTTGTGGCCCAGGTGGCCAGCCGCTATGCGCAGGCCATCATCAGCCGGTTGCTGACCGGCTTGGCCGATGCGCCCGCAGGCCGGCGCTGAGCAAATCGCTCAGGCCGCCAGCGCCGCCTCGATGTCGCCGGCCAGCGCTTCGGGCTTGTCCATCGAGCCGTAGCGCTTGATCACCTGCCCGTCCTTGCCGACCAAGAACTTGGTGAAATTCCATTTGATGGCCTGCGTGCCCAAAATGCCGGGCGCACTGCGGGTCAGCCACTGGAACAGCGGATGTGCACCGCCTCCGTTGACCTCGACCTTGGCCATCATCGGGAAGCTCACGCCGTAGTTCTTCTGGCAAAAGCTCAGGATCTCTGCCTCGGGCTTGGGGTCCTGACCGCCGAACTGATTGCAGGGAAAGCCCAGCACCGTCAGGCCACGCTGCCCAAACTGCTGGTGCAATTGCTGCAGGCCGGCCAGCTGCGGCGTGAAGCCGCAGGCGCTGGCGGTGTTGACCACGAGAACCACCTGGCCCTTGAGGCTGCTCAAGGCCAGTTCCTGGCCGTCGATTTGGAGGGCGCTGAAGTCGTGCATCGTGCTCATGGGGGCTCCTGAAAAAGTCTGGAGATCATTGTGCCGTTGCAGTCAAAGACTTGCCTGCAGCCGGCCCAACGTCCCTGGGCCCAAGGTTCAGGGGCTGTCTGCCTCGCTCGGCTGCAGCGCAGCCAGCAGAGCGGCCACCACGATGAGGGCGCCGCCGAGCAGGGTGCGGGCGTCGATTTGGGCGGCGCCCAGCCAGGCCGAAGAGAGGCTGGCGAAGAGGATTTCGGTGAGCATGACCAGCGATGTGGTGCCCGCCGCCAGCCGCGCTGCGCCGTACTGCAGTGCCAGATTGCTCACCAAAAAACCCAGGCACAGCCCGAGCGCGATCGGCCAGCCGCCGGGGCCCATGCTGGGCGGGCTGACCACCCCCAGGCCCATGCCCAGCACCGCCGCTGCGGCAGCCAAAACCGCGCCGCCGCCAAACATGGCCAGCATGCGGCCTTCGCTGGGCGTGGCACCCAGGCGGCGCAGCAAGATATTGGTCAGCGCAAACGACAGGCCGCCGGCCACGGCCAGCCAGTCCGAGGTGCTGTGGGGCACAGGCCACGGCGAGTCAGGCGACTTGAGCACCACCACCACCCCGGCCAGGGCCAACAGCAGCCGCAGCAGGGCCGCCCGGGTCGGTCGCTCGCCCAGCAGCGGCCAGGCCAGCAGGATGGACCAGGCCGGCATCAGGTAAAACAGCAGCACCACCCGCACCACATCACCGACGCTGACGGCCCAGTTGAAGCCTACATTGGTCAAGCCGGCGGCCGCGAGCAGCAGCCACAGCCCGGGGTGGCGAAACAGCTGCCGCCAGGCCAGCGGGCGCCAGGCCAGCACGCACAGCACCGCTGCTGCGTAGACCAACGCGGTTGACCACAGCGGATGCAGGCCCCGATCCTGCAGTTGCCGAAACGGCCACCACGACAGGCCCCAAACCAGGGCGTTGATCACCAGGCAGCCCACGGCCCACAGGGGCGCTGAGCTGGGCAGGCCAGGGCTGTGCTTTTCTGCTGTCATGGTCCCAGGGGGGACGGACCCGCCGCTTCAGCTTGACCGACCTTCACCGCCGGCTCAGTGCGAGGTGTCGCTGCGAGCGATCGTCAGCAGTGCTTGCACCTCATCGGCGTGGTGCACCAGATTGCTGCGGTGCCAACGCTGGATCAGCCACATGAAGCCCGCCACCACCACGCCAAAGGCGGTGATGGCGCCAAAGGCCGACAGTCCCAGCCCGGTCGAGAGTGCGTAGAAGGCCCCCAAACCCAAGATGCAGGCCTGCTCGTTGAAGTTTTGCACCGCGATCGAGCGGCCCGCGCCCATCAGGTTGTGGCCCCGGTGCTGCAGCAGCGCGTTCATCGGCACCACCAGAAAGCCGCCCAGACCACCGAGCAGGATGAGAAAAGGCGCGGCCACCCAGACGTTGTCGATGAAGTTCATCAGGACCACCAGCACGCCCATGCCTATGCCCAGGGGCATCAGGCTGGTGGCCTGATCCAGCCGGGTGCGCACCGAGGCAATCACCGCGCCCACCGCCGTGCCGATGGCCACCACACCCACCAGCGATGAGGCCTGGGTGGTGCCATAGCCCAGGGCCGCTGCCGCCCAGGCCAGCACGATGTAGCGCAGATTTCCCGATACGCCCCAGAACAAGGTGGTGGTCGCCAGCGAGATTTGACCGAGCTTGTCGCGCCACAAGGCCGTGTTGCACTGCCAAAAATCAGGCAGCAGCTGCAGGGTATTGCTGGGCATGGGCCGCATCTCCACGCCGGTTTTGGGAATGCGGGTGTTAAACCACGCAGCCAGCGCGTAGACGGCGATCAGCACCACCAAGGCTGCTTCGGGCGGTGTGTCGATGCCGGTATCGAACACCGGCAGGTCAACGCCCAGCAGCGCACCCGAGATCTTGGGCCCAACCAGTTGCCCGCCCAGCAGCACCCCCAAAATGATGGAGGCAATCGTCAAACCCTCAATCCAGCCATTGGCCTTGACCAGCTGCGAGGCCGGCAGGAGTTCCGTCAGGATGCCGTATTTGGCCGGCGAATAGGCTGCAGCCCCCAGCCCCACCACCGCGTAGGCCAGCAGCGGATGGGCCGAAAACAGCATGGCCAGGCAGCCGATCACTTTGATCGCATTGCTGCTGAACATCACCCGCCCCTTCGGACGCGCATCGGCATAGGCGCCCACAAAGGGCGCCAGAATCACATAGAAAAGCGCGAACATCGGCACCAGCGCGGCCGGCTGCCATTTGGGCGCGCCGGCTTCGCGCAGCAACTCCACCGCCACCACGAACAGCGCGTTGTCAGCCAGCGAGCTGAAAAACTGCGCTGCCATGATGGTGTAGAAGCCGCGATTCATGGGGGTGTGGGTGTCAGGATGGCCTGGCCTTGACGGTCAGCGGTCGGAGCTGTCAGGTTTGTCTGCCGATTGCAAAAAAAACAGCCCTGAGGCAAGTGGTCCCGGTTTATAGCACGGGCACAGGTGCCAAAATCCCAGTCTCGCCCCTTTTGCCAGCCTGGGTTTTCTCGGCCTAGGCCCCTTGCCGCCGGGCAGCCCCCTGGCAATCCACTCTGCAGTTCCGACCGTCTCCCATGCCTCGTCCCATTTTGGCCACCATCGACCGCCGCCATCTGCGCCACAACCTGGCTCAGGTGCGGCAATGGACCGGCGACGCCAAGATCTGGGCGGTGGTCAAGGCCGACGCCTATGGCCACGGCATCGAGCGGGTGTTCGATGCCTTGCGCAGCGCCGAAGGCTTTGCGCTGCTGGACCTGGCCGAAGCCCAGCGCCTGCGCGATCTGGGCTGGCGCGGGCCCATCCTCTTGCTCGAAGGCTGCTTTGAGGCGCGCGATCTGGAGCTGTGCTCGCGCTTGGACCTTTGGCATGTGGTCCATTGCAGCGAGCAGATCGACATGCTGGCCGGGCACAAAAGCCCGCGCCAACAGCGGGTGTTCCTCAAGCTCAACTCGGGCATGAACCGCCTGGGCTTTGCGCCCGAGCGCTACCGCGCCGCCTGGGCTCGGCTGCAGGCCCTGCCCCAGGTTGACGATGTTTGCCACGCCACCCACTTTAGTGACGCCGACGGCCCGCGTGGCATTGCCGAGCAGTTGGCGGTGTTCGACCGCGTCACCGCCGACCTGCCCGGTGAACGTTGCCTGAGCAACAGCGCCGCCACCTTGCGCCATGTGCAGGCCTTGCAGGCGCGCAGCGACTGGGTGCGGCCCGGTGTTGCGCTTTATGGCGGCGCGCCCGATTACCTGGCCAGTGACGCCGGTGCCTGGAATCTGCGTCCGGCCATGACCCTTCAGTCTCGCCTGGTGGCCACGCAAGAGCTGAGCACGGGCGATACCGTGGGATATGGCTCTACCTTTACCGCCGAGCGGCTGCTGCGCATCGGCGTGGTGGCCTGCGGCTATGCCGACGGCTACCCGCGCCACGCGCCCACCGGCACGCCGGTGCTCATTGATGGGCGCCGCTGCCCCCTGGTCGGCCGCGTCAGCATGGACCTGATCACGGTCGATCTGAGCGATGCGCCGCAGGCCGGTATCGGCAGTGAGGCTACCCTGTGGGGCCAGGCCAGCACCGGGCAGTGTCTGCCCATTGACGAGGTCGCTGCCGCTGCCGGCACCATCGGCTACGAGCTCATGTGCGCGCTTGCACCCCGGGTGCCGGTGCGCTTGCAGGACGACCTTTGAGGGGCGGTTTGCAGGGTGCAAGCGCTGCGAGCCTCAGTCTGCAAGAATCTGGCCTTGTTCGGGTCGGGTCCGAGACCTCACTCTTACCCCCATTGACTTCTGGCCTTTCATCATGAACCGTCGCTTTTTATCCCGAGGCTTTTTGGGCCTGCTGCTTGCAGGCGCTGTGTGGACGCAGGCCGCTGCGCAGACCTTTCCGAGCAAGCCGATTCGCATCGTCGTGCCCTTTGGCGCCGGCGGCGTGGCCGACCTGACGGCGCGCACCGTGGCCGGTCGCCTGGCTGAGCAATTGGGCCAGTCGGTGGTGGTCGACAACAAGCCCGGCGCCGGCGGTGTGGTGGCGGCTGAGACGGTGCTCAAGGCCGAGCCCGACGGCCATACCCTGCTGCTCATGTCCAACGGCACAGCGGTGAGCGCCGGCCTCTTCAAGGCCCTGCCCTTTGACACCCTCAAGGACTTCGCGCCCATCTCCACCCTGGGCACCTTTGACATTGCCATCATCACCCCGGCCGATTCGCGCTTCAAGTCGCTGGCGGAGCTGCTCGCTTTTGCGCGCGGCAACCCGGGCAAGCTCAACATCGGCAGCATCAACATTGGCAGCACGCAGAACCTGGCCGCTGAACTGTTCAAGTCCAGCGCCGCCATGGACGTGCAGATCGTGCCCTTCAATGGCACACCGGCGGTGGTGACCGCCTTGCGCGGCGGCCAGATTGACGCGGCGGTCGAGGTGCTCGGCCCGGTCATGTCACAGGTACAAGCCAAGGCTCTGCGGGTGTTGGCCGTCACCGGCGAGAAACGCTCGGTCTCGCTGCCCGATGTGCCCACCGCGCGCGAGAGTGGCCTGAGCAATTTCGTGGCCGCCAGCTGGAACGGCCTGGCCGCGCCGGCCCGCACCCCGCGGCCGGTGATCGAGCGCCTGCACCGCGAGGTGGTGGCGGCGCTGGCCAACCCCGATGTGCGCCGCCGCCTGGCCGACCTCAACGTCGAGGCCCAGTCGAGCTC
>JBAXEN010000171.1:0-8973 GCA_037140415.1 Betaproteobacteria bacterium | reverse complement strand
GCCTCATGGGCCTGCGCGGCAATGAAGGGCGGCACCTCGCAAAACGTGTCATGGCCCAGGCTGTGGCCGTAGTGGCCACGGCTAAAGCCAGCAAAGCCGGCCTTGTGGATGGAACGCGTGGCGCGGGCATGCACATCGCTGAGCAGATGGCCGGGCTTGAGCACTTCGATGCCGGCAGCAAAAGCGTCTTCCAGGGCCTGCATGATCTGGCGGGTGCGGGGTCTGGCCTTGCCCAGGACATAGGTGCGGCCGCTGTCCGAGCTATAGCCTTCGACCAAGCAGCCGACATCGAACTTGAGCACATCGCCCGCAGCGATCTGCCCGCCCCCTTGCCAGGGCAGCGGTCCCACCGTGGTGTATTCCCATTGGCCCGACAGACGCACGCCCCGGCGCTGCACCTCGGCGGCCACGCCGTCCTTCCAGGCTTGCGCAATGGCATCGCGGTGCATGCCGGTGCGAACGCTCGCCACCGCGCGGCGCATGCCGGCTTCGGCCAGGGCTGCGGCCTGCTGCAGCAAAGCGATTTCACGCGCGCTTTTGACCGCCTTGATGCGGGCGATCACCGCGCTGGCATCGACCCAGCGCAGCCCGGGCAGAACCTCCTGGAGCAAAGCAAAGTCGCTGGCTGGCCAGAAGTCCAGGTCCAGCCCGATGCGCGCATCGGCCAGGCCTCGCTCGCGCAGCAGGACACCGAGTTGCTCGAAGGAGCGGCGAGCATCAAAGGCCGCAGGCCGGGCAAAACCGGCGGGCCGGCCATCGGCCCGCCAAGCGCGCTGCATCAACTCGGCCGCGCCTTCGCTGCTGTCCAGCCAGGGGCGGATGTCGGCGGTTTCGACCCAGTCGCTGTGGGTCAGTACCTGCGCCTGGCCCAAGGCGCGCCGTGCATGCGGTGCAAACAACTCGGTGGCCACCGCCGCAATCGGCTCGCCAGCGGCCGCTGGCACCAAGGCCAGGGCCGAGCCGGCGCGCCGAAAGAATGAGGCCACGCCCGGCGGCGCGCCGGTGGCCCAGGCAAAGCTTTCGGGCTTGGCCAGTACCAGGGCGTCGATGTCGGCCTCGCGCAGCAATCGCTGGGCGCGTTGGCGTGGCACGTCACTCATGGGCGGGGATCCTATTTGCCGTAAGACAGGGTGGGCAGCCAGGTGGCGATGTCCGGCACCAGGGTCAGCAGCAGCACACCCAGCATCAAGAGCAGCCAGAAGGGCAGGGCGCCGATCGAGGCTTCGGCCAAACTCACCTCGTGCTTGCTGATGCCCACCAGCACAAACAGGTTCATGCCCACCGGCGGGGTGAGCATGCCCACCTCGATCATGATGGTCACCACCACGCCCAGCCAGATGGGGTCAAAGCCCAGGCCGGTCATCAGCGGGAACACCACCGGCAGGGTCATCACCATCATGGACAGGCCGTCGAAAATCATGCCGAGCAGCAGGTAGATCAGCACGATCACGCCCAGCAGCGCATAACGCGACAGGCCCAGGGCCGAGACGCCTTCGAGCATTTTTTGCGGCAACTGCAAGAGGCTGATCGACTGCGCCAGGATCACCGCGCCCAGAAACACAAAGGCAATCACCGCAAAGGTGCGCGCCGAGCTCAAAAAGGTTTGGCCCAGCTTGCGCCAGGTCAAGTCGCCCTGGGTAAAGCCCATCAGGGCGGCGGCGGCCACGCCCACCGCCGCCGATTCTGTGGGGGTGGCAATGCCTGCAAACAAGCTGCCCAGCACCGCCAGGATCAGCACCAGAATCGGCCAGACTGCGAGGGCTGCGCGCAGGGTCGGGCCCCAGGGCAGGGCCTGCTCGCGCGGCACCAGGCTGGGGTCGCGCCGGGCCTGGAACTCGATGTAGATCATGAACAGCAGCGCCATCATCAGGCCCGGCAGCACACCGGCCAGAAACAGCTTGCCTATGGAGGTGTCGGTCAGCGCGCCATAAATCAGCAGCGACAAGCTCGGGGGTATCAAGAGCCCCAAGGTGCCGCCGGCAGCCAGCGTGCCCACCACCATCTTGCGTTCATAGCCGCGCTGCACCAGCTGCGGATAGGCCACCGAGCCGACCGCGGCAGACACCGACATCGAGGAGCCGCTGACCGCGCCAAAGACGGTGCAGACCGCGATATTGGTGTGCAGCAGGCCGCCGCGCAACCGGGCAAACAGCGGCGACATGGCTTTGTAAATGCCGCCGGCCAGACCGCTGGCCACCAGCACATCGCCAAGCAAGATGAACAGGGGAATGGCAGTCAGGGTGAATTCACCGAGCACATTAAAGACCGCCTGCACGCCCAGCCGGGTCGCGCCGCCGCCAAAGAAATGCAAGATGGCAAAGCCGGTCAGGCCCAAGGCCGCGCCGAGCACCGCGCCCGAGAGCACGGTGACGCCCAGCAGGCCTAGCAAAATGGACCAGATCATGCGTGCACCTCCTCGCCGGCCTGCGGCGTGACGGGCCGCAGTGCGCGCCAGGCGCCGGCCAGGCCCGCCACCAGCACCGATACCGTTGAAATCAGCAGGAAGGGCGCCAACGGCAGGCGCGACTGCTCGCTCATCAGATTGAGCTTGGCGGTAAATTCATAAATGCCCCAGGCCTCGCGCACGAAGACCGCGCAAAAAGCCAGCAGCAGCAACTGCCCGAACAGGAACAGCCAGCGCTGCGGCCGCGCTGGCAGTTGCTCGGAAATTACCGTTACCCGGATGTTGATTTCGCGCAGCACCACGCTGGGCAGCAGGGTGAAGACGGCCAAGGTCATGAGCAGGCCCGAGAGTTCCTCGGTGAAGTCAAAGGGCCGGCCCCAGACATAGCGCATCACCACCGCCACCAGCACCAGCGCAAAAATGCCCGCCAGTGCGGCAGCGCCTATGCCCGCCAGCGCGCCGGCGGCAGCGCGCAAGGTTTTGTCGATGATGCCGCCGGGCGCCGCCGTCGTCATTGCGGCAAGGCTTGCAAGATGCGCTGGCGGTAGGCGATGGCGTCACCGCCGGTTTCTTTGGCCAGCAGGTCCCAGGTCTCCAGCGCCGACTTGCGCAGGGCAGCGCGGTCAGCTGCCGGCATCACCGGGTGGAAGGTCACGCCCTGGCTTTGCAGCTTCTCGCGCGCGGCCTTCTCGGCTGCGGCGTCGCCGTCAAAGTTAAAGCTCACCTTCTCCAACTCGGCCACCGCCTCGTTGAAGCCCTTTTTCAGATCGGCCGGCAAAGCCGCCCACTTGCCCTTGTGGGCCAGCAGGGCGTAAGGCGCCGGCGGGAAGGGAAAGCCGGTCGGTGTGATGTGCTTGGCCACTTCCTGCAGCGAGATGGTGTTGGCAAAGCGCGGTGCATACAGGGCGCAGTCGACCACCCCGGTCTGCATGGCCGAATACAGCTCATTTTGCGGCACGATCTGCGCGGCCACGCCCAGGCGCTTGAAGGTCTCGACCTGCTCGCGGCTGCCCACCCTCAGCTTCTTGCGCTTGAGTTCGTCGAGCGTGCGCACCGGCTCGCGGCAAAACAGTGACGCGTCCACGATGGAAAAGCCCAGGAAGCCAGGCACTTCGATGTTCCACTTGCCCACGCCCTCTTTGAGAACCGCCTTGAGCGCGGGCAGCGCCTTCAGGTGCTCCTCGGCATTGGCCACCAGGCCGTAGACATACAAATTGGCCAGGGCTGGCGCGTCGCGGCCGACAAAGGGCGGCCAGATGAAGCCCAGCTCGGGCGTGCCTACTTGCATGAAGCGCAGGGCGTCGGCGTCTTTGAGTCCCAGGGCGCCGCCTTCAGAGACCGAGATCTTCATCTTGCCGCCGGTGCGCTTTTCCACGTCGGCCGCAAAAGCGCGGATCTGCGCCGATTCAGGGCGAGTGGGCGCGTAGCTGTTGTTGAACTTCCATTCGGTCTGCGCCTGCGCGCCGCCGAGCAGCGACAGGGACAGAATGGACAGTGCCGACAGGCGCTGCAGGGTTTGAGTGGCGGTCATGAAGTCTCCTTGGAGCGGTCAAAGAATCGACGCATTCTAAGAGCCCAAACCAAACGCCGAGGCATGAGCTTATGAGCGCGCAGGCGCTGTCCTGTTTGTTCTCGAGGCCGGGTGCGCCGGCATTGCCCCAAATTTGGCGACAATGGTCCCCGGCCCCGGTGGTGAAACCGGTAGACACAGCGGACTTAAAATCCGTCGCTTCCGTAAAAGGGGCGTGCCGGTTCGATTCCGGCCCGGGGCACCAACACTGGCCACGTCAGTGCCCCCCGGGACAAGCTCTCATTGACAGTCCAGTAACAGCGGTGCGACGATTTGCCCCAACAGGCCTTGCACGCCGACCTGCGTCAGACGGCACTTGAGCCCCAGCACCGCACCGGCATGAACCGTCCGCTTCGCAGCAATTTCCCGCGTGGCTCCTATCCTTGGGCTGTGCGCAACGCCCATTGGCGTGCCTTGGGCATCCCCGAAGAGGACTGCGAGAAACCCAAGATCGCCATCGTCAACAGCTCGTCGGCGCTGGCCGCCTGTTTTTCCCACCTCGACGGCATCGTGCCGACGGTCAAGGAAGCGATCCGCGCCGCCGGCGGCGTGCCTTTTGAGGTGCGCACCGCAGCGCCAAGCGACTTTATTTTTGCGCCGGGTGCGCGCGGCGCCTACATGCTCACCAGCCGCGACCTGGTGACCAACGACATTGAAGTGGCAGTCGAGGGGCCGATGCTCGACGGCATGGTCTGCCTGACGTCTTGCGACAAAACGGTGCCCGGCCAGTTGATGGCCGCCGCCCGGCTCGACATCCCCACCCTCATGCTGGCCTGTGGCTACCAGCCCAGCGGCGAGTACGAGGGCGAGCATGTCGACATCGAAGACGTGTTCATCGGCGCCATGCATGCGCAGATCGGGCAGATGCCGATGGAGCGCCTGGTGGGCATGAGCCGCGAGGCCATCCGTGGACCGGGGGTGTGTACCGGCATGGGCACGGCCAATTCCATGCACATCGTCTGCGAGGCCCTGGGCATGGCCCTGCCCGGCACGACCCCGGTGGCGGCCAACAGCCCGGCGATGTTCGAGGCGGCCCGGCGCGCCGGCCAGCGCATCGTGGACATGGTCTGGGAGGACCTGCGGCCGCGCAAGATTCTGAGCCCCGAGGCCTTTGCCAATGCGGTGCGCACCTTGCTGGCGGTGGGCGGATCGATCAACTGCATCAAGCATCTGCAGGCGGTGGCGACGGAGGCTGGCTGCGGCCTTGATGTGTACGACCTGGTGCAGCGCCTGTCGGTGCAGACCCCGGTGCTCGCGGCGGTGCGGCCTGTGGGTAGCCACACCATCGAAGCTTTTGAGGCGGCCGGTGGCGCGCAGGGGGTGATGCGTCAACTGCGCCCGCTGCTGGCCACCGCAACCCTGACCGTCAGCGGCCTGAGCCTGGGCGAGCAACTCGACGCGGCCCCGGCGCCTGACGAGGCGGTGATCCGCCCGCTGGCGCGTCCCTGGGCCGAGCGCCCGGCCATCGTGATGCTGCGCGGCACCTTGGCGCCTCAGTGGGGCATGGTCAAGGCCGGCATTGTGGCGCGGGCCTCGCGCCGTTTTGTGGGCCCGGCGCTGTGTTTTGATGCGGCCGATGCGGCCATCAGCGCCTTGCAGCGTGGTCAGATCCTGCCCGGCCATGTGGTGGTGATGCGCGGTGCCGGTGTGACCGGCGGGCCGGGCATGGGCGGCGGCGCCTCGCGGGTGGTGTTTGCGATCGACGGCGCCGGGCTGGGCGAGCAGGTGGCCATGGTCACCGACGGCCATCTCTCGGGCCTGGTGTGCAAGGGCCTGGTGGTGGCCGAGGTGGCGCCCGAGGGCGCGGTCTGCGGCCCGCTGGCCCTGGTGCATGACGGCGACCGCATTGAGATTGATCTGGACCAGCAGCGCTGCGACCTCTTGGTCGACGAGTCCGAGTTGCAGCGCCGGCGCGAGGCGTGGGTCGCCCCGACCTTGCATTTTGATCGCGGCTGGCTGCAAATTTACCGGCGCAATGTGGGCCCCTTGAGCGAGGGCGCGGTGCTGGTGCAGCCTGCATCGCCCGCGCCGCCCCAGCCTTGAATCGAATTGAGACCGACCATGAGCGACAAGAAAATCATTGACTACTCAATGCTGGACCGCCAGCGCAACGACGAGCGCATCCTGGTGTCTGACACCTTTGGCCGCGAAGACAGCAAGCCCGAGCGCGCCGACCTCGGGTATTGGCAGGAGCAGGGTCGGCAAGTGCCGATTTACCGCAAAACCCAGGTGCTGGTGGTCGGCGGCGGCCCCTCGGGCACGGCGGCGGCGGTGGCTGCGGCGCGGGCCGGCGCCGATGTGACCCTGCTCGAGCGCTACAACCATTTGGGCGGCCTGTCGACCGGCGGCCTGGTGATCTGGATCGACCGCATGAGCGACTGGCAGGGCCAGTTGGTGATCCGCGGCCTGGGCAAGGAACTGCTCGACCGACTGCCGGCCGATGCGATTGCCGGGCCCGCGCCCGCCGAATGGGGCTCGAAAGACCCGGCTCGGGCCGCCCACTGGTCGCAGCGCACCGCCGCCTACCATGGCGTGGTGACCTGGTCGCCCACCATAGACCCCGAGCGCCTCAAACTGCTGAGCCAGGACCTCATCCTTGAAAGCGGCGTGCACCTGGTCTATCACACCTGGGCGGCGCTGCCCATTGTGGAGGCCGGAGCGGTCAAAGGCGTGGTGTTCGAGAGCAAGGAAGGGCGCATGGCGGTGATGGCCGATGTGGTGATCGACGCCACCGGCGACGGCGACTTGTTCGGCCGCGCCGGCGCTGAATTCGACGACGACATCGAGCCGGCTGACATTCACCACGCCATGAACACCGCCTGGACCTTTGCCGGTGTCGACATGAACCGCTGGATCGCCTTCAAGGCCGGTCAGCCCGAGGCCTTCAATGCCTTTATGGCGCGCGGACGCCAGGAGTGCGGGCTGTTTGAGCGGCCCTTTGTGTCCTGGCGCAACGATGTGGCGCTGTTCATGGGCCCGCGCCAGACCGGCTACAACGCGCTCGATGTGGACGACCTGACTACGGTGGAGATCCGTTCGCACCGGGCCATGGACAAGCACCTGGCCTTCTACCGCGCGCATGCGCCGGGCTTCGAGGGCGCCTACATGATGCTCAGCGCGCCGCAGATCGGTGTGCGCCACACCCGCCGCCTGCGTGGCGTTAGCGCGGTACTGCGCTCGCAGTGGCCGCAGGGCCTGGCCCTGCCCGATGAAATTGGTGTCTCGCCAGCGATTTCTCCGACCTTTCCCAACATCTCGGTGCCCTATGGCGCCCTGGTGCCCCGCACCCTCGAGGGACTGCTGGCCTGCGGCCGGCACATCTCCTGCGATAAGAACTCTCATGGCTTCATGCGCGAGATTCCGCAGTGCTGGATCACCGGTCAGGCCGCCGGTGCGGCAGCGGCTTTGAGCGTTCAGACTGGCGTTGCGCCGCGCGCGGTCGATATCGCTCAACTGCAGGACATCTTGCTGGCCCAGGGCGTGTACCTGCGCAAGGCTGGGCTGGGCAGCGCGCAGAACCCGCCACAGCCGGTGGCCGGCGCATCGGTGCTCGCATGAGGCTGAGCGGCGACGAGCAGGCCATGCTCGACGGGCGCGATGGCGCTGCAGTGCAAAAAGCGATGGACCTGTTGGTGCGCTACGGCCAAGCATTGGGCGCCGAACGGTTGGTCGAAACCAACAATGTGGTGGCCTCGGTCAGCGCCAGCACCCCCTTTATGCGCGAATTCGCCCGCCAAAACGGCGGCATGGAAGCGGTGTTCTCGCAGTTCAGCCTCGACAGCGACGAGGTGGTGAGCATTCCCAAGGTGCGTACCTTTTCCGTGCACACACAACTTGGCTTCGATCCGGCGCAGGCCGAGCGCATGGGCGTGGACGAGCAGACGGTGCAGTTTTTTCGCAAGGGCGAAGCCTTCACCACCGGCCTGGGCATACAGGCCACCAACACCTGCACGCCTTATCAGGTGGGCAACATCCCGGTGCGCGGCGAGCACTGCGCCTGGATGGAGTCGTCGGCGGTGGTCTATTGCAACTCGGTGCTGGGGGCGCGCACCAACACCGAGGGTCGCGAGAGCGTGGGCGCTGCCATGCTCACCGGGCGCATTCCCTACTGGGGCTATCACCTCGATGAAAACCGCCTGGGCAGCCACTGGATTGAGCTCGACGTCGACGTCCAAAGCACCGCCGATTGGGGCCTGCTGGGCTACTGGGTCGGCGAGCAGGTGCAGGAGCAGGTGCCGGTGATCACCGGCGTGCGCAGCATCCCCAACCTGGCCCGGCTCAAGCATTTCGGCGCTTCGGCCTCTTCGTCCGGCGGGGTAGAGATGTACCACCTGGTGGGCATCACGCCCGAGGCGGCGAGCCTGGAGCAGGCCTTTGGCGCGCGCAAGGCTCCGCCCGTGCCGCTGCGCTACGGCCCGCGCGAGCGGCGCGAAACCTTGGAGCGGCTCAATGCCACCGGGCGCGACAGCCAGGTCGACTACGTGATGCTGGGCTGCCCGCACTACAGCCTCGAACAAATGTGGGAGCTGGTGCAACTGCTCGAAGGCCGGCGGGTGCATGCCGATGTTCAGCTGTGGATTTTCACCGCGCGTGCGACCAAATTTGTCTGCGACCAAAGCGGCTACACCCGCATCATTGAGGAGGCCGGCGGGCATATCCTGTCCGACAGCTGCTCGGCCATGAGCCGCGCCGTGCCCCAGGGCACCCGGGTGGTGGCCCTCGATTCGGCCAAGCAGACCCACTACCTGCCGGCGATTTTGGGCGTGCAAGCCTGGTTCGGCTCGACCGCCCAATGCGTCGAGGCCGCCTGCAGCGGCCGCTGGCAGGAGCTGCCGGCATGAGCGGCGCGCTCAGCACTGTGCTGCTGCGCGGGCGCTGCGTGGTGCCCGGCGTGGCCGAAGGCGAGGCGCTGGTCAGCCACGACCGCATCTCGGGCTGGGGCGGCATCGATTCGCGCACCGGCACCATCGTCGAGGTCCGCCATGCGCTGCGCGGAGTC
>JBAXEN010000170.1:0-9000 GCA_037140415.1 Betaproteobacteria bacterium | reverse complement strand
AAAGCGTGCGTGGGGTAAAACTCACCGCGGGTTCGAATCCCGCCCTCTCCGCCAGCTGCCCAGCAAACAAGCGCCTACCGGGCGCTTTTTTGTTTTGGGCCTTTCATTCGCCCACTGTTCGATCTGATGGTCAGTACCAATTTCGACTCAAAGCCTATGTACCTGATTTCTATATTGGTGGCCGCAGTGGCCCTGCTGTCTTCGCCCGCATTTGCCGATGCCGAGGCGGCCCGTCAAGCTCTTGCGGCTCTGCGCGATTCAAATTTTGACGGTGTGCGGCAGGCCTGTCAGGCGCAGGCCGACGCTGGCGATGCACCTTGCCAGGAAGCCATAGGCCGTTTACTGCTCGATGCCAAGTACCCCTCGCGCGACCCGAAAAAGGGCATCGCATTGCTGCGCCAGGCGGCCGACGCTGGGCTGGTCAACGCGCAGGCGAGCCTGGGTTTTGAGCACCTGATGGGGCTCAATGCAGAGCCCAATGCTGAGCTGGCCATCTCTTACATGACCAAGGCCGCAGAGGCGGGCAGCGCCGTCGCCCGCTCGAACCTGGGCAACCTTTACCGCGACGGCCGGCTGGTGGCGCGCGATTTGGTCAGGGCCCGGGGCCTGTATGCCTCCTCGACCGCCGAATTCGCGCGTCTGGGCTATGCGGAAATGGCCTTTTTTGGCGAAGGCGGCCCCCGTGAGGTCGAACTGGCTGTGTCGATGTTTACCGAGTCGGCCAAATCGAGCAATCCGGCGACGGCCCGGCGCGCGCAGTCCTCGCTCGATACCGCCAAGCGGCTGGCCAATGCTGAAAAGTACGATCTCGCCTTGTATTTCAATCCCTATTCCAGCGATGTCAGGCGCAACCTGGAGGGCAAGTTGCTGCTGCGCGATACCGCCGGCAAGGGCCCCCATGAGATCTGCTGGCCCGACGCTCTGGCCCGCACGCATGTTGCGGAGGCCAATGTGCTGACGCCGGGCTACGAGCAGCGGGCCCTTGCGCGCTTTCGCAAGGTTTTGGCCGATGCAGGCATCGCCACGGCGCCAGCAAACCTGGTACGCGATGCGGGCTGCTTGCGGCGCGCACCGTTTATGGTGGCGACGCGATCGCTCAGCGCGCAACTGGCAGCTCCCTTGATGCTCCCCTTGGCTGGCGACAGCCGCGAGGCTCATCAGATCGTAAAGGTCGACCTGATCGATCTGGTGGTTCAAACCAACCTCGAGGCCCGTGATCGCAGCGCTCAGATTTACAACGACGGCTTTGTCGACCGGGCGTCCAAGTGGGCGTTGGCGGAGTCTGCGGCCAGCGGTAAGCCTGTTTTTGCGGCTCTGCAAATCGGAACTTCAAGCGGCAGCGTTGGCGTGTGCGCGCTCAAAACCGACGCCCAGGCGGCTCGCGTGCTGGCACAGCAGAGCGAATACTGGTCCGCCCGCCGTCCTGCGGTGGCGCCCAATGCAAGCTCGCTTCGTGATTTCGACTCGGCCGAGGCCCTGTTTGATGCGATCACCGCCAGGGCCGATGCATGCCCGGTGGTGATTGCCCCGGCCGATGCGGTCAACCGTTTGAGTACCGCGCTGACCCGAGACAAAATCACTCACCGGGTTTTCGTCAATGCGGCCTGGACGCCGACAGAGATCGCCGAAATAGACGCGCGCAGCCAGGGCTTCGCCAGCTCCCAGCAGATGGAATTTGCCAACAGCCTGAAAGCGACGCCCGAAGGCATCAAGCGGCTGACTGAAGCTGGGATTGCCCGCAGCGACGACCTCGCTGCCATCCGCAAACGGGCCAGCACGCTGGCCTACCCTTCTGATCTGGGCAGTGTCGAGGCGATTTTGAACTTTCTCGATGATGAAGCCGCCGGCAAGAAGGTGAAGAAGACCGCTACGCAAATGGCGCGCGAGCGCAGTGCAGCCGAGGAGGTGGCCCGCAAAAAGAAGGAAGCGGCCGATCAACTGGCCCAGCGCAACGAGGAGGCAGCCCGCAAGAAGAAGGAGGCTGCCGAGCAGCTTGCCCTGCGCAATGAGGAGGCGGCCCGCAAGAAGGCCGAGGCGGCAGAGGCCGAGCAGAAAAAGCGCGATGAAAAGGACAGCAATGCCGAGCGCTTGTCCGAGATCGCCGGCGTTGCCGGCGCGATGATGTGCCGCAGCGCGGCCGACTCCTATGTGGCGTCGGTCGCCAAGTACGCCCACAAATGGGACGATGTGGGCTTTCTCGGCGTGCTGTTTGACAAGTACCTGGTCAAGGTCGAGACGCCCGGCGTGCTGACCATGACCTCGTCCCACCTGGCCATGCAAAACGGCTTTGGAGCCTTCAAAAAGGTGCGGGTGTTTTGCGACTACAACACCCGAACCAAGAAGGTCTTGGACGTTCGTATCCTGGATCAGTAAGCCGTCTGCTCAGACGCCTGGGCAGCCTCAGGCGGCGCTGTCCTGCACCGATGGACCCAGGGTTAAGGGTTTGTCGTGGGCTGATTGGGGGCGGGCGAGGGCCAAGAACTCCTTGAAAGACTGCGCAGCCGGCGCCAGTGACATGCCGCGCAGGGACACTATGCCGACCTCGCGCATCGGCCGAGTCTGCAGTCGAGCCAGTCGAACCTGAGACAGGTTCATGTCCACCAAGGCGGTTCTGGGCAAGATGGTGATGCCCAGCCCGTTTTCCACCAGGGCCAGCAAAGTCTGGGGACGCTGGCATTCCTGGCGCACCTGCAAGGGGCACAGTGCGCGCGCAAAGATTTGGTCCACCAGAGCTCGGGTCTGTGACCCTGATGGGCTCAAGACCAATTGTTCGCGCGAGACCTCCTCGATGCTCACCTCGGTGCGCCCCTGCAGGAGCTGCGAGGCGGCCGGGGCCAACACAACAAGTTCATCTTCAAACAAGTGAATGAACTCGAAGGCCTCCATATCGGCGGTTCTGGCCAGCACAGCCAGGTCTGCCTCGCCGCGCTGAAGCATCTCCAGGGCCCTGGGTGAGTCGAAATCGAGCAGCCGAACTTCAACATGGGGATGCAGTTCGGCATAGCGGCACATCAGGTTCGGCAGCAACATATAGGCGAAGGTGGGCATGGCCACCACCGTCACCAGCCCCCTTTGCAGGCGGGCCTCGTCACGCAAAGCGGTGGTGACCTCGGCCAGGTCGGCGGTCACTCGCCGAGCCACGTCGGCCAGCGCTGCACCATCTCGGGTGAGCGCGACGCTGCGCGTGGTACGGTGAAACAAAGGCACGCCCAGCACACGCTCGAGCTGCTGCACCTGCACACTGACCGCCGACTGCGACAGGTGCATCCGGATGGAGGCCAAGCGAAAGCTGTTTTCCTCAGCAACGACCAGGAAGGTCATCAGCTGGTTGAGGTTGATTCGGCTCAGGGCGCGGTACCAGTCTGTCTGTGTCATTGATCGGTCTAACGCATGAATGCTTCGAAATTATGCAATTGTGGATTCCTGGCGCGCTGTCTAGTATCTCCCTTTGAGCCTGGGCCGCATTGTCGCTGTGCGAGTGCGGCCGTACCGTTCCCCCAAATATCACACCCATGACCCCCTCCCCCTCCCCAAATTCCGCCACCAATACATCTGCCCTGCAAGGCTTGCGGGTGATCGACCTCACCCAATTTGAGTCTGGAACTTCTTGCACCCAGATGCTGGCCTGGTTTGGCGCCGAAGTCATCAAAATCGAGCCTCCCGGCAAGGGCGAGCAGGGGCGCTATTCCAGCACCGAGCCGGGTATGGACTCGCAGTACTTCCTGCAGCTCAATGCCAACAAGAAGAGCGTGACGCTGGACCTCAAGTCCGAGGCTGGTAAGCAGTTGCTGCGGCGCCTGATTGAAAAGGGCGACATCCTGGTCGAAAACTTTGCGCCCGGCGTGATCGAAAAGCTCGGCTTTGGCGTTGAAGAGGTGCAGCGCATCAACCCGCGCATCGTGTATGCCCGTATCAAGGGCTTTGCCCCTGAGGGCCCCTATGCCAACTACCTGGCCTTTGACCCGATCGCCCAGGCCGCCGGAGGCGCCCTGTCCATCACCGGCGAGCCGAGTGGGCGGCCGCTCAAGCCCGGCCCCAACTTTGCCGATTCAGGCGCAGGCTTGCACTGCACCATCGGCATCCTGGCGGCGCTGAACCAGCGCCACAGCACCGGCCGCGGCCAGGTGGTGGAGGTGTCGATGCAAGACTGCATCATCAACTTCATGCGCATCGCTTTCGCAGCGCAAGCCATGTTCGACAAGCCGGCGGTGCGCACCGCCAACCAAAGCATTTTTGCCGGCACCGCCCCCAGCGAGGTCTACCGCTGCAAGGGCGATGGCCCCAACGACTACTGCTACATCTACACCACCCGGGCGGGCAACAAGCAATGGGAGAGCGTGCTCACGGTGATCGGCCGCGAAGATCTGCTGGGTGAGGAGCGCTTTGCCACCCCCGCGCTGCGAGCACAGAACGCGCAAGAAATTGACGCCATGATGTCAGACTGGACCCGCCACCACGACAAGCACGAAGTCATGCGTCGCATGGGTGAGGCCAAAGTACCGGCCAGTGCGGTGTTCGACACCATGGAGCTGTGGTCTGACCCCCATCTGCGTGAGCGCGGCACCTTCGTGAGTTTCGAGCATCCGACCCGTGGCACCCTGACCATCCCCGGTAACATGATCAAGCTGTCGGACTCGAAAGTGCCGATCCAATGCCCGCCCGGTTTGGGCGAGTACAACCAGGCCATTTACGGTGAGCTGCTGGGCGTCAATGCCTCAGAACTCGAGGCCCTGAAGCTGGCCAAGGTGATCTGAAGCGGCGGTGCAGATGAGCACGGACTCTGGATCGAACGGCCAACACCTGCCGGGTACTGGCGAGCTCCGTGTCAGCCCGGCACGGCCTCAGGGGCTCGATTTTGTGGGCCGCATGACCGGTCTGGATCTGCGCCAAGGCATCAACGATGCTCAGCGCGATGCGATTGACGCGGCCATGGACCGGTTCGCGGTGCTGGTGGTGCCTGGACAGCGGCTGGACGATGAACAGCTTTTCAGCCTGGGACAGCGCTTTGGCCCGATCGAGAGCGCGGCCAGCCAGACCTTCCAAGAGCGCCGCCGCATTGCCAACCTGCAGATCAATGACATCTCCAACCTGGATGAAGACGGTGCCATCCTCGCCACCAGCGATCGTTACCGGCTCTCCAGCCTCGGCAATCGGCTCTGGCACAGCGACAGCAGTTTCAAGGCAGAGCCTGCGCGCTATTCGATGCTGCATGCCCGGGTGATTCCGCCCGAAGGCGGCGAGACCGAGTTTGCAGACATGCGCGCCGCTTGGGACGCCCTGCCCGCCAAGCTCAAGCAGGCCGCCCAGGACCTGGTATGCGAACACTCCATCGTCTATTCGCGCAACAAGATCGGATTCAATGCCTTTTCAGCCGATGAGTTGGCCCGCTGCACGCCGGTCCCCCAGCGTCTGGTGCGTCGGCACGAGCGCACCGGCAGGCGCTCGCTGTTCTTGTCCTCGCACATCGGCCGCATTCAAGGCTGGCCCACGCCTGAGGCCCTGCTTTTCATCCAGGACCTGTGCGAATTTGCCACTCAGCGTGAGTTTGTCTACCGGCACAGCTGGCAGGTCCATGACCTGGTGATCTGGGACAACGCGGCCACCATGCACCGCGGGCTGGCATTCGAAAGCCAGCGCTACCCGCGCGACCTGCGTCGGGTCACTGTCAAGGGTTTAGCGTCCACGCTGGCAAGCCCCGCTTGAGGGCTCAGCAATCACCACGTTCATTTTTTGAGGGAGACACACAGATGAGGATGAACCGGAGAAAAGTGTTGGCAGGTGCTGTGGGCACGCTGTCGGTCCTGGGCCTGCCGGCCCTGGCCCAGTCGGCCTTTCCCAACCGGCCGGTGCGCATCGTCGTGCCCTACCCGGCCGCTGGCCCCACCGACAGCCTGGGGCGCTTGCTGGCGCAGCGCCTGTCGGTGCTCTGGAAGGTACCGGTCGTCGTTGAAAACCGGCCTGGGGCCGGTGGCACCATCGGTGCCCAAAACGTGGTTGCCTCGCGAGCCGACGGCTATTCGCTGCTGTTTACCGCCGGCGCTGCCACCGGCTCATCGGAGGTGCTCAACCCGGCGGGCACGCCGTTTAGGACGATGCGCGACTTCACGCCTCTGGTGTTTCTGGGGGTGCAGCCCACCATGATGGTGGTTCAGTCCAATATGCCCGTCAATGATGTGCGCGAGTTCGTGGCGCTGGCACGGGCCAACCCCGGCAAGTTCAACTACGCCAACTCCTCGCCGGGCAGCGCCGGGCATTTCGCTTTCAATATGCTCAAGCTGGCCACCAACATCGACGTGGTCGAGATTCCGTTTTCTGGCGCTGCTCCAGCCAATCTGGCCTTCGCCCAGGGCGAAGTGCAAACCATCATGGGCAGCCTCATGGGCATGCTGCCCAATCTGCAGACCGGCAAGGCCAAGCCCATAGGCGTGGCATCGGCCGAACGCATGGACGCCTACCCGAATGTACCGACCTTCCAGGAACAGGGCATTCCGGTCATTTGGGACACCTGGTACGGCATGGTCGCACCGGCCAATCTGAGCGCCGATCTCGTGACCAAAATCAGTGCCGACATGCTGGCGGTGATGGAAGGTGACGAGGTGCGCGCCAGCATGCACAAGATGGGAATTTTTCGGCGCCTGGGCGGGCCAGACCGGATGCGTGAAGCGATGCGCACCGAGGTCGAGAACGCGACCCGTGTGGCGCGTGAAGCCAAGATGGTCAAGTGAGTCCCGCCAAGAACAGGTTCTAAACCCATGACGCATGCTCCGAGTGCTCTCACGCCAGACCTGATCGAAGCCGCCGCTGGCCAACTCCAGCGCGCCTTTGAAGACGGGGCCGACATCGACGATCTGGCGCCCGACTGTAGGCCGCAATCACTGGCGGACGCCCGGCGCATCCAAGACGCGCTGGTCGACAAGCTCGCAGGCCATGGCGGCTGGAAGGTCGGGCAGTTGCAGCCTGACCGTGAGCCAGGCTGCGCTCCCCTGCCCGCACGGCGCATCTTGCGCTCGCCGGCGATGTGGAATTTTGGCGTGAGCGGTCCACTGGAGGTCGAGGTGGAAGTCGCGGTCCTGATCGGCCAAGATCTGTCGCAAACTGGTGCCCTGGACCTGGCCACCGTGCGTGCGGCCGTGGCTTCGCTGCACCCGGCCCTGGAGGTGGTGTCGTCCCGCTTACGCCATCGCCAGTCGCTGCCTGCACTGACCGCGCTGTGCGATTTGCAGGCCAACGCAGGCCTGGTGCTGGGCCCGCCCACCGAGATCTGGGCCGCCCTCGACCTGGCGCATCTGGCCATGACCCTGTCCATCGATGGACAGGTGGCTGCGCAGACCGAGGCCGGCCCCAGCCAAGAGCGCATGCTCGCGGCCCTGACCTGGCTGGCCAACCATGCACGCGAGCGCGGCAAGCCTTTGCGCCGTGGTGATGTCGTGCTCACTGGCGCGCGGATCCTCGCCACGCCCGTGCCCCCCAGGGCCCGGATCGAAGCGGTGGTTCAGAGCCTGGGCACGGTCGAACTGCGCACCTGAGTCTGACCTGCCTGCGCTTGCGGCCCGTCGGCCGTGATGGGTCTCGCACGCCTCCCAGCACCAATGTGCTTGTGGCCTTCCAGCCGCCTCCCTGAACAATCGCCCTTGCTGCGCGTGGCCCACCAGCCCGGTAAGGCCGCCAGTACACGCGCCTTGGCATCGCCGAGCCGCTCGGCAGTGATGTGCTGCTTTGCCGGATCTATCGGTGGGGCTCATTTGCGTGAACAGCAAGTCTTTGTAACACCTCCTGATGGGGTGTCGCCAGCGAAGACCTTCGCCTAAATTCACATCCTCTTAAACAACTTTCGGAGAACGTTCGTGAAATATCGCTTCGTTACAGCTTTCGTCTTTGCCACAGTCGCTGCATCCACAGCGCCCTTGCATGCTGCCACCGTGGGGCAGGCCTTCAATGTGACCACCGCATTCACGCCAACATGTGTGACCGCCAATGCGACGCCCACAGCCCTGTCGTTTGGAACATACACCGCCTTTGGCAGCGCAGCCGTACCTACGCCAAGCACGCAAATCGTTTTCAAGTGTTCGCGCGCTCTGACACCTGGCAACATTAACTTCGATACGGTATCCACCGACTCCACCAGCAGTTCAGGCGCAGTGACCGCAACTGGCGGCGGGGTGGTTGCCGGTCTGATCTACAGCTTGAATGTGGGCGCTGCCGTCAAGACAGCGACGGGCAGCGCGGCCACAGCGACTACGGAGGGCACCGCCGACGTCTACACCTACACCATCAACGGTGCCATGGCTGCCAGCCAACCCGGCTGCAACTTAGCGGGCATAGGTACCAATGCTGCAGGCGACGTCAACGGATGCGCTGCAAGCCAGACGCGCACCTTCACCATCGCCTACTGAGGCCTGCCACTGACCCGCCTCGGCCCGTCTTCGATGCCTGTACCCGTGCTCCAGGGCTGGAAGCCATCCGCTGCAGCCTTGCTTGCTATCAGCGCAGGGCTTGCCTGCCTGCAGCAAGCTTGCGCGGGGCAGGCCAGTGCGGAGATCAGGGTACAGGTGGTGTCAGTGGATTCGGCTGGGGCACGGGTGTTCTGCAGCAGTGATGTCAGCCCCAATCGTTCTGGAGCGACAGTCACGGTCGTTTGCTCCACCGGAGCGGTCGCCAAGCTTGCAGCGCCCGAACGCTTCACGGTGGCCCATGGCGGCGCCTATCAGTATGTCCTGCAGGTGGGAAATGGTGGCAGGTTTGCCCTTGAGGGCGACTCACAGACTCGCACAGACAGCGGTGCGCTATGGCGGCTGGTCAAGCTCGGGAATCAAGAGTATCTGGAATTCACATGGGTCTGGTAATCGGCATGAAGCACACTCAAATGATCCCCTCCTGGTTAAAAAGCTCTGGCGCCCTTGGCCTTTGCTCAGGCCTTGCAATAACCGCCTTGTTGCCCGCAAAGCCGGCGCAGGCCGGTCAGTTCTCAGTCTCGCCGGTTCGCATTCAAATGGCCGCCCG
>JBAXEN010000169.1:0-9017 GCA_037140415.1 Betaproteobacteria bacterium | reverse complement strand
TCACTGTTTAACGCATGAGCTCAGCTTTGGCTGACTTGTGCAGAGTTTCCCTAAGGCTGGGAGTGGAGTGCGACAGGATCTGGCCTCTGGGCTGGTGCTGCCCAATGAGGGGCCTGCGCTCAAGTTGGCGGCCCAAAATGGGATGCGCTACGAGCTGCTCGACCAGGACACGGGAGCCCTGGTGCCAGGGCAACGACTGGTGCGAAGCGGCAAGAGCCTGCATGTTTACCTGAACAAGCGGCGCGTGCTGGAGCTCGACGGCTTTTATGAGGCCTCGACCGAAGGCCAGTTGGCGGCGCAATACCAAGCCGATGCTGGCGACGGCGCCGGACGTTGGATCGAGGGGGGCGATGTTGGCCTGGCGCAGTCGACCGTGCCCGAGGCGCCCTTGGAAGGCCCGTCTGCTTCGCCGACACCATTGCCCGCCAGCGAGGCTGCGGCCCTGCCGTCGGCCAGTGCGACTGGCTCGGCGGTGCCGGCCGCGGCTGCCGCCTCTCCTGGCCCCGGCAGCTTGTTGGCAGCCGGTCTGGGTTTAGCGGCTCTGGCCGGTGGTGGAGGCGGTGGAGGTGCGGGCGCGACGGCAGCCCCCCGTGTGCCCGGCACGGTCGTATCGGGTACCTTCGTCGGCGGGCCAGCGGTGCCAGGCAATGGCCTGACGGTCGCGATTTACGACCTGGATGGCCACGAGTTGGGCTCAGCCAAAGTCAGTGACAGCGGCACTTTTACGCTCAACATCGGCTCCTACACCGGTGGCATCGTCGCCAAGCTGTGGGACAGCAATGCCGCCAGCGACTACTTCGACGAAGCCAGCGCCCTGCCCAAAAGTGTGGGGCGATCTGTGGTCTACATGGCTGTCGATGTGGTGGTCCAGGCCAACACCACCCTCGTGATCAACATCAACGGCGCGACCACGGTGGCCGCGGTCAAGGCCGGCATGAGTGCTTATGACGGCACGGGCAGCATTGCCGGCATCAACGCCGCTGATCAATTGCACACCATCGCCTCTGCCAACGCGGCGGTCACGCAGGCCGCCGGCATGAGCGGTAACCTGCCGCAACTGCCGGCCATTGCAACGGTCAAGGTCGATGGCAGCCCCAATGCGGCGGCCAACGGCTTCGGCAAAATTCTGGCCGCGATGTCGGGCGTGGACCAGATGAATGCTGGCGACGTCGCGGGCACAGTTCATGGTCTGGCCGATCGCATCGGTTCAGTGGGCGGTGCGTCGCGCCTCGACCCGATGGCGCAGTCGTCTTTGCTGGTCGGCGCAGCCAAGGCCAATGTTGACCCGGCCGAGCTCGCGGCCCTGCTCGACCCTGGCTCTGCAGCGCAGGCGGCCAGCCTCAATACATCCACCTCGTCAGCTCTGACCGGGCTCAAGCCCACCGTGGCGGCGCAGCTATCGCCGCAGCAGGTGTCCGGCATCACTGAAAGCTCAAAACTTCCGGTCATCAGCCTGGCTGTGCTTACCCCGGCGCAGATCGCCAGCCTGAGCGCGCAGGCGCTGGCCAGCCTCAGTGCGGCGCAAATGGCAATGCTGACGCCGCAGCAGGTTCGGCAGGTTTCGGCCGCACAGATCGACGCGCTGAGCCCGGCGCAGGTGGCCGCCTTGAAGCCGCAGACGCTGGCGGCTTTGAGCCCGGCGGCGCTGGCCAGCCTGGACGCCGCGCAGATAGCAGCCCTCAGTGGCGAGCAACTGGCGGCGCTGAGCCCCGCGCAACTGGCCGCGCTCACGCCGGCTCAGGTGGCGGGCGTGGCCCCAACGGCGCTCAGCCAGTTGAGTGCAGAACAAATCAGTGCGCTGCGCCCTGGCATGAATGCGGCGCAGGTGCAGGCGCTCAGCCAGATCCAGGCGGCCCAGGCCATCACGCCTGCGCAGGCCAGCCAGCTCGGGCCGGTGGACATCGACGGCCTGAGCCCTGCGGCCATTGGCGCGCTCAAGCCTTCGGTCATAGGCGGGCTGAACGAACAAGCCCTGGGCAGCCTGGAGCCGGCTCAACTGGCGGCGCTGAGCGCGCAGCAGGTGGCGCAGTTGAGCGGGCGTCAGATTGATGCCCTGACTCCGCAGCAGGTGGCGGCCTTGCGGCCGCAGGCCATCGCGGGCCTGAGCGGGCAGGCCATTGCCAGCCTGGACGGCGCGCAAGTGGCGGCGCTGAGCGGCGCGCAGGCGGCGCAGCTGACGGCGCTGCAGATTGGCGCCCTGAGCGCCAGCCAGATCAGCCAGCTCAGCCCCAGCGCGGTGGCGAGTTTGAGCGCGGCAGCGCTGGGCAGCCTGAGCCCTGCGCAAATGGCGGCGCTGAGCCCGCAACAAGCGGCGCAGTTGAGCGCCGAGCAGGTTGATGCCTTGACGCCCAGCCAGATCGCCAGTCTGAGCCCGCAGGCCCTGGCCGCCATGAGCCCGGCGGCTCTGGCCAGCCTGGATGCGGCGCAGCTCGCTGCGCTCAGTGCTGCGCAGGTGGCGGCACTGAGCCCGGCCCAACTCGCTGCGCTGACGCCCGAGCAGACGGCGGCCTTGCCAGTCAGCGTGCTGTCCAGCCTGAGCGCCGAGCAACTGGCGGCGCTGAGCCCGGACCTGAGCGCAGCGCAGCGACAAGCTTTGAGCGACATGGCCTCGGCCAAGGCCTTGACGCCCAGCCAGGCGGCGCAGCTGACGGGCGAGCAGATCGACAACCTGAGCCCGGCGGCCATCAGTGGTCTGCGGCCTTCGGTGATCAGCAGTTTGACGGCACCGGCGCTGGCCAGCTTGAACGCGCAGCAGATGGGCGCCCTGAGCCCGGCACAGGCGGCGCAGATCACCGGCGAGCAGATCGATGCCTTGACGCCCAGCCAGATCGCCAGCTTGACGCCCCAGGCGGTAGGCAGCCTCAATGCCGGGGCCCTGGCCAGCCTGAGCCCGGCGCAAATGGCGGCGCTGAGCCCGCTGCAAGCGGCGCAGTTGAGCGCCGAGCAGATCGATGCGCTGAGCCCCAGCCAGATTGCTGGCCTGAGTCCACTGGCAGTGGGCAGCCTCACGCCCAATGCGCTGGCCAGCCTGAGCCCGGCGCAAATGGCAGCGCTCAGCCCGCTGCAGTCGGCCAAGCTGAGCGCAGAGCAGATTGATGCCCTGACGCCCAGCCAGATCGCAGGCCTGAGCCCGCAGGCGCTGGCCGCGCTCAGCCCGGCGGCGCTGGCCAGCCTGGACGCGGCGCAACTGGCCGCGCTCAGCGCCCCGCAGCTGGCCGCGCTCAGCCCCGCCCAGCTCGCGGCCTTGACGCCCGAGCAGGTGGCGGCCTTGCCAACGCTGGGCAGCCTCAATCCGATGGCCCTGGCCAGCTTGAGCCCGGCCCAGATGGCAGCGATTTCACCGATTCAGGCTGGCGGCTTGACTGCCCAGCAGATCGATGCGCTGCGGCCAGCGCCACTGGCCAGCCTGCAGCCGCAGGCTGTAGCAGCCTTGAGTGCGGCTGCGTTGGCCAGCTTGAGTGCCGAGCAAATTGCCGCTTTGAGTGCGCAGCAAGTCGCCGCGCTCAGCGCCAACCAGCTGGCAACCCTGACCGCTGAGCAGGTGGCGGCCATGCCGCTGCAGACCTTGCTGGGTTTGTCACAGGCCCAGTTGGCCGCCCTGAGCGCCCACCTGAGCGCAGCGCAGCAGCAAGCTTTGGCCGATATTCATGCCGCAGCGCAGATCACGCCCAGCCAGGCGGCAGCGCTGACGGGTGAGCAAGTTGACAATTTGCGGCCTGAGTCTATTGGCGCGATGGCGCCCAGCGCGCTGGCCAGCTTGAGCCCGCAGGCACTGGCCAGCCTCGATGAGCAACAACTGGCTGCCATCAAGGCTGAGCAGGCGGCGCAACTGACCGGTCAGCAAATCGATGCGCTCAGCCCCAGTCAGCTCGCTTGTCTGAGCCCGGCTGCGCTTGCTGCACTGAACGCACAAGCGTTGGCGAGTTTGAGCGCAGAACAACTCGGCGCGCTGTTGCCCGAGCAAGTCGCCTTGTGGGGCGCGGCGCAACTGCAAGCACTGACGCCTGCCCAGTTGGCCAGCTTGCAGCCGCAGGCGCTGGCGAGCCTGCGTCCCTTGGCCTTGGCCAGTCTGAGCCCGGAGCAGATGGCGGCCCTGACCCCGGCACAGGCGGCGCAATTGACGGGCACGCACATGGATGCCCTCAATCCCTTGCAAATCGCCAGCCTGAAGCCGCAGACCTTGGCCGCGCTCAGCGCCGGGGCCCTGGCCAGCTTGGATGCAGCCCAGATTGGTGCCCTCAGCGCGGCGCAGCTGGCGGCGCTCAGTCCGGCGCAGCTCGATGCGCTGACGCCCGCTCAGGTGGCGGCCTTGCCGGTGCTGGCTTTGGGTGGCCTGTCGGCCGCGCAGTTGGCGGTGCTCGGGCCTGACCTGAGCGCGGCGCAGCAAGCGGCCTTGGCCGAGCGGGCGCAGGCGCAGGCCCTGACGGCTGGCGCGGTGGCGCAGCTGAGCGCGGCGCAACTGGCGGCGCTCAGCCCATCGGCCATCAGCGGCTTGGCGCCCTCGGTGATCGATGACATTGCGCCGCAGGCCCTGGCTGCGCTCAGTGCAGAGCAATTGGCGGCTTTGAGTGGCGCGCAGGCGGCGGGCCTGACAGCGGCGCAGATCGACGCCTTGGCGCCGGCGCAAATTGCGGCCCTGTCGCCGCAGGCCATCGCGGGCCTGAACGCGCAGGCGCTGGCCAGCTTGGACAGCGCGCAACTGGCGGCCTTGACGGCGGCGCAGGCGGCGGCCCTGACGGCGGCGCAGATCGATGCTTTGACGCCGGCGCAAATTGCGGCGTTGTCGCCGCAGGCCATCGCAGGCCTGAGCGCGCAGGCGCTGGCCAGCTTGGACAGTGCGCAACTGGCGGCCTTGAGCGCGGCGCAGGCGGCAGCCCTGAGCCCGAGCCAACTGGCGGCCTTGAGCCCCAGCGCCGTCGGCGGCTTGAGCGCAGCGGCGCTGGGCGCGCTCAGCGGTGAGCAACTGGCGGCGCTGAGCTTGGCGCAGCTCGAAGCGCTCAGTCCGGCCCAGGTGGCCCAGCTCTCGCCGGCGGCGCTCAGCAGCCTGAGCGCGAGCCAGTTGGCGGTGCTCGCCCCCGACCTGTCGGCGGCCCAGCAGCAGGCGCTGACGCAGATTCAAAACGCGGCCGCGCTCAGCCCGGCCGCAGTCAGTGGGCTGACGGCCCAGCAGATTGACCAGATGAGCCCGGCGGCCATCAGCGCCATCAAGCCGTCCTTGATCGGTGGCCTGAGCGCAGCAGCGCTGGGCAGCCTGGACAACGCGCAGATGGCGGCCCTGACACCAGCGCAGGCCGCTGAGCTGACGGCCCAGCAAATTGACGCACTCAGCCCAGCGCAGATCGCAGCGCTGTCGCCCGCAGCCCTGGGCAGCTTGAACGCGGCAGCGATCGCCAGCCTCAATGCCGAGCAGGTTGCAGCCTTGAGCCCCGCGCAGTTGCAGCATCTGAGCGCTGAGCAAATCGCCGCCTTTGACAGCGCAGCCCTGACCGGCTTGAGCCCAAGTTCGGTGGCCAATCTGTCGGCTGCGCAGCTGAGCGCGCTGACCAGCGCCCAGATTGCGGCCCTGCAGGCCAGCGGTCACCTCGATCAGCTCACCGCGGTGCAGCGGGCTCAACTGCTCCACGACACGACCCCTCCAGCGGCGCCAAGCTTGAGCTTGGTGAGCGATACCGGCCAGCTCTCTGGTGACGGTATCACCAAGGTGGCCACCGTGCGGGTGAGCGGACTGGAGCCGGGCGCCAGCTGGCAGTACCGTACCGGCGCTGGCGCCTGGATCGACGGCTCAGGTTCCTCTTTTGAGCTCACCGAAGGCAGTCAGAGTTACCAAGTGCGCCAGAGCGACGCGCGTGGCAACGTTTCGGTCAGCAGCGGCGCGGTGAACTACCAGCTCGATACCCAGCCACCCGGTTTGACTTCCGCTCTTACCAGCGGACAGGGTGACAGCTTGGGCGAAACGCTGAGCTTGAACCTGACTTTTGACAGCCCGGTCTATGGCTTGAGCTCTGGCACAGACCGCAGCATCTTCAAGGTGGCTGGTGCCGCCGTCGACGCGGTATGGAGTGGCGCCGCTGGCAGCAATACCCGCAGCCTGAGCTACACGGTTCAAGCGGGCCACAATGGCCGCGCCAGTTTGGACGAGGTGGCGCTCAAAACAGCCTTGGTCAATGGCCTCAAGGATCTGGCCGGCAATCCATTGACCCAAACCAGCAATGGCGGGGTGATTGCCAACATCGACGTTGAGCCCCTGCCGATGATCGACACCAGCGCGCCCACCTGGGGCGGGGCCGCGCCGACCACCGCCTTGGGCGCCGCTGTGGCGGGAACGCCCGGCAACAGCGCGGGCGAGCGCATAACCCTCACCGTCAATTTCGACAGCCCGGTCTACGGCCTGCTCGGCGGCAGTGACAGCACCGTCTTTAAGGTGGCGGGGCAGGGCGTGGCCGCCGTTTGGTCGGGCACCGCCGGCAGCAGCAGCCGCAGCCTGACTTACACCATTGCTGATGGCCACAACGGCCAGGCCAGCCTGGACGAAGCGGCACTCATCACGGCGCTGCGCAGCAGCATCACCGACGTAGCAGGCAATGCCTTCAGCGACCTTGGGAATCTGGCCGACATCGATGCCACCGCATTGCCGGTGATCGATACCACCGCCCCGAACGTGCCTGCAATCAGCCTAGCCTCTGGCGTGGCTGGGGGCGCCACTGCGGCCGAAGCCAGCTCAAGCGCCAGCGGCGTTATCAGGCTCAATGCCGAAAGCGGCGCCAGTGTGACCGTGCGTTTCAGCAATGCGAGCACCGGGCAGGCCTTGAGCAAGTCCGTCAATGGCGGCGACGCTGTGGCCCTCGCCTTGAGTGCTGCTGAGGTGATCGCTTTGGGCGATGGGCGCATTGAAGTCAGTGCACAAGCCACCGATGTAGCCGGCAATGTCAGCGCCGCCGGTAGCAGCGTCTTTGTCCTTGACACCGTTGCACCGACTTTGAGCATCGACGCTGTGGCCGGCGACAACATCATCAATGCGGCCAGAAAAACCGCAGGCGTGAGCGTCAGCGGCAGCAGCGACGCGCAAGCCGGGCAAATCGTATCGGTGCAGTGGGGCGCCAGCGTCAAACAGGCGAGCCTGGGCAGCAATGGACGATGGCAGGTGTTGTTCGCTGCTGCTGAGATCCCGGCAGATGCGGCCAACAGCACCATCACCGCGCAGGTCGCTGATCAGGCGGGCAACCCGGCGCTCAATGCGACCCGCAGCGTACGCATCGACACCACCCCTCCCACGATCGCCATCAGCGTTCCGCTGACCAACGGTGCCGGTGTCAGCGGTGATGCCGATGGCATCTTGAACAAAAATGAGTTGGACGCGGTTCCCGCCGGCGGCTACTGGGAACTCAGTGGCAGCACCGACGCGGAGCTCGGGCAGACGGCGACGGTGCAGTTCAACAATCGCAGCTACACCGGCACGGTCAGCGCGGGCGCCGGCAGCAATGCCTGGACGGTCCAGGTGCCCAAGGCCGATTTGCAAACCCTGGTCCATGGCAATAGTTATTCCTTGGTGGCGATCGTCAGCGACAGTGCGGGCAATCCATCGGCTGCGGGCCAAAGCGAGCTTCATGTCAGGCTGGCGCCTCCCGATGTGCCCACCGTCAGCCGCCTCGATTCGAACGACACCACCCCGGTACTCGGCGGTTCGGCCAACAAGATCAACTCGAACAGCAGCACCGGCTACAGCGCCCTCGAGGCCGGCGACGTGCTGGCCGTCACCGTGGCCGGCCAGACCTACAGCTTGGTGGTGGGGGCCAGCAGTTCGCCGGCTGGCTTGACTTATGACCTGGGCTCCAGCCGCTGGCGACTCGATTTGAGTGACGCGGCTGCCTTGGCGCAGGGTGTCTATGACGTAGCAGTCAGCGTCAATGCGGTGGGCTATGTCACGCCCAAGGCCGATATCTCCAGCAGCGAATTGGTCATCAAAACCGACCCACCGGTGCTCGCGCTGGCGTCTGTGGCCGGTGATGACATCCTCAATAAGCAGGAGTCCGGGGTCGCCTTGAACCTGAGCGGCACGGCGCTGGACCTGATTCCCGGCACCAGTATCAACACGGCCGTCGGGCGCAGCCTGAGCCTGACACTGGCGGGTAAGAGCTATAACAGTACACCGGTACAGAGCGACGGCAGTTGGACCGTTCTGGTTCCGGCTGCCGACGTGGCCGAACTGCTGGCCAGTAAGTACAGCGTGCAGATCAGCTATGCCAGCGTCTATGGAAATACCGGTAGTCAGTCGCGCGGCTTTGAGGTCGATCTGATCCTTCCGGCCGCGCCTAACGCCAGCCTGGCCCAGGACACGGGAACTCCCGATGTGCCTGCTGTGACCCGAGACCCTTCGATCACCGCCCCCAATAACATCGAGGCGCAAGCCGCGCTGCAGTACCGACTGATCAGGGATGGCGAAGCGCCTGGCAACTGGCAAGGCAGTTATGGGGCGCCCGCGACCGACGGGACTGCCGACGGCAGCTACCATCTACAAGCACGCCAAACCGATCGTGCGGGCAATCTGTCAGAGGTCCAGACCATCGACTTCAGGCTCGACACCCGTGCGCCGACGGTTACGGGGGTCAGTGACACCACCACGGCCAATGTCACGAAGGACGCGATCAGCTTTACCGTCAGCTTCAGCGAGGCGCTGGTGGGCACGGTCGGCCTTGGCAGCTTTACCGCGACCCATGGGCTGGTCAGCTCGGTCAGCCGGCAGGGTACGAGCAACAACTTCGTCGTGGTGGTATCGCCTACAGCGGGTGTGGCCAGCGCGAACGTGACGCTTGGACTGGTCGGATCCGGCTTGAGTGATGCGGCGGGCAATGCCGTGGCCAGTGCCGACTTGGGTGGCTTAGACGCGCAAGCCATTGACACCTTGGCGCCGACCGTCAGCATCGGCAGCAATGTGAGCGCGGTCAAAGCAGGCCAAACTGCCATCATCACCTTCACCTTCAGTGAAGACCCAGGCTCAAGCTTCACCTGGGACGGCAGCG
>JBAXEN010000168.1:0-9059 GCA_037140415.1 Betaproteobacteria bacterium | reverse complement strand
TGTTTGCGCAAAGGGCCGCGCCTGTGCAGCTGACGTTTTTGGGCTACCCGGGCTCGACCGGGGTGCCGAGCATGGACTGGATATTGGCCGACCCGGTGGTGGCGCCCAAGGGCAGTGATGACTTGTATTCCGAACGGGTTCACCGCCTGCCGCACACGGTGTTTTGCTTCGCGCCCGAGGCGAACTACCCCTACCCCAAGTACACCCAGGCGCATGCCCAGCGCACGCTGACCTTCGGCTCCTTCAACAACCTGCCCAAAATCACCCAGCACACGGTGGCGCTGTGGTCCCGGGTGCTCCAGGCCGTGCCGCAGTCGCAGCTCTTGCTTAAGGCACCGAGTTTCAAAGACGAGGGCGCGATTCGCGCATTCAAAGCGCGTTTTGCCGCGCACGGCATAGCCGAATCACGCCTGGTGTTCCGCGGCCCGGTGGGCCTGGCCGACATGATGGCCGAGTACGCCGACGTGGACATTGCCCAGCGCATGGCCGCGGACCGGACCGCGCTGCTAAAACTCAAGCAAGGCCTGAGAGCACGCCTGCAATCACAGCCCGCATGGGATATCGGTCAGTACACCAGAGACTTTGAAGCCGCCTTGCGCTGCATGTGGGTGGCACTCTGCCAGGACAAGGCCTCAGCCCCACCCTGAGCCGCAAGCGAATGCGTTTGAGCGGTAAGAATGGAACCCGGGCGATTATTTAAGGCAGCGACTTAATGGGGCGCCGGCAGGAATTTCAATGAGCCAACATTGAATAGGCTGCACCGCGTGCCTAATCCGTGATCCCGGCCGCAGAGCAACCCCGATGCATGAGCATGCTGTGGTTGCAGCCGAAGCCGTCGCCGACACAATGGGTGGCACAGGCGATCCCCGCGTTCAATGCCTGCTCGAGAATCAGCCGACGCCGGCAACTCATTCCTCGAAGAGTTCGGAGTGTGTGCCAGCACGCACGAAGATGATGGCGCTGCCGTCAAGCCTGTAAATCAACAAAAAGTCGCCGCCGATGTGACACTCGCGGTGATCCAGCCAATCACCCTTGAGCGGGTGATCCAGCCATTCGGGACCCAGCGGGGCATCATTTCCGATGAGCGCAAGCATCGCCTCTTTCAGGCGCTTGAGGTCATAGCGGCCTGATCGTGAGAGACGCTCCCAGTCTTGGAGGAAGGTCTTGGTGTAGTCGCACGCCCTGGGCGGCGCCCGCTTACTGCTTGGGGGCTTTTTCGAGCTCATCGATCATGGCGCCAGCAGAGCTAAAACGGACGGTGCGCGCCTTGGCCATGGCGCGGGCCTCTTCCATCGCCGCGCGGGTCTGGGCGTTGGGCACCTTCAACTCCAATGGGAATGCCTGATCGTTCACGACGCGCTTGAGCAGGATGCGCACGGCATCAGACACCGACAGCCCCATGGCTGCCAGTGCCTGGCTGGCTTGCGTCTTGATTTCTTCGTCCACACGGACGTGCAACATCGTGGAATGGGGCATGATGGAATCCTCTGATCCTACAATTATGTATCTCTATTGAGATACGGTCAAGCGGTCACTGAGGCTTGCTTGGTAGCGCTCGGTACCTGTTCCGGTTAACTGATGCCGCCATCCTGCGATGCCCCCAGTAGCCACGCGGCTCGGGGCTCAAAACAGCAACAGTCATTCCGTATTTTTTCCGTAAAGAGCCACACCTTGGATTACGAAAGAGTGACCCCGAAAAAAAACCCCTGCGAGTCAAGGACTCACAAGGGTTTTAATTGGTAGGCGCGATTGGACTCGAACCAACGACCCCCACCATGTCAAGGTGGTGCTCTAACCAGCTGAGCTACGCGCCTGGGATCGGTTGAAGCTCAAGATTGTAGCACCCGAGCTCGCCGGTTTTTGCTGAACGGGCACGCTCCCCTTCAGCGCCGCCGCGCCCAGCGCACGCCCGCCACCGCAGTGGCGGCTTGCAGAACTTTTTTCAAACCGCTGGCCTCGCTCACTTCCACGGTGAAGGTCATGCGGGCGCTGCTGCCGTGGTGGTCGCGCACCGACTGGGTCTGCACCCCGATCACATTGACCTTCTCGCGCGAGAACACCTCAGAGATATCGCGCAGCAAGCCCTGCCGGTCGGCCGCTTCGATGGCAATGTCCACCGGGTAGACCGCCGGGCCCTGCACCGCCGCGTTCCAACGCACCTCGATCACCCGCTCGGGGCTGAGGGCGGCCATATTGCGAAAGTTGCTGCAGTCGCCGCGATGAATGCTCACGCCTTTGCCGCGGGTGACAAAGCCGCGAATCACATCGGGCGGTGCCGGCTTGCAGCATTTGGCCAACTGCGTGAGCAGCGAATCAACACCGACCACCAGCACCCCGCCCTGGGCCGAGCGGTCGGGGCCAGAACGCATCCGGGCCAGCACCAGCTCATCGGCAGAAGGCGCGGGCTCGCTGGGGCGCAGCATGTTTTCAATGGTGCGCAGCGAAAACTCGTCCTTGCCCACCACCTCGAACAACTCATCCGCGCTCTTAAAGCCCAGCTGTGCGGCCAAGGCATCGAGCGCGATGGCAGTCTTGCCCTCGCGCTGCAGGAGCTTTTCCACCGCCTCGCGGCCGCGGGCCATGGTGCCCTGCAGGGCCAGAGCGTTGAACCATGCACGCACCTTGGAGCGCGCGCGCGGGCTGGCCAAAAAACCAAGCTCGGGGTTGAGCCAGTCGCGTGAGGGGCCGCCCTCCTTGGCGGTGATGATCTCCACCGTCTGGCCATTGCGCAGCGGCGTGTTGAGCGTGACCAGAGCGCCGTCCACCCGTGCGCCCCGGCAGCGGTGGCCCAAGGTGGTGTGCACGCTGTAGGCAAAATCGACCGGCGTAGCGCCCTGTGCAAGTTCGACCACCGAAGCGTCGGGGGTCAGCACATAAATGCGGTCTTCGAGCAGCCCGCCCTTGCCGCCGCTCTGGCTGGTCAGCGGCCCGGACATTTCGCGCTCCCAAGCCAGCAGCTGGCGCAGCACCGCAATTTTGGCCTCGTAGGGCCCGCTGGCGGCTACGCCCGCATAGCCTTTGCTGCCGGCCTCTTTGTAGGCCCAATGAGCAGCCACGCCGCTTTCTGCATGGGCATGCATGGCCGGCGTGCGGATCTGGATCTCGATGGCCCGGCCCGCCGCATCACGCACCACGGTGTGCAGCGACTGGTAACCGTTGGGTTTGGGGCGGGCGATGTAGTCGTCGAATTCGCCTTCGACCTGCGCAAAACGTTCGTGCACATGGGCCAGCACCGCGTAGCAGGCCTTAACGTCGGGCGCGATCACGCGCAGAGCCCGCACGTCAAACACCTGGTCGAAATTGAGCGACTTGCCACGCATCTTGCGCACGATGCTGTAGATGTGCTTGGGTCGCCCGTGCACGGTGACATCGATCCCCTGCCGGCGCAGCTCGGTCTGCAGTTGCGTGCTCAAGGTCTGCACATAGTCTTCACGCTGCAGTCGCTTTTCATCGAGCAGGCGGGCAATTTCTCGGTAGGTCTGCGGCTCGGTGAAGCGAAAAGCCAGGTCTTCGAGCTCCCATTTGATTTGCCAGATGCCCAGGCGATTGGCCAGCGGCGCAAACACATGCAAGGACTCGTGTGCCATCGCAGGCGTGGGGGTTTGCTTGCTGGCAGCAAAGTAGCGCAGGGTTTGCAAGCGCGAGGCCAGCCTCAGCATCACCACCCGCAGGTCGCGCGAGAAGGCCAGCAGCATCTTGCGCACCGTCTCGGTCTGCGCTGCCTGCTCGTCGCTGCGCAGGGCAGTGCCTTGCGCCAGTCGCGCTTGGCGCTGCAGTTTGACCAGCTTGGTGGTCTCCAGCGCCAGTTCGGCATGGCCCTGCCCGAAGCCGGCGGCGATCACCTCGGCCGGCTTGTTCAGGTGATCGCAGGTGTAGACCAGGTAGCACGCGGCCTGCATCGCTTGCGAGCCACCCAGGCCCTGCAAGATCGCGGCCACGCCATCAGCATGTTCGAGGATGGCCTCACCGGTATCGAGCAGACGCCCGGCCAGCAGGGGCTGGGCAAAAGCGCGCGCCCGCGCCAGGGTCTCAGGGTCTTCGGAAATGGCCTGGCCGGTGACGGCCAAGATCGTGCTGCCTGCCAAGGGGGCATCGCGCCCATCACCGGACTGCGCAGCGGTTTTCATGCAAGCACCCGGCGCTTCAGGGGCGCAGCAGGAATTCGAGCACCGGCTCGACCTGCTCGGCTGTGATCAAGGTGGGGGCGTGGCCCACACCGGCCAGCTCCAGCAGGCGCGCGCGCGGGCCACAGCCGGTCATGGCCAGGGCGTTGGCGCGGCTGAGCAATTCGGAATGGGCGCCGCGCAGCCGCAAGGTCTTAGCCGTGATCTGCTCGTACACCGCCTGCATGAACTGACCGCCTTGCTGGTTAGACGCTTCGCTCAGGCTGGCAAAGGGCAGTGCAATGGCCGGGTCGTAATGAAACACCCAACGACCGTCGGCGGCCTGCTTGAACATCGGCGCGTTCAGCGCATGCCACTGCTCGTCGGTGTGCGGGCCAAAACCAGCCAGGGTCAGCCGCAGCGCTGCGATGCCCGCTTGCAGGCTGTCAAAAGGACCGCCCTGCCCCACATAGCCCTTGATGCGTGCCAGGCCCGCCCAGCTCAGCTGCGGGCCCACATCGTTGAGCAGCAGGCGCCGGATGGGCTGCGGCAGAGCCTGGGGCTGGGCCGCGGCCAACATGCCAATGATGCCGCCCAAGCTGGTGCCCACCCAGTCGAGCGTGGCCATCGGCACTTGTGCATGCAGATGGGCCAGCAGCGCCTGCAGGTCGGCCAGGTAGGTCAGCGGCTGATACAGGGCCGGATCGCCGAGCCTATCGCTGCTGCCCCGGCCGGCCAGGTCGGGGCAGATCAGCCGCAGGCTGTGGCCCCGGCCTTGCGCCGCTTGCAGCAGGGCCCGGGCCAGCACATCAAAGTCGCGCCCCTGACGGGTCAGGCCGTGAACGCACAGGACCACCGCCTGCGCATCACTGTGGCCCCACTGCCAATAGCCCATGCGGTGGCCGCCGACCGAATCAAGACAATGCAGGTACTCAAGTACAGGCTCGTTCATGCAAGCTCAGCGCCGGACAGGCGCTTCATAATCAAAGGTTTCAGAGGGTGCTCGGGCCCTGGCTCCGAGCACGCTTCATTGTCACCCCAATCAAAGTGGAGAAGAACATGCTTAAGGGCAAAACAGCACTCGTGACCGGATCGACCAGCGGCATCGGGCTGGGCATCGCCAAGGCTTTGGCCGCCGAAGGCGCCAACTTAGTGCTCAATGGCTTTGGCGACAGCGCTGGGCCGCAGGCAGAGGTCGCTGCGCTGGGCGCGCAGGTGGCGTTTCATGGCGCCGACATGAGCCGGCCGGCGGAGATCGAGGCCATGATGAAATTTGCTGCCGAGCGATTTGGCCGGGTCGACATCCTGGTCAACAACGCGGGCATCCAGCATGTGGCCAAGATCGAGGACTTCCCGGTCGATCGGTGGGATGCGGTCATCGCCATCAATCTGTCGAGCGCCTTTCACGCCACCCGGCTGGCCCTGCCGGCCATGAAGGCCGCCAATTGGGGCCGCATCATCAATGTGGCCTCGGTGCACGGTCTGGTCGCCTCGGCCGAGAAGGCCGCTTATGTGGCTGCCAAGCATGGCCTCGTAGGTCTGACCAAAGTCGCCGCCCTGGAGACGGCCACCACCGGCGTGACCTGCAACGCGATTTGCCCGGGCTGGGTGCTCACGCCGCTGGTGCAAAAGCAGGTCGATGCACGCGCCCAGGCGCTCAAGATCTCCATCGAGGAGGCCACGCGCCTGCTGCTGGGCGAGAAAGAGCCCTCGATGCAATTCACCACGCCCGAAGAGTTGGGCGCGCTGGCCGTGTTCTTCTGCTCTGCTGCCGCCAACAATGTGCGCGGTGCGGCCTGGAACATGGACGGCGGCTGGGCCGCTCAGTAAAGCCCCGGGCGTAAAGCCCCGGGCCAGCCGGTGGCACCGGCGCCCGGCTCAGCGGCTGGCTGCGGCCGCCTTGCTGACCACGGTCATCCCCGCCGGCAGGGGCAGCTCGGGTGGCGTCGGCAGCTCCAGCCGGGTGAGCACCGGCGCACGGCGGTCGGCCGCCAATTCGGCATAGCGCGCGCCCACTGCTTTCAAGATCAGGCCCTCGTGAATGGGGGAGCCCACCAGATAGGGTTTGGGCGGCTGGCCATCGACCGCCAGCAAGGCCACCCCGCGCCGGCCCTGGGCGATCACGCCGAGCAAAACATATCGCGCAGCAACAAGCGATTCGACGGCTGTGGCTTCTGGCGCACCCAGCCACTTGGCGATCGCAGCAGGCCGAACCTGCGCTGCCGTTGGCGGCGCAGCCGGCACGGCCTGTGGTGCCGGTTCGGTCAGCCGCAAGGTCCAGCTTACGGCACTGGCGCCAGCCAAAGCCCACACCAAGAGGGTCAAAACCGGTGGCATCCAAGACATTTGAGCGCGCATGCACAGATTATGATCCACGCATGCAAGCTCTTTTCCCTGTTCACAAACGCGCAGCCCTGCGGCGCAGCAGACAGCGCGGCTTTACCCTGATCGAGCTGATGGTGGTGCTGGTCATCATCGGCGTACTGGCTGCGCTCATCGTGCCCAATGTGCTCGACCGCGCCGACGACGCGCGCGTCACCGCAGCGCGCACCGATATCGCCAACTTGCAGCAGGCGCTCAAGCTCTACAAGCTCGACAACCAGCGCTACCCCAGCGCCGAGCAGGGTCTGCAGGCTCTGGTCAGCCGCCCGAGCGTGGGCCCGTTGCCGCCCAACTGGCGCGCCACGCTGGACAAGCTGCCCAACGACCCCTGGGGACGGCCTTACCAGTATCTGAACCCGGGCCTCAAGGGCGAGGTCGATGTCATGTCGCTCGGGGCCGACGGCCAATCCGGCGGCGAAGGCAAGAACGCCGACATTGGCTCCTGGCAGTAAAGCCCGAGCTGGCGGCCGCAAGCAGGAACCCGCCATGTCTCGCCCGCCCGGCCAGGCCGCCCGCCCGCCTTCCCCCCAAGCCGGTTTCACTCTGCTTGAATTGATGGTGGTGATGACGCTGGCCGCCATTGCCACCGCTGCAGTAGCACTGGCCTTGCGCGATCCCGACCAGCAAGCGCTGCAGCGTGAGGCCGAACGTCTGGTGAGTCGTCTGGAAGGCGGCCGGGCCTGGTCACGCAGCAGCGGCCAAGTGCTGCGCTGGACCACGCAGACCGGTGGCCATGTATTTGTCGGCTACAGCCCGGCGCAGCCGGCAGAGCGCTGGCTGCAGGAGGGCATTGAGGTCGAATGGACGCGGGCGGCCGACACAAGCGCCCTGGTGCTCGGCCCCGAACCCATCCTGGCGGCCCAATCGATCACCCTCAAGCTGCGCCAGCAGCAGCTGCGCGTGAGCACCGATGGCTTGGGCGGTTTTGAGCTGCGTCAGCCATGACAGTGCGCTCGGCTTCACGTCACCGCGGCTTTACCTTGGTCGAAGTGTTGGTCGCGCTGGCCATCGTCGCGGTAGCCCTGGCCGCCGGCTTGCGCTCGAGCGGTGCGCTGGTGCAGCATGCGCAGCGTCAGAGCGAGCAATTGATGGCCCAGTTGTGCGCTGAAAACGAGCTGGTGCGCCTGCGCCTGAGCCGCCAGCTTCCGGCCATTGGGCAAGGCGGCTTTGACTGCGAGCAAGGCGGCCAATCCCTGCAGGGCACCGTGGTGGTGAGCGCCACGCCCAACCCCAATTTCCGGCGGGTCGAGGCCCGGGTGCGCAGCCAGGACCAACGCCCCCTCCTGAGCCTGGTGGCGATCATGGGCAGCCTCTGACCATGCAGCGCGAGCGCGGCTTTACGCTGATTGAATTGCTGGTGGCCATCACGGTGATGTCGGTGCTGGCGCTCATGGGCTGGCGCGGACTCGACGTGCTGCTGCGCGCCCGCAGCCAAGTGAAGGAGCAAACTGCTCAGGTATCGCGCCTGCAAACCGGGCTGGCTCAGTGGAGCGCCGACCTGCAGGCCATGATCGACACCGGTAGCGTGCCGCCGCTGGACTTCGACGGCCTGGTGCTGCGCATCACCCGCGTCGACCGCAGCCTGCCCGGTCAGCCGCTGCGGGTGGTGGCCTGGAGCCGGCGAGTCATCGCCGAGCAGCACCAAGGGCGGGGCAGTTGGGTGCGCTGGCAGTCGCCGCCGCTGACCGAGCGCGCCCAATTGGACCCGGCCTGGGCGCAGGCACAACGCTGGGCGCGAAACCCCAGCCAGGATGACTTGGCGCTGGAGGTGGCCATCTACGGCATTGAGGGCTGGCAGCTGCGCTACTTTCGTAACAACAGCTGGTCCAATCCTTTGTCGGCCGACGGCCGCTCAGAGGCCAGCGCCTCGCCGGGCCAGGCGTCGCCCCCCTCGCCGGGCCTGCCCGAGGGCCTGAGGCTGGAGCTGCAACTGAGCCGCGAGCAGGCGCTGGCCGGCAGCTTGGTGCAGGACTGGGCCCGCCCCTTCGACACCCCGCCCGAGACGGGCCCGCGACCATGACAGCGCCGTCCACAAGGGGACGCGGCCACCGCTGGCCACAGACTGGCGCTGCCTTGATCAGCGCGATGCTGGTGGTCAGCTTGGTCGCGGGCCTGGCCGTCGCCGCATTGGCACAGCAATGGCGCCTGAGCGAAGTCGAGCGGCACGAGCGCAACCGACAGCAGGTTCAGTGGATCTTGCAAGGCGCACTGGACTGGGCCTGCCTGATCCTGCGCGAAGACGGTCGCAATGGCGGCAGCGACCACCTGGGTGAGCCCTGGGCCCTGCCACTGCAGGAAGCGCGCCTGTCGAGCTTTCTGGCCAGCGATGCCAATGCCAGTGGCCTGGCCGACCTGAACGGGGTTTTCCTCTCCGGCCGAATTGAAGACATGCAGGCGCGCCTGAATTTGAGCAACCTGGTGGCTGAGGGCAAGGTCTCTGAACCCGATGTCGAAATGGCCGAGCGCCTGTTCGAGCTGATTGATCTGCCGCCGCAACTGGCGCGCCAGCTGGCCCAGGGCCTGCGCGATGCCGCGGCCAAAAACCGCTTGGCCGATGGCCGGCCAGCGCCTTTC
>JBAXEN010000167.1:0-9114 GCA_037140415.1 Betaproteobacteria bacterium | reverse complement strand
CAGGCCCCAGGCGGCCATGCCCGGCGCGACGCTGACCATGTCGCGCAGCCCCAGCCTGAAGTGCTCGTCGCGCCACCAGCGCGTCACGGCGCGGCCTTGGCATCAAAGCACTGGCCGGGAACGATGGCAAAGCCGCGCAAAAAATCGCTGGCCTGCAGCGGCTTGCCGCCCGCTTTTTGCAGGCGTTCAAGGCGCAGCACGCCGTCGGCGGTGGCCACGTCCACGCCCTGATCGCCGGCAGCCAGTACCGTGCCGGGCTCGGCCTGCACATGCGGCAGCACGCGGGCTTGCCAGATCTTGAGGGCGGTGTTTGCGATGCTGGCGCCGGCCCCGGGGGCGGGCTGGAAGGCGCGGATGCGGCGCTCGAGCAGCGCGGCCGGCGCCCGCCAATCGAGCGCGGCTTCGGCCTTGTCGATCTTGGCGGCATACGTGACTCCCGGCTCGGGCTGCGCCTGCGGGCGCAGTGCGCCGGCCTGCGCCTGCTCGAGCGACTGCACGATCAGCTTGGCGCCCAGGGCCGCCAGTTTGTCGTGCAGGCTGGCGGTGCTGTCGTCGGCTGCAATGGGCAAGGCCTGGGTGAGCAGCATGCCTCCGGTATCGAGGCCGGCGTCCATCTGCATGATGGTCACGCCGGTTTGGGCATCGCCCGCTTCAATCGCGCGGTGTATGGGTGCTGCGCCGCGCCAGCGTGGCAGCAGCGAGGCGTGGATGTTCAGGCAGCCCAGGCGCGGCAGATCGAGCGCCCACTGCGGCAGGATCAGCCCATAGGCGGCCACCACCATCGCGTCCGGCCGCGCGGCCTGCAGGGCCTGCCGGGCGGCCGCAGCGTCTTCGGGGTATTTGCCATCGAGCCGAAGGCTGCGCGGCTGGGCCACCCCGAGGCCATGCTCCAGCGCAAACTGCTTGACCGGTGAGGCCTGCAGCTTGAGCCCGCGGCCGGCCGGCCGGTCGGGCTGGGTCAGCACCAGCGGCAGTTCAAAGCCGGCTGCATGCAGGGCGCTCAGGGCCTGAAGGGCGAATTCGGGGGTGCCGGCAAAGACGATGCGCATGGGGGCGTTGAAAGCCGAGTCCAGGCTCAGCGCACCGGCTGCGCGTGCCGCTCGTCGTCGCGCTGCAGCTTGAGCATCTTGGTCTTGATACGCCCGCGTTTGAGGATGGACAGGTATTGCACAAATACCTTGCCCATCAGGTGATCCATCTCGTGCTGTATGCACACCGCCAGCAGCCCCTCGGCCTCGATGGTCTGCTCCTGTCCGTCCCGATCAAGCGCCTTGACTCGCACCGCCAGTGAGCGCTCGACGCCGTCATAAATGCCAGGCACCGACAGGCAGCCTTCCTCGCCCAGGCGCTTTTCTGGGCTGGCCCAGGTGATTTCGGGGTTGATCAGCACCAGCGGCTGGTTGCGCTCCTCGCTGACGTCGATCACGATCAGCCGCTCATGCACATCGACCTGGGTGGCCGCCAGGCCTATGCCCTGGGCCTCGTACATGGTCGCCAGCATGCGGTCGATCAATTCACGCAGGCGCTCATCCACCGAGGCCACGGGCTTGGCCACGGTATGCAGGCGCGGGTCGGGATAGCGCAGGATGGTCAGGGGTGGGGTCATGGCTGTGCAGCGATTGAGTGAGGGATTATTGTCTCCTCAAGCCAGCCACCCGTGCTGCCTCCGGTTTGACAGCCCCATCTGGCACCCCGTCTGGCACCCCCATCTGGCACCCTGCCCTGAGCCTGGCAAGGGCTATTTTTTGGGCGGTTCCTGCGCAGGGGTGCCAATGGTGGTGGTCGAGCCCATCATGACCGTGATCAGGTTGGGGTAGTCATAGGCTGCGCCCGAGGCCATATCGACGCCCGCCCCGATCGGTCCGCCAAACAGGATGTTGCCGAAGGCCATGCCTTTGGTGCTGGAGTTGACGACGGACTGACCTGGATCAGCGCCTTCCTTTTCGCAGCGCACATTCAGTGCTTCGTAGCTGCGGTTGACGGTGGTCGACCCGGGCGTGGTGACGAACCAGGTGCCCTTGTTGTTGGTCAGCTTGCAGCTGGCCCCGGCCAGCGCTGCGCCGCTGCTTGAGCGGGTCTCGACCGATACCGGCTGGCTGGTTCCGCTGACGATGGAGGCGCAACCCGTTGTCAGCACCGCAAGAGCTATCGGCAGGACAGGTTTGAGAAGGACAGACTTGAAGCTCATGAAATCTCCCAGATTAAAGGGCGGCGATGTTAGGAGGGCATGGTGGGCTGCGGGATTAAATGATGTGAGTCCGAGGGACGCTGCGAGCCCCGCCATGTGGGGATCCCGATCCGAACATGATCGGGAATGTGAAAAATGGTCTAAGTTGTTCGGGGAGGGGCGCTTGCCGGCTTGCCCCTTCTAAACTGCCCGGGAGCGAGGTGATGATGGACAGCGACGAGCTTGCGGCCTGGTTGCGGCTGATCTTGACCCCCGGCTTGGGGCGGGCCCAAGCGCGGCGCTTGCTGGCCGCGGCTGGCTCGCCGCAGGCCGCCCTGGAGCTGGGCGGGGATGCCCTGGAGGCTCTGGGGGATTCTGCGGCCGCCTCGAGGCAGCTGCCTGTGAACTGGCCCGAGGCCTTGCACACCACGCAGGCCTGGCTGGACGGCGGCGCAGACCGCTTTGTGTTTGCCCTGGGCGATGACGGTTACCCGCCCGCTTTGCTCGACACCGATGATCCGCCGCTGCTGCTGTTTGCCATGGGCACGCAAGCCCGGCGCTGGGCCGAAGGCGAGCATGAGACAGAGCGCTGGCTGGCGATGGTCGGCAGCCGCAACCCGACGCCGCAGGGCCTGTTGCATGCCCGGCAGTTTGCCCAGGCGCTGGCGCAGCAGGGGGTGGGCATCGTCTCGGGGCTGGCGCTCGGCATCGATGGTGCCTCGCATGAAGGCGCGCTGGCCGCAGGCGGATCGACGGTGGCGGTGGTGGGCACCGGCTTGGACCGGGTCTATCCGCGCCGTCACCTGGAGCTGGCGCGGCGCATCGTCGGCAGCGGCGCGATCGTCAGTGAGTTTGCCCTGGGCACGCCGCCCTTGGCCCACCATTTTCCGCAGCGCAACCGTATTCTGGCTGGCTTGGCCGGCGCAACGCTGGTGGTCGAAGCCAATTTGCAGTCGGGCTCCTTGATCACCGCTCGGCTGGCAGCCGAGCAAGGCAAGGAGGTGATGGCGATACCGGGATCCATCGATTCGCTGCAGTCGCGCGGCTGTCACCAGCTCATCATTGAGGGCGCCCGCCTGGTCACTGGGGTGCAGGATGTGCTGGAAGAGCTGGGCCTGGCTGCCCCTGTTGATTCGGCGGTGCAGACAGCGCCGGTGGGGCAGCCCAGAGCCAGCTCGCAGGCGAGCGATTCAGTCAACGCCGAAGATGCGCAGCTGCTGCGGGCCCTGGGTTTTGAGCCTATGGGCTTTGACGCGCTGCAGGCGTGCAGCGGTTTGCCCACCGAGCGCCTGCTGGCGCGCCTGCTTGAATTGGAGCTCGATGGCCAGCTGGCACGCTTGCCGGGCGGCCTGTTCCAGCGTCTGGTCAGGGCTTGAGCGCCATGCTCTGGCGAGCTCCTTCCCCCTTGGGAGCGGGTTGGGGTGGGGCTGCGACCGCCGGGCTGGCAGGCCGCCGACCCGCGGGCTTGCCAAGCATGGCCTTATCTGCGTTATATTGGGGCCATGTTCGAGGTGCTGGTCTACGTTTACGAAAATTTTTGGCAGGGCGATGCCTGCCCTGAAGCCCCTCAGCTCGGACGTAAGCTCAGTGCGGCAGGTTTTGAGCCTGAGGAGATCGAGGCGGCCTTGATCTGGCTGGACGGCCTGCAACTGGCGGCCCAAACCAGCCGCCTGTGTTCGATAGAGGGCCAGGGCCGGGGCGACTGTGTGTTGCCCCAATCGGCCAGCAGTCTGCGCATCTACTCTCCAGCCGAGCGCGATCAGCTCGGCCCAGACGCGCTGGGCTTCATCAGTTTCCTCGAAGGCGCTGGCGTGCTGCCAGCGCACATGAGAGAGATCGTGGTCGACCGGGCCATGGCCATCTCCGTCGAGCCCTTGTCGCTCGATGACCTCAAGATCATCGTGCTGATGGTTTACTGGAGTTTGGGCGAGGAGCCCGACGCCCTGGTGCTCGACGAGCTGTGCGATGACGGCAGCGCGCGGCTGGCGCACTGAGCCTCAAGCCGTTCATCGCCCCTGTTTCGCGTCGCCGCGAGAGCGCAGCTCCCGCATCACTGATCAAGCGCTGTGCCCGGATGGTGTAGGAGCACCGCCTCGGTGCGATGGGGCTTTTGATCGGTCGCTGCATCGCCGCGATGGCGCACCGCTCACACACAAAGAAGCCCCGTCGGGCGCCAGGCCCCGCATCCTTGAAGCTTCAGGCCGGCTTCAAACCACCGCGCCCGCGTTCGGGTCGTTGGGGTCTTGCCCGTCCTTGCGGGGCGGGCCTTTGATCAGGTCTTCACGCTCGATGCCCAACCACATGGCAATGGCCGCCGCCACGAAGACTGAGGAATAAATGCCAAAGCAGATGCCGATGGTCAGGGCCAGCGCAAAGTAAAACAAGGTCGGCCCGCCAAACAGCAGCATGGACAGCACCATGATCTGGGTTGATCCGTGGGTAATGATGGTGCGGCTGATGGTCGAGGTGATGGCGTTGTCAATGATCTCGACCGTGTTCATCTTGCGGTAGCGCCGGAAGTTCTCGCGGATCCGGTCAAAGATGACCACCGATTCATTGACCGAATAGCCCAGCACCGCCAGCACGGCTGCCAGCACGGCCAACGAGAACTCCCATTGGAAGAAGGCGAAAAAGCCCAGAATGATGATGACGTCGTGCAGGTTGGCGATGATGGCTGCAACAGCGAATTTCCATTCGAAGCGAAACGCCAGATAAATCATGATGCCCGCCACCACCATGGCCAGCGCCTTCAGGCCGTCGGCGGCCAGCTCGTCGCCCACCTGCGGGCCGACGAATTCGGTGCGTTTGAGCACCACGGCCGCGTCACTGGCCTTGAGCGCCTGCATCACTTTTTCGCTTTGCTGCGCGGTGCTCACCCCTTTTTGGGCGGGCAGGCGGATCATGACGTCGCGCGCGGTGCCGAAGTTTTGAACTTGAACATCGGTAAAGCCCAGGCCGGAGACGGTGCTGCGGACTTTGTTGAGGTCGGCACTCTGGCTGTAGGCCACTTCCATCAGGGTGCCGCCGGTGAATTCCACCGACAGATGCAGGCCGCGGCTGAACAGGAAGAACACCGCCAGCGCGAAGGTGATGAAGGAGATGGCGTTGAAGACCTTGGCATGCCGCATGAACGGGATGTCGCGGCGGATTTTGAAAAATTCCATGGTGGGCTCCGGTCAGGGCGTCGCTGTCAAGGTTTGGCGTCGGCGCCCGGGCGCCAGACGGTGCCGATGGACACGGTTTTGAGTTTCTTTTGCCGGCCGTACCAGAGGTTGACCAGGCCGCGCGAGAAAAACACCGCCGAGAACATGCTGGTCAGGATGCCGATGCAGTGCACCACCGCAAAGCCGCGCACCGGGCCGGAGCCAAAAACCAGCAGCGCCAGGCCGGCGATCAGGGTGGTGATGTTGGAGTCGAGAATGGTGGCCCAAGCACGGTCATAGCCGGCGTGGATGGCGGCCTGTGGCGCCGCACCGTTGCGCAGCTCTTCGCGCACCCGCTCGTTGATCAGCACGTTGGAGTCAATGGCCATGCCCAGAGCCAGTGCCATGGCGGCCATGCCCGGCAGCGTGAGCGTGGCTTGCAGCATGGACAGCACCGCCACCAGCATCAAGAGGTTGACCGCCAGCGCCAGCCCCGAGATCAGCCCAAAGAGCATGTAGTAAATGGCCATGAAGGCCACGATCACCACAAAGCCCCAGGTCACGCTGTTAAAGCCCTTGGCAATGTTTTCGGCGCCCAGGCTGGGGCCGATGGTGCGCTCTTCGATGATCTCCATGGGCGCGGCCAAGGAGCCTGCGCGCAGCAGAAGGGCCAGGTCATTGGCCTCGACGGTGGTCATGGAGCCCGAGATTTGGAAGCGATTGCCCAACTCACCCTGGATCACAGGCGCGGTCAGCACCTCGCCCTTGCCTTTTTCAAACAGCACGATGGCCATGCGTTTTTTCAGGTTCTCGCGGCTGACGTCACGCATGATGCGCCCGCCCTTGGCATCGACCGTCAGATCCACTTTGGGCTGCTGGCTCTGCGAGTCAAAACCCGGCTGAGCGTCGGTCAGGCTCTCGCCGGTGAGCACCACCTGCTTTTTGAGGATGATGGGCCGGCCATTGCGCTCGATGAATTTTTCGGAGCTAAAGGGCACCAGGCCGCCGCTGAGCTCGGCCGCGCGCGCTTCGGCGCTCTCGTCGACCAGGCGCATCTCCAGGGTGGCGGTGCGGCCCAAGATGTCCTTGGCCTTGGCGGTGTCTTGCACGCCCGGCAGTTGCACCACGATGCGGTCCAGGCCTTGTTGCTGGATCACCGGCTCGGCCACACCCAGCTCGTTGATGCGGTTGTGCAAGGTGGTGATGTTTTGCTTGAGGGCTTGCTCCTGCACCCGGCGCACCGCCTCGGGCTTGATGCTGGCCACCAGCTTGATCTTGGCGCCGTCGGGTTCGCTGCGGGCCTGCAGATCCGCAAATTGGTCCTGCACCAGCCGACCCACCGCTTCGGCGGTGGCGGTATCGGGCAGGCGCATCTGGATGGCGGTGCCCTCGCGCATCAGGTCTTCATAGCGCAGGCTTTTTTCGCGCAGAGCCAGCCGCAGATCGCCGGCCAGCGAGTCGGCCCGCTTGGTCAGTGCCGCCTGCATGTCCACCTGCAGCATAAAGTGCACGCCGCCGCGCAGATCCAGGCCCAGGTACATGGGCATGGCATGGACGCTGCGCAGCCAGGCCGGCGAGCGTGAGACCAGGTTGAGCGCGACGATGTAGGACGGATCGCCAGCGTCGGGGATCAGGGCCTTTTGGATCGCGTCTTTGGCCTTGAGCTGGCTGTCGGGGCTGTCCAGGCGCGCGCGCACCGAATTGCCGTCGAGCGCCACTTCATCGGCTTTGAGGCCGGCCGCCTTGAGCACGTCCTGCACACGGGTGACGGTACCCGCGTCTATTTTGGCCATGGCCTTGAGGCTGGAGACCTGCACTGCTGGCGCCTCGCCAAAGAAGTTGGGCAGGGTGTACAGGGCCGCAATCGCCAGGGCGATGGCGATCACCAGGTATTTCCAGAGGGGGTAACGGTTCATGGCAAGCGTCTTCGCAAAGGGTCGGCTCGGCGCGGGGCCGGGCGAGAACGGGACAGCAGGCCTTGGCGTGGTCCCAATGCAGTCTTACTTCATGGTGCCCTTGGGCATCACCTGCACCACTGCGGAGCGCTGCATCTGCACTTCCACGCCTTGGGCCAACTCCAGGCTGATGAAGCCTTCACCGATTTTGCTGACCCGGCCCAGCAGGCCGCCAGCGGTGACCACCTCGTCGCCCTTGGCCAGAGCGTCGATCATCGCGCGGTGCTCTTTTTGCTTTTTCATCTGCGGGCGGATCATGACAAAGTAGAGCACCACAAACATCAGCAGCAGCGGCAGCATGCTGGCCAGGGAAGACATCATGTCGCCACCGGCAGCAGCGGCCGGGGCGGTCTGGGCAAAGGCGGAAGAGATGAACACGAAAGCGACTCCAGGGGATTGTTGGGCCGTGGCCGGGTAGGGCGCAGGTCAGCGCGGGGGGCGGCCAGTGGGCGGGAAGCGGCGATTGTATGCGTCACACCTGGCCGCAGGCCGCGGGCAGGGCGGGGCAAGCCTGCTGGCGCAAGGGGCTCATCGGCACCCGGGTTGATCCCTGGTTTTGGCGGCTGTCGGGGCCTAGCGGGGCCACAAAACCCACAACTGCAGGCGCTGCTTGACCTTGCTGGCCAGCTCGCCCGCGCGGGGCCCGGTGCCGGCGAAGTAGTCGGCGCGCACAGCGCCCACGATGGCGCTGCCGGTGTCTTGCGCCATCACCAGGCGTTGCAGTGAGATGGCCGGCCCCTTGGAGGCCAGCCAGACTGGGGCGCCGTAGGGAATACTGCCGGGGTCGACAGCGATCGAGCGGCCGGCGCTCAGCGGCACGCCTTGGGCGCCGCGCGGACCTTCGTCCGGGGCGGTGATGGACTCTTCTGTGAAGAAGATGTAGCGAGGGTTGCTCCACAACAACTGGTTCAGCCGCTGCGGGTTCTGCGCCGCCCAGGCCTTGGTGGCATCGGGCCAGGGGTTGATGCGCTGCACGCCCTGCTCCAGCAGCCACTGATTGATGCTGCGATACGGCTGTTCATTGGAGCCCGCAAAAGCCACCCGCACCTGGCGCTGGGCGCCGTCGGGCTCGGTCAGCAGCAGCCGACCCGAACCCTGGATGTGCAGCACCATGGCGTCGAGCGGGTCGCTCAGCCAGGCGATCTCGCGCCCGCTCAGCGCCGCGCGGGCCGACTCCAGGGTGTCGATCTCCTGCCGGGTGTACCAGGGCCGGCGGCTGGCCAGGTCGGCTGGCGGCCGGTGCAGCGCGACGCTGTGGCTGGCGCTGCGCTGACGGCGCGCTTCGAGCACGGGCTCGAAATAGCTTGTGAGTAATCCTTCACTTGCACCGTTGAGCTCTTGAACGCTGAAGGGTTGCAGGCGCTCCATCATCCATCGCCGCTGCTCTGCCGGATCAGCTTGGGCGAGCTGGCGGATGTCGGGGCACAGGGCTGCGAAGGCAGGATGGGGCCGCAGGCAGCTGCGCAGCAGGGCTGGCCAGGCCTGGTCGAGGCCGTCGTCATTCCAGCCCGGCAGTTCGGACCAGGCCGCCGGAACCCAGCGACTTTTGGGCCGCAGCACGATGTCGCTCGGCCGTGGCGGTGAGGCCAGCGCAGCGGGCATGGGCGCGCCGGGGCTGCTAGCGTCGGGCGCTTGAGGCAAGGGCGGGGTGGGCACATTCACCTGTGCGCACGACAGCAGGGCCAGCGCGACGGGGATAATGAAGCACAACTTCACTTTGTGGCGGAGACGATGCATGGCCCTGTTGCTGCTTGAAGCCCTGTTGGCCCTGGCGGTGCTGGTGTTCATCGTCTGGTGGACCATGTTTTCTGGCCGGCCCAAGGGCGAGCCGCCGCGGCAGGATCCGCCC
>JBAXEN010000166.1:0-9139 GCA_037140415.1 Betaproteobacteria bacterium | reverse complement strand
ACGTGGCCAAGTACACCATCAACCCGGCCATTGCCCACGGCATCTCGCACGAGGTGGGCTCGGTCGAGGTCGGCAAATGGGCCGATCTGGTGGTTTGGCGGCCAGGTTTTTTTGGCATCAAGCCCTCGATCATCCTCAAAGGCGGCTTTATCGCCCATGCGGCCATGGGCGATCCCAATGCATCGATTCCCACGCCGCAGCCGGTGCACTACCGACCCATGTTCGGCAGCTACGGCGGGGCGCTGGCCCGGGGCTCGTTGACCTTTGTCTCGCAGGCCGCGCTGGCTGCGGGCGTCAAGGAGCGTTATGGCCTGGCCAAGACCCTGAGCGCGGTCAAGGGCATACGCCCTGTGCGCAAGCAGCACATGATCCACAACAGCTACCTGCCGACCATGGAAATCGACGCTCAAACCTACCAGGTGCGCGCCGACGGCCAACTGCTGACCTGCGAACCCGCTACCCGGCTGCCCATGGCGCAGCGCTATTTCCTGTTCTGAGCCCGGCCCGGCCGCGCCCTTGGGCCCAAGGCTGGTCTAATTGCCGCATGCTGCAAGTCTCCAAACTCATCGCCCAAGGCGCGGGCCTCGCACCCGTGTTGATCAAACGTGCCGCCACCGTCGAGCTTGACTGGGATGTGCGCCAGAAAAGCCGCTTTGACGCCACCGACTCTCAAGGCCGCAGCCTGGGCGTGTTTTTGCCGCGTGGCACCGCCGTGCGCGGCGGCGATGTGCTGGTGGCCGCCGACGGCTCGCTGATCCGTGTGATCGCAGCGCCGCAGGCGGTGCTGCGCATCACCCCTTGCCCCCAGCACGGCAGCTCCTTTGACTTGGTGCGCGCTGCCTACCACCTCGGCAACCGGCATGTGCAGATCGAACTCAAGAGCGACCACCTCAAGATCGAGCCCGACCATGTGCTGGCCGACATGCTGCGCGCCATGCACCTGATCGTCCATGAAGTGACCGAAGGCTTTGAGCCCGAAGGCGGCGCCTATGCCGCCGGCGGGCAGGGTCACAGTCATGGGCATGGGCATGACCACGCCCATGACCATGGACACAGCCACGGGCATGACCACACCCACGCCCCAGCCGATACCCCAAAGCCTGCCGCCGGTCATGTCCACGGCCCCGGCTGCGGGCACGACCACCCTTGAGCACCCCAGCCCCGTCTGCGCTGCCAGCCCCCAGCCTGCTGCGGCTGATTTGGCTGGCCTCGCCGGCCCTGCCGGTGGGCGGCTTTTCCTATTCGGAAGGTCTGGAGGCGGCAGTCGATGCCGCACTGGTCACCGACGAGGCCCAGGCCAGCGACTGGCTGCTCGCGCAGTTGCAGCTCAGCCAGGCGCGCAGCGACCTGCCGGTGCTGGCCCAGGCCCTGCAAGCCTGGCGCGAGCGCGATCTGGCGCGGGTGCGTGAGCTCAACGACTGGGTGCTGCAGACCCGCGAGACCAGCGAGCTGCGCCAGCAGAGCCAGCAGATGGGCCGCTCCCTGCTCGAATGGCTGCGCCACGATCAGCACGCCGACTCACTGCCGCTGGCCGAATGCGCAGCGCTGCCACCCACCTACCCCGTGGCTTTTGCCCTGGCAGCCTCGCCCGGCAACGCCAGTGCCCGCGATGTGCTGCTGAGCTGCGCCTTCGGCTGGGCCGAGAACATGATGCAGGCGGCCATCAAGGCCGTGCCCCTGGGCCAAAGCGCCGGACAGCGCATCCTGGCCCGGCTGGCCCAGGCCATCCCCGACCTGGTCGAGCAGGCGCTGGCCACCGGCGACGACGATCGCCAGGCCTTCACCCCCATGCTGGCCATCCTGTCGAGCCGCCACGAGGCCCAGTATTCCCGCCTCTTCCGTTCCTGAACCCACCTTCCATCACCATGACGCTGCACCATATCCCCGGACGCACCAAGACCCTGCCCCCGCTGCGCGTGGGCATAGGCGGGCCGGTCGGCTCGGGCAAAACCACCCTGCTGGAGATGCTCTGCAAGGCCATGCGCGAGCGCTACGACCTGGTGGCCATCACCAATGACATCTACACCAAGGAAGACCAGCGCCTGCTGACCGTCAGTGGCGCGCTGGACGCTGAGCGCATCATGGGGGTGGAGACCGGCGGCTGCCCGCACACCGCCATCCGCGAAGACGCCTCGATCAACCTCGAAGCCATCGACCGCATGCTCGAGCAGTTCCCCGACGCCGATGTGGTCTTCGTAGAAAGCGGCGGCGACAACCTGGCCGCCACCTTCAGCCCCGAGCTGAGCGACCTGACCATCTACGTCATCGACGTGGCCGCCGGCGAAAAGATTCCCCGCAAAGGCGGCCCCGGCATCACCAAGAGCGACCTGTTCGTCATTAACAAGACCGACCTGGCGCCGTATGTCGGCGCCGACCTGCAGGTGATGGAGGCCGATACGGTGCGCATGCGCAGCACGCCCAAGGGCCTCAAGCCCTTCGTCATGACCAACCTCAAGACGCTCAGCGGGCTCGAGCAGGTGATTGAATTCATCGAGACCCGAGGCATGCTGCGGGCAGCCTAAACCAGGGTTAGAACCTGACCATGAAAGTACAGTTAAACATATACTTTCTTGAAGATTGCACCCTGGACCCCAAGGAGTTTTCACATGGCACAAATCACTTTGTACCTTGACGACGCCACTCAAGCGTTGGTGGACCAGGCGGCCAAGGCCCATGGCCTGTCCAAGAGCCGATGGGTGGCAGACATCATTCGCAAATACGCTGCTCACGAATGTCCAAAAGACTGTCTGGTGCTGGCCGGTCGGTTTGCCGACTTTCCCCTGCGGGAAATGGACAGCACCACAGACCTGGGCACTGACGTGCCGAGGCTGGGGTTTTGAGCATGCTGGTGCTGGACAGCAACACCATCAGCTAGTACTTCAGGGGTGACCAGCCGTGGTGCCTCAACTCCAGGCGCTGCGTCCCGCCGAGCTTGGCGTGCCGACCATCGTGGAATATGAGTTGCGCTGCGGTTTACAGCGCCTGCCACCCGAGGCATCAGCGCCTCGCTTGGCAGCATTGGCGCAACTGCTGCGCCCTATGCAGATGCTGCCGTTTGCCAGCGAATGCGCCACCATCGCTGCCCGCTTGCGTGCTGATCTACAGGCCAGTGGTACGCCCATTGGCCCCCACGACACGCTGATTGCCGCCACCGCCCTGCGCTACCAAGGCACGCTGGTGAACCGCAATGTGCGTGAGTTTGCGCGGGTGCCGAGCTTGCAGTGGGTCAATTGGCATGCAGCGGCATGACACCATGTATGTGCTTCGCCCGCGCAAGACCACGCTGGCCCGGCGCGATCTGCTCGTCATCCACAAGACCGACCCGACCCCGCATGTAGGCGCCGACCTGCCTTTCCATCCACCCGTATGCCCTGTGGCCCAGCCGCGGACGGGCCAGCGAGATTGGAACCCATGCGCATAGAATGCGCATGGAAGGATGCACCATGCCAATACCTCAGGCCTCTCAAAAAAAGTCCGTCAATCTCTCCCTCGATCCTGCACTGGTACAGGAATCGCGCAGCTACTGCGGCAACCTGTCGGCCAAGGTCGAGGAGCTGCTGCAGGCCTATGTCGGGCAACAGCGGCTGCAAAATCAACGGCAGCGCCTACAGGCTCAAACCGCTGCTTCACACTGGAACGCCGTGCACGACGCAAAAGGCTCCTACGCCGACGAGCATTGCACACTTTAGAGCACCATCGTGGCTCAGTTTGATGTTCATCTGAACACCGGGCCCATGCGCGAGACAGTGCCCATGGTGGTAGTGGTTCAGTCGTCGCTGTTCGACACCTACCGCCGACGCGTGGTGGTGCCACTGGTCTTGCGATCGGCGCTTGCGCGCTCAGCCACGGTAGCAACCCGACTGAACCCGGTTTTCAAGATCAAGGGGCAAACCCTGGTGTTGCATCCACTGGACATGGTGTCGGTCGCCATTGAGCAACTGGGTCCTTGCGTTGCAACTTTGAGTGATCAAGGTCAAGCCATCAGCGATGCCCTCGACGAACTACTGACGAGAAGCTGGGGTTGACGCACCTGGTCACACCGAGATCATTGCCAGACGATGATGAGCGGCGCCGACAGCCGATAGCGCTTACCCCAGGGCTCCGTTGTTTCAAACTTTCACTCGCCCAGCCTGGGCACGGTCGGCCATACAGCCCGATGATGGTCTATGGCCTTTCAGCCCTCCACCCCCACTGTGCTGTCTGCCGCTCTGGTGCAGCAGACAGCCAGTGCGCTATCGCCGGTTGAACAAACCCTCTTGATCCCACTGACCGCCCGCGCCCACGGCGACCGGCTGTTTGCGCAAATGGCGGTGCACGACAGCTGCGCCGCCTCGGCTTTGAGCAAACTCGACGTCGAGGTCGAGGACTACCTGAGCGACCCGCTGAGCGTCTACGGCGTGCTCGCGCGCACCCGCATCCTGCGTCAGCTTGCGCTGGACTTTTTCATCCGCAACCCGCGCGGCTGGGCGGCCAACCTGGGCTGCGGCTTGTCGTGCTACTTTCAGTGGTTGGACCGCGGCCATAACCAGTGGATGGATGCCGACCTGCCCGAAGTCGTCGCGCTGCGCGAGAACCTGCTGCCCGGCCTGGGGCAACATCACCGCAACGCGGTGGTCGACCTCAAACAGCCCCATTGGTGGCAAGCACTCGGCCTGCCCCAAGGCCCGCACGCACCGGCGGTGCTGGTCCTGCTCGAAGGCGTGCTGATGTACCTGCGACCCGAAGAGGTCCGCCAGATCCTGCATGAATTTGCCGAACATGCGCCTGCAGGCTCGGAGATCGTCTTCGACAGCCTGAGCTGGATGGCCACCGGCTGGGCTTCCATTCACCCCTCGGTCTCGCACACGGGGGCTCAGTTTGTCTGGGGCGCCCGCCAGATGAGCGACTTCACCGCGGCCCACCCGCGCCTGCGCCTGCTTTCAGAGCACAGCGTGCTCGATGGCTACGACGCCGCCACCGCCTGGCTCTGCCCGGTCTTTCGCGCCTTCTGGGGGGTGCCGATGTACGGCATCATCCGGCTCGGCCTGGCCGACTGAGCCCCCCACCTGCGCTACGACCCACAGCCCGGCTAAACTACGGCCTGCGCCAGCGACCAGGGCGCGACCTTCAGGAGACTTGGGTGAGTGGTTTAAACCAGCAGTCTTGAAAACTGCCGACGGGTAACCGTCCGTGAGTTCGAATCTCACAGTCTCCGCCAATATGTCAAGTGCTACTTGGGGTTCTCAGGCTTTTCGCCGCCTTTCCCCACATTTTTCCCCACACGTACGTCTACCCTACTGCGGTGAGCGCTAGGCCAAGCCCGAACAAGTTGAGTGCCATCGAAGGCCGACACAGTACCGGCATGGTGCGCGGCTTGGTCATGCCGAGTTCGGCCTCAGCTTTGAAATCGTAGCGCCAGTCCCCGTACTGCTTTCTCACCAAACCAAGACCCCACCGCCCCCCCCCACGCCGCCTTAGGGCCAAGGCCGTTCAGCATCGAGTAATCACTGTTTTGCACAGATCATCAAAAAATCTGGGCATCTTTGTCTAACGCTTGACATCAGGTAGTGTGCGCATGTGGTGCGGCATCGTTGGTCTTTGCCGAGGACCATGTCTATGGTGGCCCGGTAGGGTCTCATTTTTCTGACGGGTGCCCCCCACTCATCCCCCACCCCCCTAATTCTGTGGATGGGACCCACAGAGCACCATACACACTAATCTGCTCGTTCGACTATTGCACTGGGTCTTTCATGTTCTCCAGATCGGCAATAAACTGTGCTGATGCGCTCTCTGATCCGCTTCCTGTTGTTGTGCCTGCTGCCTATGGCGGCATGGGCGCAGTCTTCGTTGCCGCCATGTCCGAAAGACGTTAAGGCGTATTGGCCCAACTGTTTTGGTACCTTCACCTTCCCCGATGGCGCAAAGTACGTCGGTGAGTTCAAGGACGGCAAAGCCAGCGGTCAAGGCACCTACACGGCCCCCGATGGCAGTAAGTACGTCGGTGGTTTTAAAGACAACAAGCGCCACGGCTATGGTACTTTTTCTAAGCCCAATGGCGCAAAGTACGTCGGTGGTTTCAGTGAAGATAGGCTCAACGGTAAAGGGACTTTGACGAATCCCAATGGCGAAAGGTATGTTGGGGAGTTCAGAGACAACAAGTTCAACGGTCAGGGTACCTACACATGGCCTGATGGGGTAAGGTATGTTGGGGGCTTCATGGATGACAATCCACATGGAGCCGGAACTGAATACGCAGTTAGTGGCGTTGTCCGCCAGCAAGGGCGATGGGAGCGCGGACGGTTGGTAAGTGCTGAGGTTACGACCGACGTCCTGCGCCTGCGTTTTGACATCGAGGGTGGCTCACTCGTGCACTCGACTTTTCTCAAATACCCCGCTGCCAAGGCGCGCGACAAAGGCTTCGTGCTTTTTGACGAAAGCAAGGAGCGCGTCTACCTGGCCCAAAGCGGCTGGATCGGCGCGGCGGGGACGTCTTTGCCCAACCACAAGACCACCATGACGCTGGTCCCTGGTGAGCGCGAGCTCAAAGCCGGGCAGGACAGCCTGGAGCTACGCTTTGAGTCGCCCGAAGTAGGCGGCTTGCAGTGGATCAAGACCTATGTGCTCAAGCGGGGCGCTTACGACATCACGGTACGTCACGAGCTGATCAACACGAGCGCCAACAGCAAGACGGCGCAGCTTTATCTCCAGCTTGTGCGCGATGGTAACAAGCCCGAAGGCGAGTCGGGGATTTACTCCACCTTCACCGGCCCCGCCGTCTATACCGAGGCCAAGAAATACCAGAAGGTTGAATTTAGCGACATCGAAAAAAACAAGATAGAGCATGAAAAGCAAACGGACAATGGCTATGTGGCCATGGTGCAGCACTACTTTGCTTCGGCCTGGCTGCTCGGCCAAGGGGTGCAGCGCGAGGTCTTCATGCACAAGGTCGACACCAATTTGTACTCGGTGGGCATGATTGCGCCGATAGAGCCTTTGGCCCCGGGCGTGAGCAAAACTATCGAGGCCAGACTTTTCATCGGGCCCAATAATCAAGAAATCCTGCATGCTGTCACGCCGGGACTCGATTCAATTCACAGACAGCGGAATCGTTTGAAAATTGATCAGCCGGCGCAGCCTGCGGTAGCGGCCGATGCGGCTAAGTCCCGGCAGCGTGAACTCGAGGAGAGATTGGCTGCCCAGGCTCGAGAGCGGGACAGGCTCATGGCAGAGGCGAGGGACAGAGATCGTCCACAATCCGCCCGGCCTGTGGCCCCTAGACAAGAGCGCCGTGTCGCTCTCGTGGTCGGCAATGCGGCCTACACGAATCAACCGCTTGCCAATCCCGTGAATGACGCGACCGACGTTGCGGCAACTCTCCGGGCCATGGGATTTGAGACCACGCTGCTACGCGACGCGACGCTTGCTCAGATGCGCAATGCGACCCGGCAATTTGCGGACGCTGCCACGTCAAGCGACGTGGCCTTGATCTTTTTTGCTGGGCACGGGATAGAGGCAAAGGGGCGCAACTACGTTATACCCGTGGGTGCTGAAATGAAACATGAATATGAGTTGGAGGACCAGGCGTATGACGCCAGTCGCTGGCTTGACATGTTGGAGGGGATAAAGACAGGTAACCGGCAGCGCGTCAACATTGTGATCCTCGATGCGAGCAGGAACAACGAATTGGTTCGCAGTTGGCGCTCTTCCAGCCGGGGATTGGCTCGAATGGATGCTCCTACCGGAACTTTCATTGCTTTCTCGACGGCCCCGGGTAAGGTTGCAATCGATGGCGCTAAAGATGAAAGGAATAGCCCGTTTACCAAAAGCCTTCTTCGCGCGATTCAGAGCCCAGACATGCCTATTGAGTTGATGTTCAAGGAAGTGCGGCGCATGGTGATCGAAGAGACCAACAATGATCAAGTGCCGTGGGACAACTCGAGCCTTGTGGGTGACTTTGTGTTCAGGCGAACTCGTTAAATGTCCAGCCGGGGTTGTTCTCCAGCATTTTTTGAACCGCTGATCACTCATGCAAATCTGGTGGGTTAATCAAAATCAGACTTACCGATATGAGGTTGGTGGCGGCTATCTCTGGTCGCCAAAGGCCAATAGGGATGGCCGGCGCAATCGTTTCTACGACTCGATGACCGAGACTGCTGCGGGGGACGTCGTTTTTTCCTTCAGCGACACCTTGATCAAGGCTGTCGGCGTTGTGACCGGAGAGTGCTCATCAGCGCCCAAGCCCCCAGAGTTCGGTTCTGCCGGCGCCAACTGGAGCGATGAAGGGTGGTACCTGCCCGTTCGATTCACAGAACTTAGACATCCTGTCCGGCCAAAGGACCACATGGACCTCATTGGCCCTACTCTGCCGGACAAGTACTCCCCGCTTCAGGCGAACGGCAATGGGCTGCAAGGCGTCTACCTGGCGCCCGTCCCCGACGATCTGGGGGCGATCATCTACCGCCTCTTAGCCGGGCAGGCTGAGGAGATTGCGCGGTCCACCGTACCCGAGCCTAACCCTCTGCGGGACGTTCAGCGGGTTCTTTCTGATCCAAGCGTACAAGAAACCGTCCAGCAGCAATTGGTGAACGCCCGCATAGGACAGGGGCTCTTCAGGTCCCGCGTGGAACTGATTGAGCCTTATTGCAGGATCACCGGGGTAACTGACCGGCGATTTCTAAGGGCCAGTCATATCAAGCCTTGGGTTGACAGCGATAACCGCGAGAGGCTTGACGGCCACAACGGGCTACTTTTATCCCCTCATGTCGATCATTTGTTTGACAAGGGGTGTTGACGCCGACCGAAAACTGACCACTTAACCGAGTTGATGCCGACTCAAAATTGACCAGGGTGTTCCACTTGCCTGCTGAAATTTTCAGCAGGAGAGACAAGAAGGTGATCACCATGGAAATGATAGGCAAGGTCAGGCGCATGAAGTTGCGCGAGCAACTCTCCAACAGCGAGATTGCGAGGCGCACGGGGCTGTCGCGCAACACGATCAAGAAGTGGCTGCAGGCCCCTGGCGACCAAGCTCCCAAGTACCAGCGAGGAAATGGTCCTACGAAGTTGGGGGCATTCGAGGAGACGCTGGTGCAGGCGCTCCAGGCCGATGCGCGGCGCCCCAAACATGCCCGGCGTACAGCCCGGGCGCTCTTTGCGCAGT
>JBAXEN010000165.1:0-9166 GCA_037140415.1 Betaproteobacteria bacterium | reverse complement strand
CCCTTGAACTGGTACCTCGTCCACAGCAAGCCGCGCCAGGAAAAGGTGGCGCTGGAGAACCTGCACCGGCAAGACTTTGTCTGCTATTTGCCTTTGTTGCGAATTGAAAAAATTCGTCGCGGTGTCATCACCGTCGTCGATGAACCCTTGTTTACCCGTTACCTGTTTGTTCAGCTCGATACCGACAGCAAGGCGCGCAGTTGGGCACCCATCCATTCGACGCGCGGAGTTGCTCGTTTGGTGCGATTTGGGACCGAGCCAGCCCGTGTCGACGATGCTCTGATTGACAGCTTGCGCCAACAGGAGGCGCAAGTGGGGCTGGCGCAGCGCCTGTTTGAGCCAGGCCAGAAGGTGTTGATCACCGAGGGAGCGTTTGCCGGTGTGGAGGGCATCTTTGAGCTCAGCGACGGACAGGCCCGCGCCATGGTGCTGATTGAGCTGATCAGCCGGCCGGTGAGCTTGCCGGTCCACCCTGCGGCTTTACAGGCAGTGCCCTGAGCGTCGGTCGACCTGTAAGACTTTGCCGCCGCGCTTGCTGCTTGCGTCTCCGGGCCCCTAAAATGGGCCCGAGGACCGCTCTTAGGTCCTTTCTTTTTCCGGCCCTATTTTTCGCCGCCGCCGGAGGCTGAGCTACCTGGTTGCCACTGTCTTCATGAACTACCCCGAAAAACCCTTTCACCGATCTGCTCCTGCTGAAGGCCTGACCGTGGCCTTGGTCGATGCCCGTTATTTGCGTTGGCTAACGCGGCAGGATGAAGGCGAGGGTCAGGCCCAAGGCCCCTTGGCGCGAGACGGCTGGAACGAATTGCTGCGTCATCTTCTGCAACGTCATGGCCTGCGCGGCACCTTGTTGCGCACCTATTGGTATGCGGTGCAAGATGACCAGGCGGTGCACGATGACCAGACGCTGCGCGTGCTCTCCAGTGCCGATACCGATGGCGTTGCATTGGTGCGGCAGATGACCGCTGACCTGCAGGCCCTGGTGGCCGGGGGCCGGATCGACACCTTGTGCATTGCCAGTGACGACGATCGTCTGATGACCGTCATCGATGCGGCCAAGCTTGCCGGCGTGACGGTCTGCCTGGTGGCCGATGAGCGGACCCAGTCGATGCCGCGCCTGATGCAGCAAGATCCGAGTTGGGCGCGCTTGCTGCGTGAGGCTGATCGTCGAATCGTTCTTCGCTCCTCCGAATTGGCACAAGCCTTGTCGGCCCGCTCGCAGGTGCCCGCCGATGGTCCGGTCAGTGCCGACTTGGATGCCAGACTTCAGGCTGTGGTTCAGGCGTGGTGGGACGACCTGGTGGAGGACGACCGAGACTCTTTGCGCGAGGAGCTTCCCGGCCAGCGCGGCTTGCCGCCCGAGGTGGACAGAGAGTTGTTGCTGCGGGCGAAAAATGCGATCGGCCGCAGCCTCAATTTCCAGGAAAAGCGCGTGCTGCGCTCACAGGCTCGGCATCAGGCCACCGGGGAAAGCCATGAGGCTGGAGCGCCTAGCCACGAAGACGCCTGAGCATCACGGGTGCTGGGGATCTGGTTGAGCTTGAGGAGGTGGCGCCGCTTGCCCTGACCGGGCTGGCCCCATCGCTTGTTGTATGGATGACTTTAAGCGCGGCCCGCCAGCGGGCAGCGCTTGCTGCCCCACTTGAATCGCACCAGGGTCTGGTAGGTGAGCCGATACAGCAGCCCACTTGCGATGAGGCCGGCCAAGAGCAGGGTGGAATCGCTGGCAAAAGCCACCGCCCAGGCGGTGCACAGCAGGCTGGCTGGCCACATCAAGACGCCGGTCATCGAATTCATGCCCAAGGGTGTGGCGCGCCTGAACCAGAAGGCGGTCACCCGCCGACGTACCAGGCTGTGCAGATGCAGTCGATCTGCATCGCCAGGGTTGTGGCGCCGCTGGCGGCGCCTGGCGATGCTGAAAAACAGCTCCAGCACCGGGTAGGCGCAGACCATGATGGGCGCCCAGCTCGATACGCCGGGATTGCGTGCGGTCAACATGATGCCGATCCAGCCGAGGCAAAAGCCCGCGAAGTAGGCGCCGCCATCGCCCAGGAAGATCTTGCCCATGGGCCAGTTGAGCACGGCAAATCCGAACACTGCCGAAGCCAGCACCAGGCTGAGCAGCACCAGGTCTTGGTCACCCGCACCGGAGGCGATGAGGGCCATGCCTACAAACATGATGATGAGCGAGCCCGCCGACAGGCCATTGAAGCCGTCGATCATATTGATGGCGTTGGCCATGGTGCCGACGGCCAGCGCGGTAAACAGCAATGAAATCACGCTAAAACCCAGCAGCCAGTCCAGTCCCCACACGCCGGTGTTGGCCACGGAGTAGCCAGTCAGCAAACTGGCAAGAACGCCCGAGCCTATGGTGCACAGCAGCCGGGTGCGTACCGCAACTGATTTGGTGAGATCTTCGATAAAGCCAGATCCGAAGGCTGGAATGGCCGCCAGTAGCACGGGTGTGAGCAAGGTTTGCAAGTTCAACGGCATCAGAGGCCAGGAGACCAGCACACCCAGCAGCACCGGCAGGCCCCCGACACGCTGCGTGGCCTGAGAATGAAATTTCTGCACCCCGTGAACCTGATCGAGGCTCAGATGAGCATGCCAGTTCTGGGTCAGCAGCAGCACCCAGCTGACGGCCAGCGATATCCCTGCAGCCACCAAGGCGGGCAGGGCGCTTTCAAGGCCGTATTGGAAAATCATGATCAGAAAGGGCTGGCGAGGCGATCAGACGATGAGTTATCGCCCGATTTACTTGTTTTTTTGGCAAGACTTGAACTATAGCCCGCGGACTTGGCGTATTTTGAGGGCCAGAGCCTGCGCGGTGGTGAGCCCCTGTGTAAATTAGAGTTACAGAACTAGCAATTTATGAAACTGGGCGTTCCAGAGGCCCATCAGGGACCGAGGTCACCAGAAAAGGGCCCACAGCAGGCCTGCGATCAGCAGCCATTTGACGACGTAGTAGAGCGTCTTGTTGCTCGCCTTCAGGCGTTTGGCCGCCAGCCGGGCCTTGTAGATTGGGCCGAAAACCCGGTTGATGCCCCCCACGCTTTCGACTTCAGTGTTTTGCGAGGAGGCGGCAGCCATCACGTGGCGTGCAAACAGGCGATTAAACAGGCGGACCGGACCAAAAGCCAGCGGTCGCTCAATGTCGCAAAACAGGATGATTCTTTGGCCGTCGGTGGTGTTGTGTGCGTGGTGGATGTAGGTTTCGTCAAACATCACCGCTTCGCCGTTTTTCCAGCTGTAGCGCTCGCCGTCGACCTCGATGAAGCAATGCGCCTTGTCCTCGGGCGTGATCAGGCCCAGGTGGTAGCGCAGCGAGCCCGCATACGGGTCGCGGTGCCTTTGCAGGTGGGCCCCGGGCGGAAGCGAGGCGAACATCGCCGCTTTCACGCTGGGCAGACCTTTGAGCAGAGCCACCGTGCGTGGTGCCAGCGCCTGCGACGAGGGCAGGTCCTTGCCGTACCAGCTCAGGTAAAAGCGGGTCCAGCCGGTGCGAAAAAAGGAGTTGAACCCGATGTCGTTATAGCCGCTGGCGGCGCGGATGGCGCCCTCGTCCGACAGGCGCAGGGCTTCCTCGCGGATCTCCTGCCAGTGCTCTTGCAAGACCTGCAGCTCAGGAAAGCGGGCCGGATCGAGGTAGGGCGTTTTCGGCACGCGCGAGAACAAGTACATCAGCGCATTGATGGGCGCCAGCACGATGGTGAAGTCCAGCATGCGTTTGAGTTCAAAGCGCACATTACCGCGCAGATGGATGTACAGACCCGAGGCTAAAAAGGTCAGCAGCACCCAATGCCGGGGCTCAAGAGCGGTCATTTGCATGCGCAGATTTTAAGCGCTGCCCTGCCGGTGACCGGGGGCAAGGGCAGCACTCAGCGTCGCTGCAGATAGGCGTACAGGGCCATCATGGGCTCGCCCTGGTCCAGGCGCAGCGGCGCCTGATGGTGGCTGTGCCAGTCAAAGCCGTGGGCTTGGGCGCACTCTTGCAGGTAGCGCAGAGGGTGGGCGTAGCGCAGGCTGGGCAAGAGGCGCGGCCGATTGTGAACCCCTGCGGATTCGTCCAATTCCGCCGTAAACGCCAGCCAGCTTTGCGCTGGCATGAGTCGGCTCAGTTGCTCAAACAGCGGCTCCAGAGCGCCGATGTAGATGAACACGTCGGCGGCCAGCACCAGGTTCCAGGGTTCCTTGCAGTTGGCGAGGAATTGGGCGGCGTCGGCCTGTTGCAGATGGTCGTAGACGCCCCGCTTTTGCGCCTGATCGATCATGCCCTGGGCCAGATCGATGCCCCACAGCGCGCCTGCGCGTGGCCGGATCAGCGGCCCGCACAGGCCGGTGCCGCAGCCCAGATCGAGCACCCGTGCGAACTGCGTGGGCACCTGCGCCGGCAACTGCGCGATCAGATGGCTGTGGCCGCGGTATTGCAGCGGCCCGAGCAGGTGGGGCTCAAAGTCATCGGCGTATTGCTCGAACAGACTTTGCACATAGGCCCGGGGTGCTTGCTCCGGCCCGCCTTGCCCGCGCAGGGCGCTGAGGTAGTAGCTGTAAAGTTCGTGGTCGGGCGCGATCGTCAGGGCCCGCTCGTAGTGGGCGGCCGCCTCGTCCAGCCGATTCATTTCCCGCAGCAGGCTTGCGGCTTCGCCCCAGCCCAGGGCCTGCTCGGGCGCCAATCGCTGCACCTGCACGTAGGCCTCAAGCGCTGGGGACAAATGGCCCAGCCGGTTTTGGACCATGCCCAGGGCCACCCAGCCGTCGAGCTGATCGGGCTGGCTTGCCAGGCTTTCCTCCAGGGGGGCCAGCGCCTGCTGCCAGCGGCCCAGTTGCATGCGGGTGATGCCTAGGTTGAGCAGCACCGAGGGACGGCCAGGGGCCAGCACCAAGGCCTGTTCGAAGCAACCGTGGGCCGCCTCGAACTGCCCGTTCTCAAACAGGGTGACGCCCTGAAGGAAAAGGTCTTTGGCTTGCTGGAGGTCGCTCATGTGAGCTGCCTGGCTCGGTTGCAATGGTTGAGAATCGGTTTCATCACTTTGCATTCAGGAGAGCGGCGATGGACAGGATTTTGCTGGTCACAGGCGGCGGCCGGGGCATTGGCGCGGCCACCGCCCAGATTGCCGCTGCTCAGGGCTGGGCGGTCGCCGTCGGCTACAGCCGGGATGAGGCGTCGGCTCAAGCGGTGGTGCACCGCATTGTCGACCAAGGCGGCCAGGCCATGGCTGTGCAGGCCGATGTGGGTCAGCCCGAGCAGGTCCTGCGCATGTTTGAGCAGATTGACCAGCGCTGGGGGCCGGTCAGCGGCCTGGTCAACAACGCTGGCGTGGTGGATGTGGCTGCCCGCCTGGAGGCGATGGATTGGGCGCGCTGGCGGCGCATGTTCGATATCAATGTGCTGGGCAGCTTTCTGTGTGCCCGTGAGGCGGTGCGGCGCATGAGCACCCGCCACGGCGGCGCTGGTGGCAGCATCGTCAATTTGTCGAGTGCGGCAGCCCGCCTGGGTTCGCCGGGTGAGTATGTGGACTATGCGGCCGCCAAGGCGGCGATCGATGCCTTCACCATCGGTTTGGCCAAGGAAGTTGCCTCTGAGGGCATCCGGGTCAACGCGGTGCGGCCCGGCTTGATCGAGACCGAGATCCACGCCTCGGGTGGCCAGCCCGATCGGGTCAAACAACGGGTGCATCAGGTGCCCATGCAGCGCGGCGGTCAGGCTGAGGAAGTCGCGCAAGCCATTGTCTGGCTGCTCTCGGAGGCGGCCAGCTACACCACCATGGCCTTGCTCGATGTCTCGGGCGGGCGCTAGGCGCGCCGGCCCGGTCGTCAGATTGCCGCAAGACCCCTCCTGATAATGCCGCACGGTTCGGGACTTTTGAAAAATTCATCTGCTGGAGCAGAGGAGACAAGCCATGTTCAAGGCCTTGCAGCTGAGCAAACAAGATGAGGTGTTTAACGCCGGCGTGGTGGATATCGACGAGGCCGCATTGCCGCCCGGCGATGTACAGGCGCGGGTGGAATACTCCACCCTCAATTACAAAGACGGTCTGGCCATCACCCAGAAAAGCCCGGTGGTGCGCAGCTGGCCGATGGTGGCCGGCATCGATGGCGCCGGCGTGGTGCTGTCGTCCACCCATCCCGATTGGCAGGCCGGTGAGCGCTTCATCCACAACGGCTGGGGCCTGGGCGAGACCCGCTGGGGCCTGTTGGCCGAGCGAGCGAGCCTGCAGGGACAGTGGCTGGTCAAGCTGCCGGCAGGCCTGAGCGCCCGCCAGGCCATGGCCATAGGCACGGCCGGTTACACCGCCATGCTCTGCGTGATGGCGCTGGAGCAGCACGGTTTGAAGCCGGGCGATGGCGAGGTGCTGGTCACCGGCGCCACCGGCGGCGTCGGCAGCATCGCTGTGGCCTTGCTGGCGGGGCTGGGCCACACGGTGGTGGCGGCCACTGGCAAGGGCGATCAGCAGGCCTATCTCCAGCAGCTGGGGGCGGCCAGCGTGATCGATCGTGCCGGCCTGTCGGCCCCAGGCAAGCCGCTGCAAAAAGAGCGTTGGGCGGCGGTGGTCGATGCGGTGGGCTCGCACACCTTGGCCAATGCCTGTGCCCAGACCCGTTACGGCGGCGTGGTGGCAGCCTGTGGTCTGGCCCAGGGCGCGGATTTTCCGGCCACCGTCATGCCCTTCATCCTGCGCGGCATCAGCCTCATAGGCATCGACAGCGTCATGGCGCCGCTGGCACGGCGCCAGCAGGCCTGGCAGCGGCTGGCTCGTGATCTGGACCAGGCCAAGCTTGAGGCCATGACCAGCGAAATTTCTCTCGATCAGGCCATCGCCCAGGCCCAGGCCTTGATGGCCGGCCAGGTGCGCGGGCGTATCGTCGTCAAGATTTGATTTTTCCTTTCGGAGACTGTTGATGAGCCAGCCCGCCCAGAATTACGCCGACTTCTACCGGCACTCCATCGAGCAAGCTGATGCTTTCTGGTCCGAGCAGGCCCGCCTGATCGACTGGTTCGCGCCAGCGCAGCGGGTGTGCAACTGGGACAACCCACCGTTTGCGCAGTGGTTCGAGGGCGGCAAGCTCAATCTCTGCTACAACGCAGTCGACCGGCACCTGGCGCAGCGCGCACAGCAGGCCGCGCTGATTGCGGTATCGACCGAGACTGGCAGCGAGCGGGTTTACAGCTTTGAGCAACTGCACGCCGAGGTGCAGCGTATGGCGGCTGTGTTGCGCTCGCTCGGCGTGACCAAGGGCGACCGGGTGCTGATTTACATGCCCATGATCGCCGAGGCAGCTTTTGCGATGCTGGCCTGCGCCCGCATCGGTGCGATCCATTGTGTGGTCTTTGGCGGCTTTGCCAGCGGCTCACTGGCCTCGCGCATTGAGGATGCCCAGCCCAAGCTCATCGTCAGCGCCGACGGCGGCTCGCGCGGCGGTAAGGCTATTGCCTACAAACCTTTGCTGGATGAGGCGATCCGACTGTCCGCGCACAAGCCGCAGGCGGTGCTGCTGGCCGATCGCGGGCTGGCGCCCATGGATCGGGTGGCCGGCCGCGACCACCTGTGGGCCGAGCTGCGCGAGCAGCACCTGAGCGTCCAGGTGGCCTGCGAGCCCATGGACAGCACCGACATCAGCTACACCATCTACACCAGTGGCACCACCGGCAAACCTAAAGGCGTGCAGCGCGACACCGGCGGTTACGCGGTGGCGCTGGCGGCCTCGATGAAGCACATCTTTGACGGTCGGGCCGGAGAGACCTATTTCTCGACCAGTGACATCGGCTGGGTGGTCGGCCACAGCTACATCGTTTACGGCCCGCTGATTGCCGGCATGGCCACCATCATGTACGAAGGCCTGCCCACGCAAGGTTTGGACGGGCAGCCCAACGGCGCGATCTGGTGGCAGCTGGTGGAAAAGTACAGGGTCACCGCCATGTTCAGCGCACCCACCGCCGTGCGCGTGCTCAAAAAGCAAGATCCAGCGCTGCTCAAAAAGCACGACCTGAGCTCACTGCGCGCGCTCTTCCTGGCCGGCGAGCCCTTGGACGAGCCCACGGCGCGCTGGATCAGCGAGGGCCTGAACGTACCCATCATCGACAACTACTGGCAGACCGAGTCCGGCTGGCCCATCCTGACGCTGGCCAATGCGGTCGAGCGCAAAGAGCCGCGCTTTGGCAGTCCCGGCATTGCCATGTACGGATACAAGGTCAAGCTCTTGCATGAGTCCACCGGCCAAGAGCTGACCGAGCCCAATCAGAAAGGCGTGGTCTGCATTGAGGGACCGACCCCGCCGGGCTTCATGCAGACCGTCTGGCGCGATGACGCGCGCTATGTGAAGACCTATTGGCAGAGTGTGCCGGGCAAGATGGTCTACAGCACCTTTGACTGGGGCATCCGCGATGCCGACGGCTACTTCTTTATCCTGGGCCGCACCGACGATGTCATCAACGTCGCCGGTCACCGCCTAGGCACCCGCGAGATTGAAGAGAGCATTTCCGGCCATCCGATGGTGGCCGAGGTGGCGGTGGTGGGCGTGGCCGATCAGCTCAAAGGCCAGGTGGCTATGGCTTTTGCGGTACTCAAGGATGCCAGCCTGATCGGCGATGCCCAGGCCTCGATGAAGCTCGAGGGCGAGATCATGAAGCGTGTGGACGGCGATCTGGGTGCGGTGGCTCGGCCGGCGCGTGTGCGCTTTGTCACGGTGCTGCCCAAGACCCGCAGCGGCAAATTGCTGCGCCGGGCTATCCAGGCCGTGTGCGAAGGGCGCGATCCCGGCGACCTGACCACGCTGGACGACCCGTCGGCGCTGGAGCAGATCCGCCAGCGTTTGGCCCATTGACCGCCCCAGTCTCTGGCGTCTGGCCGGCTCCGTCTTTTGGGCCGCAGCGCTTCGGCTCTGGAGTCGTCACTGGGGGCTAATGGTTGCGCTATCTTGATGGGCCGTCCATGCGTCATCCCCGCGTCAAGCTGGCCTCGCTACAATGCGGCTTTGCTAGGTGTCTTTTTCAGGTCCTTCCCAAGCCACTGTCGCATCCGCCAACCGGTTCAGCCGTGTCGCGGAAGGTGTTTTTAACCAACTAATGTTCCCTGCAGGGGAGCGGAGGTCAGCGAATCATGAGCGAGACTACGTCCGTCTACGCCGCCTATCAAGGCAATACCTATCTCTTCGGCGGCAATGCGCC
>JBAXEN010000164.1:0-9272 GCA_037140415.1 Betaproteobacteria bacterium | reverse complement strand
TCAGCATGGTGTTCCAGCATTTCAGCCTGTTCGACACGCTGACGGTGGCCGAAAACGTCTGGCTGGGCCTGGACAAGTCACTCTCGCTGGCCGAGGTGACAGAGCGGGTACGCAACAAGGCCCGCGAATACGGCCTGCAGATCGAGCCCGAGCGGCCGGTACACACGCTGAGCGTGGGCGAGATGCAGCGGGTGGAAATCATCCGCGCCCTGCTCGGCGAGCCGCAACTGCTGATCCTCGACGAGCCGACCTCGGTGCTCACGCCGCAGGCGGTCGAGACCTTGTTCGAGGTGCTGCGCCTGCTGGTCAGCCAGGGCTGCAGCCTGCTCTACATCAGCCACAAGCTCCATGAGATCCGCGCCCTGTGCACGGCCTGCACCGTGCTGCGCGGCGGCCAGGTGACCGGGCTGTGTGACCCCCGGGAAGAGTCCAACGCATCCCTGAGCCGCATGATGATTGGCGCCGAGCCGCCGGCCCTGAACCTCAAGCCCCGGCAACCAGGCGCCGCGGTGCTTGAGGTGCAGGGCCTGAGCTTGCCTCGGGCTGAGCCTTTCGGGGTGGACCTCGAGCGCATCAGTCTGCAGGTGCGCAGCGGCGAGGTGCTGGGCATCGCCGGGGTGTCGGGCAATGGCCAGCGCGAGTTGATGTGGGCTCTGTCGGGCGAGGACGAGCGCGCGCCCGAACCGGGTGGGCGGCTGCTGCTGCAGGGTCAGAACATGACCGGCATGGGCCCGGGCGGCCGGCGCCGGCTGGGCCTGCATTTCGTGCCCGAAGAAAGGCTGGGACGCGGCGCCGTGCCCTCAATGAGCCTGGCGCACAACCTGCTGCTGACGCGCAGCGAGTCGCTGGGACCGGGCGGCTGGATACGCAGCGCTGCTCTGGCCGAGCAGGCACGTGGACTGATTGATCGCTTTCGGGTCAAAGCCGGCGGGCCGCAGGCGCTGGCGCAGTCACTGTCTGGCGGTAACCTGCAAAAGTTCATTGTCGGGCGCGAGATTGAAGCCAAGCCGCAGTTGCTCATCGTCTCGCAACCGACCTGGGGCGTGGACGTGGGGGCTGCAGCGCAGATTCGCGGCGAAATTCTGGCGCTGCGCGATGCCGGCTGTGCGGTGCTGGTGGTCAGCGAGGAGCTCGACGAGCTGTTCGAGATCTGCGACCGCCTGCATGTGATTGCCAAGGGCCGCCTATCGCCCCCGCTGGAGCGGGCGCAGGCCAGCGTCGAGCGCATCGGTGAATGGATGAGCGGCCTGTGGCCCGATGCAGTCCACGAGGAGGCCGGCCATGCTCAGGCTTGAACCCAGGGCGCAGGCCTCCAGCCTGTGGACCTATGCCTCGCCGCTGCTGGCCATTGCGCTGACCGTCAGCCTGGGGGTGCTTTTGTTCGTGGCGCTGGGCAAGGACCCGGTGCGCGGCCTGCAGATGTTCTTTTGGGAGCCGCTCAAATCCACCTATGCCATCGGTGAGCTGATGGTCAAGGCCACGCCGCTGCTGCTCATTGCCCTGGGGCTGGCGGTGTGTTTTCGCTCCAATGTGTGGAACATCGGCGCCGAAGGTCAGTTCGTGATCGGTGCGGTCTGCGCCGGCGGCGTGGCGCTGCTGGCCGACAAGGACACCGGCGCCTGGATCGTGCCGGCCCTGCTGCTGGCCGGGGCGCTGGGCGGCATGGCCTGGGCCGGCATCACCGCCTGGCTGCGCGATCGCTTCAACGCCAACGAAATCCTGGTCAGCCTGATGCTGGTTTACGTAGCCATCATGGTGCTGACATTTCTGGTGCATGGCCCGTGGAAGGATCCGGGTGGCTACAACTTTCCGCAAAGCAAGAACTTCGAGGCGATCACCAAGATCCCGCGCCTGATGAGCGGCTCGCGCGCCAGCATAGGTCTGCTGCTGGCCCTGGCCGGGGCCGCGATTTTGTGGGTTTATCTGTTTCGAACCCGGGCGGGATTTGCTCAGCAGGTCGGCGGCCTGGCGCCAGCGGCTGCCCGCTATGCCGGTTTTTCATCGCGGCGGGCGCTGTGGGTGGCCTTGCTGATTTCAGGCGGCACCGCGGGCTTGGCCGGCGCGCTGGAGGTGGCCGGCCCGATCGGTCAGCTCACCCCCTACATTCCAGCCGGTTACGGTTTTGCCGCGATCATCGTCGCCTTCGTCGGACGCCTGCACCCGGGCGGCATGGTGCTGTCGGCCATCTTGATGAGCATGTTCTACATCGGCGGCGAGTTGGCCCAGTCGCGCATGGGGCTGGCGCGCTCAATCACCGGCGTGTTCCAGGGCTTGCTGCTTTTTTGCCTGCTGGCCTGCGACACCTTGGTGAGCTACCGCCTGCGCTGGCAGACTCGGGGAGCGAACTGATGGAAACCTACGCGCTGCTGCTGGCAGCCACTCTGAATGCGGGCACGGTGCTGGCCCTGGCCGCGCTGGGCCTGCTGATCAATGAGAAGGCCGGCGTGGTTAACCTCGGCGCCGAGGGCATGATGCTGTGCGCGGCCATCGCCGGTTTCGCTGCGGTGGTGCACACCGGCAGCGATCTGCTCGGCTTTGTTGCCGGCATGGGCGCGGGCGCGCTGCTGGCCGCTGTCTTTGGCCTGCTGGTCATCTGGCTGGGCACCAATCAATACGCCACCGGCCTGGCTCTGAGCCTGTTCGGGGTGGGTTTTTCCGCCTTTGTGGGCATCGCCTATGTGCAGGAGAAGTTGCCCGAGCGCGTGTCCTACCACTGGCCGGTGCTGGGCGACATCCCCTGGCTGGGGCCGGCCCTGTTCCAGCACCACCCGCTGGTCTACCTGACCATGATCCTGGTTGGTGCACTGATCTGGCTGCTGGACAAAAGCCGCACAGGCTTGGTGCTGCGCGCCGTCGGTGAATCGCCCGCCTCAGCCCATGCCCTGGGCTACCCGGTGCGCCGCATCCGCCTGCTGGCGGTCATTGCAGGGGGCGCCCTGTGCGGCCTGGCGGGGGCCTATCTGTCACTGGTCTACACCCCTCTGTGGGTCGAGGGCATGGTCGCTGGCCGCGGCTGGATCGCCCTGGCCTTGACCACCTTTGCGACCTGGCGGCCGGCCCGAGTCTTGCTTGGCGCCTATCTGTTCGGCGGATTGACCATGCTCCAATTTCATCTTCAAAGCGCGGGGGTTCAAATTGCCAGTGAATGGCTGACCGCCCTGCCCTATGTCGCCACCATCGTGGTGCTGGTGCTGATCTCGCGCAACCCGGCCTGGATCCGGGTCAACATGCCCGCCTCCCTGGGTAAGCCCTTTCATCCCGGTTCATAATTCGCCCTTGACTTTCACCCTTGCCCTTCTGTAGTTTCACCCCCTCAACAAAGGAATTTCCATGACATTTGTGTCCAAGCGCTCCGTCCTCAAATTGGCGGTCCTGAGCACCGTGGCTGCGGCCGTGCTGGTCGGCTGCGGCAAGAAAGAAGAGCCCAAGGCCGCCGCGCCGGCCAAGGTTGAGCCGCTGAAGATCGCCTTTGCCTATGTCGGCCCGGTGGGCGATGGCGGCTGGACCTTTGCACATGACAACGCCCGCAAGGCGATTGAAAAAGAATTCGGCGACAAGGTCGCCACCAGCTTCGTCGAGAAGGTGCCCGAGAGCGCAGACGCCGAGCGGGTGATCCGCGACATGGCCACGCAAGGCAACAAGCTGATCTTCGGCACCACCTTTGGCTACATGGAGCCCATGCTCAAGGTCGCGGCCGATTTCAAGGACGTCAAGTTCGAGCATGCCACCGGCTACAAACAGGCCGACAACATGCGCACCTATGACAGCCGCACCTACGAAGGCGCCTACATGGCCGGTGTGATCGCTGGCAAGATGACCAAGTCGGGCACCTTGGGCGTGGTGGCTTCGGTGCCGATCCCTGAGGTGATCCGCAACATCAACAGCTTCACCATGGGCGCGCAAAGCTCCAACCCCAAGATCAAGACCAAGGTCGTCTGGGTCAACGACTGGTTCAATCCGCCCAAGGAAAGCGAAGCGGCTCAGAGCCTGATCAACCAGGGCGCTGACGTGCTGTTCCAGAACACCGACTCCTCGGCTGTGCTGCAAACGGCCGGCAAGAACAAGAAGTTCGCCTTTGGCTGGGACAGCGACATGACCGCCTACGCCCCCGAAGCCCACCTGGCCTCGGCCATCATCAACTGGAGCCCGTACTACATCAAGGCCACCCGCGACGCGCTCGAGGGCAAGTGGGCCGGCAACAGCAAAGTCTGGTGGGGCGTGAAAGAAGGCTCGATCGACATCGTGTCCATCTCTGACAAGGTGCCGGCCGAGACCAAGGAGAAGGTCGAAAAGATCAAGGCTGGCCTCAAGGATGGCAGCTTCTCCATCTGGAAAGGCCCGATCCTGGGCCAGGACGGCAAGGAAGTGCTCAAGAAGGATGAAGTGGCCGATGACAACTTCATGGGCGGCATCAAGTTCTACGTCAAAGGCGTGGAAGGCAAAGTGCCGGCCGGCAAGTAAGTCCGAACCTGCTGAGAAAAAAGGCTGCCTGCGGGCAGCCTTTTTTTTCGTCGGCGTGGCCCAGCCCGTGCATATCTTGAATCGTCCGCTGCGGGACCCTGAGCCCGGCCAGCGCGCACTTTTTCAGCGATGATCTCTCCCATGTTTGAACGTGGTTTGTGGCATCCGGTGGCCCTGCACAGTGAGCTGCAGAGCGCGCCTTTGGCAGTGCGCCTGCTCGAGCAGGATCTGGTGCTCTGGCGGGACAGCGCCGGGGCGCCCCATGCCTGGGTGGACCGCTGCCCGCACCGTGGCGCGCAGCTCTCGCTCGGCCAGGTCAGGCAAGACCGCCTGGAGTGCCCCTATCACGGCTGGCAGTTTGACCCCCACGGGCAGTGCCAGCGCATCCCGGCCCTGCCTGAGCTCAAACCGCCAGCCGGCTATTGCGTCCAGGCCTTTGAGGTGCAGGAGCAGCACGGCCTGCTTTGGGTGCGGCTCGATGCGGCCGAACAGGCCGCGCCGATTCCAGCCTTCCCCGCTGCCGACAGCGGCCTGCGCCTGCTCAACTGCGGCCCCTACGATGTGGCCACCAGCGCGCCCCGGGTGGTGGAGAACTTTCTCGATATGGCGCACTTCAGCTTCATCCATGAAGGCTGGCTGGGCGCCGCGGCGCATCCCGAGATCGAGCCCTATGAGGTGCTGGAGACGCCCACCAGCCTCAAAGCCACCGGCTGCCGTGCGTGGCAGCCGCGCTCGAGCCTGCACGCCACCGGCGCAGCGCAGGTCGAATACAGCTATGAGGTCCACAGCCCCTACAGCGCCGTCCTGACCAAGGTGCCCGAGGCGGGCAGCACCCGCATCGCCGATTGGCGTGAAGCCATAGGCCTGTTCATCTGCCCCATCAGCCCAGAGAGCTGCCGGGTGTGGTTCAGGCTGGCCGTGGCCGACCATGACAGCAGCGATGAAGCCCTGGCCGCCTTTCAGCACACCATCTTTTGCCAGGACCAGCCAGTACTCGAGTCGCAGCAGCCCAAGCGGCTGCCCCTCGGTGCGCGCAGCGAACTGCACACCCCTGTGGACCGCCTGTGCGTGGCCTACCGTCGCTATCTGCAGCGCATGAACATCACGTTCGGAGTCTGCCCGTGAGCGTGTACACCCCATCGCGCGTCCGCCTGGGCGGTTTCATAGGCCTGCGACCTTGAACCTGGCTGCGAACGAGCGAGGGCAGGCCCTGCGCATCGCCCTGACGGGCCTGGTATGCCTGGCCGTGGCCATGGGCCTGGGGCGCTTTGCCTTCACGCCCATCATGCCCATGATGCTGCACGACGGGCTGCTCACCCTGCAACAGGCCAGTTGGCTGGCCAGCAGCAACTACCTGGGCTATCTCATCGGCGCGCTGGCCTGCGCCCTGCAGCCCTGGCTGTGGGCCCGCCTGGGCTGGCAGCTCGCGCCGAGCTTTGCGCAGCTGATCCGCCTGGGCCTGCTGGCCACCATCGTGCTGACCTGGGCCATGCAGGCACCGTTGAGCTGGAGCTGGGCCTGGTTGCGTTTTGGCGCGGGCCTGGCCAGTGCCCTGGTTTTCGTCTACACCTCGGGCTGGTGCTTGTCGCAACTGGGCCGCCTGGGCCGGCCGCAATGGGCTGGCGCCATTTACGCCGGACCTGGGGCCGGCATTGTGATCAGCGGGCTGGCGGTCAGCCCCATGGTGGCCCAGGGCTGGCCTGCCAGCTGGGCCTGGCTGTCCATGGCCTTGCTGGCGGCGCTGGGCACAGCGCTGGCCTGGCCGACCTTGGGCGGGCCGCAGGCCCATCTGGAGCGCCTGAGCCGCTGGCAGGGCGCAGGCCAAGCAGCCGCTGCGCCCGCTCACCCCTTGAGCGAGCAGGCCTTGACGGTGATCGGCTACGGCCTGGCTGGCTTTGGCTACATCATCAGCGCCACTTTTTTGCCGGTGATCGCCCGGCAGTTTCTGCCTGGCTCGGTCTGGCTCGATTTGTTCTGGCCGGTGTTTGGTGCCGGCGTGTTCACCGGCGCGCTGCTGTCGACCCGGCTGCCCGGACACCTGGACAAGCGCCGGCTGCTGTGGATCGGTTTTTTGATCCAGGCTGCCGGCCTCGGCCTGAGCCAGCTCAGCCCCAGCGTACCCGGCTTTGTACTGGGCAGCTATGCGCTGGGCCTGCCCTTTACCGCGATGAGCTTTTTTGCGATGCAGGAGGCCAGGCGCCTGCGCGGCGGCACCGCAGCGAGCTTCATGGGCTTGCTGACGGCCACCTACGGGCTGGGCCAGGTGCTGGGCCCGCTGCTGGTGGCTCAGTTGCTGCGCTACACCGAGCCGGCGCGCGGCTTTGACCTGGCGCTGTGGGTGGCCACCGCCGCGCTGCTGGGCGGCGCCCTGGTGTTTGCCGGGCTGCAAAAACGCTACCCGCGCGTGGCGGTGGGATAAGCCGTGCATGGGATGATAGGGACATGAGCGCTGCCATGAACATTCTTGAGCTGCCCCTGTTTCCACTCGACACGGTGCTGTTTCCGCACGGCTTGCTGCCCTTGCGCATCTTCGAGGTGCGCTACCTGGACATGATCAAGCGCTGCCACCAAAGCAGCACACCCTTTGGTGTGGTCAGCCTGACAGAACGCTCGCAGGTCTTGCAGGCTGGCGGCGGCGGTGAGCGTTTTAACCGGGTCGGCACGCTGGCGCGCATCATCGAGCTGAGCTCGCCCCAGGCCGGGCTGCTGATCATCCGCTGTCAGGGTGAGCAGCGCTTTGCCGTGCAGCGCAGCGAGAAGCTGCGCCACGGCCTGTGGGTGGCCGACGCCGAACTGCTGCCCGCCGACGCCCAGGTGCCGATTCCGCCCGACCTGCAAAACATCGTGCAGATGCTGCGCCGGCTCTTGCAGCAACTGCAGGACAAACAGGTGCCGGCCGATCAGATGCCGCTGCTTGCCCCCTACCAGTTTGATGACTGCAGCTGGGTGGCCAACCGCTGGTGTGAACTGCTGCCCCTGCCGGTCGAGATGAAGCAGCAGCTCATGACGCTGGACAACCCGCTGGTTCGCCTGGAACTGGTGGGCGACCTGCTCGAACGCAGCGGCTGGTCCTGAGCCTTAAAATCGCGCGTTTGGCCTCAAGCACGCCGCCTTCGACAGGCACAGCGCCTGCGGCCACGACCTGCAACACCGCGCGCTTTCCGGGCGTGCCGACCGGCCCCATGTCCACCACCGAACACAGCCCCCACGCCGCCGACGACAACCAACTGATGGCCGAGCGCCGCGACAAGCTCGCCGCCTTGCGCCAGCAAGGCATTGCTTTCCCCAACGACGTCAAGCCCGAGCACCGCGCGGCCGATCTGTTGGCCCAGTACGACGCGCTGACCAAGGAGGAGCTGCAAGAAAAGGCCATCGAGGTGAGCGTGGCCGGCCGCATGATGCTCAAGCGGGTCATGGGCAAGGCCAGCTTTGCCACCCTCCAGGACGCATCGCTGGGCCCCTCGGGCGGGCGCATCCAGATTTATGTGAGCAATGACGGAGTCGGTGAAGGTACGCACGAAGCCTTCAAACACTGGGACCTGGGCGACATCGTGGCCGCTGCCGGCACCCTGTTCAAGACCAAGACCGGCGAACTGTCGGTGCACGCCAAAAGCATACGGCTGGTGACCAAGAGCCTGCGCCCCCTGCCCGACAAATTCCACGGCGTGGCCGACCAGGAGCTCAAGTACCGCCAGCGCTATGTGGACCTGATCACCGACGAGAAGGCCCGCCAGCGCTTTGTGGCGCGCAGCCGGGCAGTGAGCGGCATGCGCCAGTTCATGGTCGAGCACGGCTTTTTGGAGGTGGAAACGCCGATGCTGCACCCGATTCCCGGCGGTGCCAACGCCAAGCCCTTCATCACCCACCACAATGCGCTCGACCAGGAGATGTACCTGCGCATCGCGCCCGAGCTCTACCTCAAACGCCTGATCGTGGGCGGCTTTGAAAAGGTCTTCGAGATCAACCGCAGCTATCGCAATGAAGGCATCAGCGTGCGGCACAACCCGGAGTTCACCATGATGGAGTTCTACGCCGCTTGGTGGAACTACTGTGATCTGATGGACTTCACCGAGCAGCTGATTCGCGACGCGGCCCAAAAGGCCTGCAGCAGCCTGCAACTGACTTACGGCGGCAAGGCTGTTGACCTGGCCGCGCCGTTTGAGCGCCTGACCATTCGCGAGGCCATCATCAAGCACACCCCTGCGGGCGCACAGGTCGACGATGCCGCCTGGCTGATTCAGGCGCTCAAAAAATGCGGCCTGAGCGAAGACAAGGACCGCCTGTCCAGCCGCTCGCTGGCCAGCTTGCAGGTGCTGTATTTCGAGGAAACCGTGGAAGAAAAGCTCTGGCAGCCCACTTTCATCATGGAGCACCCGACGGAGATTTCACCGCTGGCGCGGGCCAATGACCAGCGCCCCGAGGTGACCGAGCGTTTTGAGCTTTACATCACCGGCCGCGAATTCGGCAACGGGTTTTCCGAGCTCAATGACGCCCAGGAGCAGGCAGCGCGCTTTCATGCGCAGGCAGCAGCCAAGGACGCGGGCGACGATGAGGCAATGTTTTTCGACGCCGACTTTGTGCGCGCACTCGAGTACGGCATGCCTCCGACCGGCGGCTGCGGCGTGGGCATAGACCGGCTGATGATGCTGCTCACCGACAGCCCGAGCATCCGGGATGTGATTTTGTTTCCGGCTTTGCGGCGCGAGGCTTGAAGGTCCGGCTGGACCCGCCGATTGAGTCTTGGGTTTGGCGGCCGGGGTTTGGCGGCCGGGGTTTGGCGGCCGGGGTTTGGCGGCCGGGGTTTGGCGGCC
>JBAXEN010000163.1:0-9291 GCA_037140415.1 Betaproteobacteria bacterium | reverse complement strand
TTGGCCGGGCACACCTGGCCGGGGTTGGCGGCGGTGTACTGGGCGGCCTTGAGCTTGCGCAGCGTCTCTTTCACGTCGCGGGCGATTTCGTTGGAATGCACTTCCATGGTCTTGATCATGCCGTCAGGGTTGATCACAAAGGTGCCGCGCAGGGCCAGGCCTTCTTCTTCGATGTGCACGCCAAAGGCGCGGGTCAGGGTGTGGGTGGGATCGCCCACCAGCGGGAACTTGGCCTTGCCCACGGCGGGCGAGGTCTCGTGCCAGACTTTGTGCGAGAAGTGCGTGTCGGTGGTCACGATGTAGACCTCGGCACCGGCCTTCTGGAACTCGGCGTAGTTGTCGGCGGCGTCTTCGACTTCGGTCGGGCAGTTGAAGGTGAAGGCGGCGGGCATGAAGATCAGAACCGACCACTTGCCCTTGAGACTTTGTTCGGTCACTTCAATGAACTTGCCGTTGTGGAAGGCTTGGGTCTTGAAAGGCTGGACGGTGGTGTTGATCAGGGACATCTGGATTCCTTGTTGTCAGTCAATAGAAGAGAGGGAGATTGCTTTTGGAGCGGGGTGGATCATAGGTTCTATCAATCAAATTAGAAAATTGATTGTCTATATCAATCCGATAGTCAAAATGTTGCGGTGCAGCACAAGCGCTGCCGCGGCGCTGGGCAGCTTCAGCGGCAATCGTCCCAGGGGGCCGGGTTTGGCCGCGGGTACAGTCGGACCCATGTCTGACGAGTCCGCCCCGCCTGAAGCCCGTTGCGCCCGGGCGCCAGGTGCGGGGTCCGCTGCCGCGGGTGGGGGCAATTCGCCCGATCCACAGCCATCCATCGACCGTGATCCGCAGTACCGCAGGCTGTGGATGCTGGGCATTTTGGTAGGGCTGGTTCGCTGGGCTGAGATTTTGGCCTTCGCGGTGTTCACCTATGAGCTCACCCATTCCGAGTTTTGGGTGGCCAGCCTCATGATGCTGCGCATGCTTCCGCTGGCGCTCTTTGGATTGCCCCTGGGCGCGCTGGCGGCGCGGGTGTCGCGCCGCAGGGTGATGCTGGCCATGCACGCGCTGGTCGGGTTTGTCGGCTTGGCCCTGCTGCTGTTGTCGGTCTGGGGCCAGGTACAGGTCTGGCATTTGGCGGTTTGCAGCTTCTTGAGCGGCATGCTCTGGGCCAGCGACATGCCACTGCGCCGGGGCCTGATGGGCGACATCGCCGGGCCCGAGCGCATGGCGCAGGCCATGTCGATGGACGCGGTGGCCACCAGCGTTTGCCGCTTGATGGGACCCGGTCTGGGCGGGCTGCTGCTGGCGCAAGGGGGTTTGCCAGCGGTGTTCCTGTGTTCGGTGCTGCTGTATCTGCCGGCCTTGCTCGCCCTGTTCGGCCTGCGCGAGCCGCGCAGCGCGCTCAGCACGGCCGGGCAGTCCCTGCTTGGCGTGCTGGCAGGCGGCTGGCAGGCCGCGCGCGAGTCGCCGCGCTTGCGGGCGGCGCTTTGGCTGACCATCGTGTTTAACCTGTTCGCCTGGCCGGTGATGAGCATGGTGCCAGTGATCGGGCAGGATCGCCTGCAGCTAGACCCGCAGGGCGTGGGCTTGCTGGCCAGCTTGGACGGCGTGGGCGCGGTGCTGGGGTCGGTGCTGCTGAGTTTTGGCTTTGTTCGTGTGCGGCACGGGCGGCTGTATCTGGGCGCCATCTTGAGTTTCCTGGTGCTGCAGATGCTGCTGGCCTGGAGCTCAGAGCTGCTGCTGACAGCCGCTGCGCTGCTGGTTCTGGGGGCGGCGCAGACGGGTTTCGGGGTGATGCAGTCGACCCTGGTCTACACCACCGCGCCGGATCATCTGCGCGCTCAGGCCATGGGCTTGATGACCATGTGCATCGGCGCCTCACCTCTGGGGTTTCTGGCCGTCGGCGCGCTGGCGCAGCGGCTGGGGGCGCCCACTGCGACCCTGGTTTGCGCCGTGTGTGGCTTGCTCGCTGTGACGCTGACCTGGCCGCTGTGCCGAGCATGCTGGCGTGAGCCGGCCAGTAGCTAGCTCGATGTGACAGCAGCCCCGGCCTGGTTTGGCCGTCCCATCTCAGGCGTTTGGGCAGCGCCCGCCGCCAGCACCTGCTCGAGCTGCAGGTGCTGGGTCAGCCACTGCAGCAGCATGTGGATGCGCGGCACGTCCAGGCGTTTGAGCGGTACCAGGGCCTTGAGCCAGATGTCGGGAAAGCGAAGGTCAGGCAGCAGCTCGGTCAATTGGCCCTGCGCGATCAGCGGGCCAGCGAGGTAGTCTGAGACCATGCCGATGCCCAGTCCCTGCACGCAGGCCTGGCACAGGGCCACGCCGTCGTTGCTGAGCAGCTTGGGCCGCACCTCCACGCCCAGCGGGCCTTGGGCTGACTCGAACTCCCAGTAGGAGCCCGAGGTCATGAACACCAGGCAGTCGTGCTCAACCAGGTCGGCCACCCGGCTGGGTGCGCCCCGGCGCTGCAGGTAGGCCGGTGAGGCGCACAGGCGTCGGCGTATCGGTGCCAGCGGGAAGTCGCGCACCTGGCCGTAGAGCTCGGGCAGGGCGCCGATGGCCATGTCAAAGCCCTCTTCCAGCGGGTTGACGGTGCGGTCGGCCAGCACCACGTCCATGCTGACCCTGGGTTGCTCGAGCATGAAACGCTGCATCAACTGGCTCAGGTAGAGGGTGCCCAGGGTGGTCGGGATCTTGACCCGGATATGGCCTTCCAGGGCGCCGCTGGCCTGCGCCATGCCGGCCAACATCTCCTGCATCTGCCGCGCCAGGGCCCGCACCTGCGGTAGATAGCGCTCGCCCACATCGGTCAGACTGAGCCTGCGGGTGCTGCGCACAAACAGCGGCGCCTTGATCCGCCATTCGAGTTGGGCGATTCGCTTGGTGATGACCGATGGCGCCAGTTGTTGTCGGCGCGCTACCTCCGAGAAGCTGCCGGCATCAGCCACCGCGATGAAGGCTTCCAGATTGGCCAGGGTATCCATGAAGATTATTCTCGATTCGGAAAAAGTGATCGCTCAAAAATCGCATTGTGGGGGATTTTGCAAATAAATATCATTCCATCCTTCCAATCTCTCCCAATTCCTCCCCCTAAGACAGGCCCACCATGACCGACAAACCCTATCTGCGCATTGCCACCGAAGAGGCTTTCGCGCCGCCCGAGATGATCCGCATCTATGAAAAGATCCTGGCCGGCAGCGATGTCGACCCCGGCTTCAAGGGTCTGATGGGTTTTTACATGAGCAGCCCGAGCGAGCGGGCGCAGCACATCATGCGTTGCCTGCAGGACCTCGACCAGGTGCGCATTGCCCACATGGATGAGGCCGGTATTGACCACCAGGTGCTGGCCCTGACTGCCCCAGGCGTGCAGATCATGGACAAAGCCACGGCAGTCTCGTTTGCCCGGGTGGCCAACGACCAGCTGGCCGATGCGGTCAAGCGTCACCCCACACGCTTTACCGGCATGATCGCAGTGCCGGTGCAAGACCCGCAGGAGGCGGCCAAGGAGATCGAGCGCGGTGTGACCCAACTGGGCATGCATTCGGTGGTCATTAACTCGCACACCCACGGCGAGTATTTGTCAGACCCCAAGTTTTGGGACATCTTTGCGGCCGCCGAGCAGCACGGCGCGCCGATCTATCTGCACCCCAATTCACTGCCGCGCAACATGCTCGAGCCCTTCCAGGAGTGCGGCCTCGACGGCGCCATCTACGGCTTCGGCGTGGAGACCGGCCTGCATGCGCTGCGCATCATCACCGCAGGCGTGTTCGACCGTTTCCCCAAGCTGCAGATGATCATCGGCCACATGGGCGAGGCGCTGCCTTTTTGGTCCTATCGGCTCGACTACATGCACCAGGCCACCGTGCGCTCCAAGCGCTATGAGAGCATCAAGCCGCTCCAGAAAAAGCCCAGCGACTACCTGCGCGAGAATTTCTACATCACCAACAGCGGCGTGGCCTGGGAGCCGGCCATCAAGTTCACCCAGTCCATCGTAGGGGTTGACCGGGTGCTCTATGCGATGGACTACCCCTACCAGTATGCTGCCGAGGAGGTTCAGCTGCTCGACCGCATGGACATGAGCGCTGAGGATAAGAAGAAGTTTTTCCAGACCAATGCCCAGAAGGTGTTCGGCATCGGCCCGCTCTGATCATTTCATTGAGGAGACACAAGCATGAAATTTCATTTGCAAGCATTGCGCGCGCTGCTGGCGCTGGCCGCATCGGCTCTGGCCCTGAGCGCGCAGGCGCAAGCCTGGCCCACCCAGAGTGTGCGCATCGTGGTGCCGTTTACCGCCGGCACCGGCATGGACACCATTGCCCGCGCGGTCGGTCCGCGTCTGAGCGAGCGTCTGGGGCAGCCGGTGGTCATCGTCAATCAGCCCGGCGCCAGCGGCAATATTGGCGCCGACTCGGTGGCCAAGGCGACTGACGGGCACACCCTGCTGATGGGGGCCAACACCATGCTGATGGCCTCGCAGATGTACAAGAACGTGCCCTTTAACCCGATCAAGGACTTTGCCCCGATCTCCATGGCGGCCTACGGCACCTTGATGCTGGTGGCCCATCCCAAGACCGGCATCAAGTCCACGGCTGAGCTGATTGCCCAGGCCAAGGCCCGTCCCGGCAGCGTCTCCTTCGGCTCGCCCGGCGTGGGTACCCCTCACCATATGGCGATGGAGCTGTTCAAGGTACAGACCAACTTGTTCATGCTGCACGTGCCTTACCGCGGTACCGCCGGCTACACCCAGGACCTGCTCTCGGGCGAGCTCAACGTCGGCTTTTTGCCAGTGCACATCGCCCAAAGCTTCGTGCGTGACGGCAAGCTCAATGCACTGGCCGTCGGCAGCGCCAAGCGCCACCCGGTGGCGCCGAGCGTGGCCACTTTTGAGGAGCAGGGCATCAAAGGGGTGGAAGTCGACCTCTGGTACGCCTTCTACGCACCGGTGCGCACGCCGGCCAATGTGGTGAGCAAGCTCAATACCGACATTGCCGCCATCGTGCGCAGCAACGAGGTCAAGGACCTGCTCGGCCGCGCCGGCATGGATGCCACCGCATCGACGGCCGACGAGCTGGCCCTGATCACCCAGAAAGACTATCCCCGCTGGGGCGCGGTGATCAAGCGCAACGGCATCTCGGCCGATTGAGGTAAACACAATATGACTGAACAAGGCATCGTGGTTGTTGGCGGCGGCATCGCCGGTCTGGCTTTCGCCCTTTCCCTGCATCAGCGGGGCATTGCTTGCGATGTCTATGAGAGCGTGCCGCAGGTCAAGGAGCTGGGCGTGGGCATCACGCTGCTGCCCCATGCCATGCGCGAGCTGTCTGCCCTGGGGGTGCAGCCGCAGCTGGAGGCGGCGGGCATCGAGAACCTGGAGAGCGTGTTCTTCAACCGCTTCGGGCAGTTCATTTACCGTGAGCCGCGCGGCCGCCACGCCGGCTACCCTTTGCCTGAAATCGGCATCCACCGGGGTAAGCTGCACCGCATCCTCTATGAAGCGGCGCTAGAGCGCCTGGGGTCCGAGCGCATCCATACCGGTCACCGCTGCAGCGGCATGACGCAAGACGATACCGGCGCCACCGTGCACTTCACCGACGCCGCCGGCGCGCAGCTTGCCCCCGTGCGTGCCCGTGTGGTGGTGGCCTGCGACGGCATTCATTCGGCGCTGCGCAAGCAGCACTACCCGCAGGAGAAGGTGGCTTTTGCCGGCATCAACACCTGGCGCGGCGTGACCCGCCACAAGCCCATCCTCACGGGCAAGAGCTATATGCGGGTCGGCTCGATCCGCACCGGCAAGATGGTGATCTACCCCATCGTCGACAACATCGATGGACAGGGCATGCAGCTGATCAACTGGATGGCCGAGATCGAGGGCAGCAGCGAGCAGATGAACGACTGGAACCAGGGCGGCAAGGCGGACGACTTCATTTCGATCTTCAAGGACTGGACCTTCGACTGGCTCGATGTGCCGGCCCTGATTCGCAATGCCGACCAGATCCTGGAATACCCGATGGTCGACAAGGACCCGGTGCCCCAGTGGACGTTTGGCCGCCTCACCCTGATGGGCGATGCCGCCCACCCGATGTACCCGCGCGGCTCCAATGGTTCGGCCCAGGCCCTGATCGACGCCCGCACCCTGGCCACCGAGCTGGCCGGCCAGAGCGATCCGCTGGCTGCATTGGCCAGCTACGAAGCGCAGCGGCGCGAGACCACCGCCAAGGTGGTGCTGACCAACCGCAGCCAGCCGCCCGATCTGATCAACATCCGGGTTGAAGAGCTCAGCGGCGATCGGCCCTACCGTCATATTGACGACCTGATCAGCCAGGACGAGCTGCGCCAGCTGTCGGACAACTACAAAAAAATCGCTGGCTTTTCGCTCGAGGCGGTGAAGGCCTGAGCAAGGCCCCGAAGCTCTTTTCTTGGACGAGCTCGGGTTGTGATTTCCTTCCCTTGCCCAGCAGGGGCGAGGGGGCTGGCGCGCTCAGTTCAGGTAGCGCGGCTTGTCTTTGGCTGGCACCGGCTCGGCCTCGTCTGCACCGAGCAGGGAGGGCGTTTGGGGCGGCAGTTGCTGCAGGTCGGGGATGCGCAGCCAGTCTGAGGTCTTGAGAGCCTGGTGCAGCAGGCGCAGCAGGCCCTGGGTGAGGGTCGCATCCATGACCAGCTGCATGTCGCGCTTGCGTTGCGCCAGGCGCTCGAGCAGGGCCATGTGCAGCTTGCCGTCAGGCTGGGGCGTCAGGTTGAGCTCAGTCACCAGCAAGGGCTCTTCGCCCAGGGGCAGGACAGCGGGCTGGTCCTTGTAGGGGGTTTTGAAGTCCCCTTGGTAGGCCGCAGCCTCTTTTTGAAAATTTTGCAGCATTTGCTGGCGTTGTTCGGGCAGCGGCGCGCTCGGGTCGGGCGGTGGCAGTTGGGACTGCAACTGGTTCTGCGAGCTTTTGTCGAGCACCGGCAGCAGCTGCAGCGTCAGGCGCCGGGTCAGCCAGATCCGAAACTCTTCGCCGCTTTGGCTGTTGATGCGCAGCAGCAGGCGGTCCTGCTCCCCGGCGTAGCTGACATTGACCTGGTGAATGTTCATGCCATGATTTTAGAGACCTTTCGGGCGTCGCCGAACTGGGGCCTGCCAGCCTTGAAAAGGCCGCAGGTCGCCCTCAGTTGCCTCATCAAGCCAGCCGGGAGTCGCCATGCGCCAAGACAAACTGACCACCAAATTTCAGCAAGCCCTGGGCGATGCCCAGTCCATCGCCCTCGGGCGTGACCACCCCTACATCGAGGCCGTCCACGTGCTGGCGGCCATGCTGTCGCAGGACGAGGGCCCGCGCGCGCTGCTGCAGCGCGCCGGTGTCAAGCTCGGCGCGCTGGAGGCGGCGGTTGAGGTGGGGCTGAACAAGTTGCCGCAGGTCCAGGGCCAGGATCAGCTGCAGATTGGCCCCGATCTGTCCAAGCTCTTGCAGGCCACCGAGAAAGAGGCCATCAAGCGCGGCGATGTGTTCATTGCAGCCGAGCTGTTTTTGCTGGCTTGCGCTGACCACAAGGGCGATATTGGCCGCATGGCCCGTGAAAGCGGCATGACCCGCTCGGTGCTGGAGGCGGCCATTACTGCGGTGCGGGGCGGCGAGAAGGTGGCCAGTGCCGATGCCGAGGGCCAGCGCGAGGCGCTGCGCAAATACACCATGGACCTGACCGAGCGCGCCCGCGCCGGCAAGCTCGACCCGGTGATCGGCCGCGACGATGAAATCCGCCGCGCCATCCAGGTGCTGCAACGTCGCACCAAGAACAACCCGGTGCTCATCGGCGAGCCCGGGGTGGGCAAGACCGCCATTGTTGAAGGTCTGGCGCAGCGCATCGTCAATGGCGAGGTGCCCGATTCGCTCAAGGGCAAGCGGGTGCTGTCGCTGGACATGGCCGCCTTGCTGGCCGGTGCCAAGTTCCGCGGAGAGTTTGAAGAGCGCCTGAAGGCAGTCCTCAACGAGTTGGCCAAGGACGAGGGCCAGACCATCGTCTTCATTGACGAGCTGCACACCATGGTCGGTGCCGGCAAGGCCGAGGGGGCGATGGATGCGGGCAATATGCTCAAGCCCGCCCTGGCGCGCGGGGAGCTGCATTGCGTGGGTGCCACCACCTTGGACGAGTACCGGAAATACGTCGAAAAAGACGCCGCGCTGGAGCGGCGGTTTCAGAAAATTCTGGTCGGCGAGCCCACTGTCGAGGCCACGATTGCGATTTTGCGTGGCCTGCAAGAGCGCTACGAGAAGCACCATGGCGTGCAAATCACCGACCCGGCCATCGTGGCGGCGGCAGAACTCTCGCACCGTTACATCACCGACCGCTTCCTGCCCGACAAGGCCATAGACCTGATCGATGAGGCGGCGGCCAAGATCAAGATCGAAATCGACTCCAAGCCCGAGGTGATGGACAAACTCGACCGCCGCCTGATCCAGCTGCAGATCGAGCGCGAGGCGGTGCGCCGCGAAAAAGACGAGGCCTCGCAAAAGCGCTTTGGCCTCATTGAAGAGGAAATTGGCAAGCTGCAAAGAGAGATCGCCGACCTCGAGGAAATCTGGCACGCCGAAAAGGCGCAGGCGCTGGGCTCCAAAGATGTGATCCAGGAGATCGACCGCATCCGCCACCAGATCGAGGAGCACACCCGCAAGGGCGACTTCAACAAGGTGGCCGAGCTGCAGTATGGCAAGCTGCCCGAGCTGGAAAAGCGCCTGAAGCAGGCGCAGGCTGGTGAAGAGGTCAAGCCGGGTGGCTCGCCCAAGCTGCTGCGCACCCAGGTCGGCGCCGAAGAGATCGCCGAGGTGGTGGCGCGCGCCACCGGTATCCCCGTGTCCAAGTTGATGCAGGGCGAGCGCGACAAGCTCTTGCAGATGGAGGTCAAGCTGCACCAGCGGGTGGTCGGCCAAGAGGAGGCGATCTCGGCCGTGGCCAATGCCATCCGCCGCTCGCGCTCGGGCCTGTCTGACCCCAACCGGCCCACCGGCTCCTTTTTGTTCCTCGGTCCGACCGGTGTGGGCAAGACTGAGCTGTGCAAGGCGCTGGCCGGCTTCCTGTTCGACAGCGAAGACCATCTGGTGCGCATCGACATGAGCGAGTTCATGGAAAAGCATTCGGTGGCCCGCCTGATCGGCGCGCCTCCGGGTTATGTGGGCTATGAAGAGGGCGGCTACCTGACCGAGGCGGTGCGCCGCAAGCCCTATGCGGTGCTGCTGCTCGATGAGGTGGAAAAAGCCCATCCGGATGTGTTCAATGTGCTGCTGCAGGTGCTCGACGATGGCCGGCTGACCGATGGCCAGGGCCGCACCG
>JBAXEN010000162.1:0-9293 GCA_037140415.1 Betaproteobacteria bacterium | reverse complement strand
GGCCGGCCGCCTGTTCTGGGCGGGCAATGTAGAGCGATTTGGTCTCATCGCGCACCCCTTGCAGGGTGACGATGCTTTTGATGCGGTCGAAGATCATGGCTGTCCTAGATGCCGCCCTGGCCTGGCGTTTCGTAGTCGCGGCGGTCAGACTTTTGGGGCAGGGGGCTGACTGAGCGGGAAGTAAGCATGGGGATGAGCAGGGTAAACAGCAGGCCCAGGCAGCTAAGGCCGATAAAGGCCTTGGGCAAATCAGACAGCTTGCTGATCACGGCCTCGCCCCAGATCCACTGAAAAACGGCCAGCTTGTGAAATAAGCTGGCGCTGATCACCAGGGTGTAGGCGCAAGCGATCACATTGAGCGCAAAGTTCACCGCACCGTAGGTGTAGACATCGCCGCCGAAGATCTTGAAGATCAGCCGGTTCCAGATCACCGCCAGCAGGTGCAAGGCCACCACTGAAAAAACAAACAGCTTGGCCGAATTGTTCAGCAAATCCGGGCCGCCCAGCAGCAGCCAGGCCAGTGCCGGCAAAACGAGAGATAGCAAAATCTTGATCATGGCCGTACTTTCACAGGCAAACCGCTTCCAGCGTCCAGGCCTCTTCGGGGGTGAGGACCTGCGTCACCGCCGTCATGGTTTGCCTGCGTTTTTGAGGATGGTAGTGCTCGTATTCGAAGCCGCATTTGAGCATACGGGTGATGGCATCAATGGCCGACGCGATCAGCGAGATGTCTCCAATACGGCCGCCGATGGACAGCACCCATTTTTGCAGGGACTCGGCATGCCACTCTTCCAGCGCCGCATTGGGGGTGGCCATGGACTCGACCCAGTCTGACACCTCATTGAGGCTGGAGTAGCTGGGGTATTGCACCTCTGGGCGGTGACTCAAATTGAACAAATGGCCGTCGGCGCGAATGGCTGGGTAGTAGCGGATATCGCTGGCAATGACCTGCCCCTGGGCCGTCTCAAAAGGCATCATGCGGGGCCGGTTCAGGCTCTCGCCCAAAGCGTGAATCATCATGCAACTGCCTTCAAAGCTCACATCGCGGGCGGCATAGCCACCCACGGAGGACATGCGCAGGGTGAGCGACTCTTCAATGATGCAGGTGCCCAGCACCAGGGTGTTTTCCAGGGTGCAGTTGACCGCCCGGATGCTGCCAAAGACGACCGCATTTTTGAGCGAGATGTTTTGATTGACGGCAATATCGCCCTTGATGATCAAGCTGGCGCTTTTAACGCTGTCGAACTGCCCGGACAGAGCGGATGTCTCGTCCACATGGCAATTCAAGGAGCCGTTGACGGTCAGGCCCGAAAACAACTGGATTTTCTGGCCCTGGTGATTGATCTTCAGGTCGCCCCGGGCCACCACCGGCCCGTGGATGCACACCTGTCCGCGCAGCTCAACCGAGCGCCCATACAGCGCGCCTTCGATGCGCACCAGATTCTGGCTGCCATCGACCAGCACCGGAAAGATGGTGTCTTTCTCGCTGGTGGGGAAGACGCTGCCCGCAACGCTCGCATGGACGACGATGTTGCTGCCTTGTTGTTGCTCTGCCATTTCAGGCCTCCACCACAGTGAGTTTGTCTGCGCTCAGGAAATCCGTGAGCAGGGTCAGCGCTTCGCCGGAAATCAGGCCTTGCTCGCGCAGGGCCTGCGCTGCTTGCGCCAGCTCCTGGCGCTCGGCCTCGGTGGCGGATCTGGACGTTTGTTGATCGAGCACCTGACCGAGCTTTTGGTGCATGGCTGGGGAATCAAAATGCGCGAGGCTGGCGTCCTTGAGTTGCAGCGACAAGGAGGCCGGGCCCTCGGGTGGCAGTGCCTGCTGGCCGGCCACCACACACGACTGCATGGACGAGCGGGTGACCAGGGCCTCGACCACCAGATCGGCCGTCTCGCCACTTGCGCTCGTTTGGCTTTTCCCCAGGCTGTAAGCACTCAAAGCGCCTTCCAGCTCGGCAATCGAATGGACCACCTCGTCGAGTCGGCTGGACTTGAGCATGGCCAGGGTCTCGTCTAGGTTTTGGGAGCGCAGCTCCAGCCGCTTGAGGTCCATCTCGATGGGCAAGGCGTGGGCTGTTTCATAGGGCACCCGGGCCGCCTTCTCGGCTGGAGCAATGTCTTCCATGCGGATCTGGAAGATATGCTCGCCGATGGTGTGGATCTTGTTTTGGTATTCCTCGTGGATCTTGGCGAAGTTCAGGTTGTAGAGCTCGCGGTTGATGCCGGCCGCTTCGATCGACTTTTCAAAACGCACCTTGATGTCATTGCCAAAGGCATCGAGTTTGCTGCGCAGCGACGTGGACTCGGCCACTTTTTTGCCGATCTCGATTTGCAATGCTGATTCGGTCTGCAGCTCGATGCGCCCGCGGGTTTCTTTGAAGTCGCTCTCCAATTGGTTCTTGGTGCGCTCGACCATCAGCGTGGTCGCTGCAACGCCGCCAATGAAGGCTTGTGTCTGCCGGTCGATGGCATGCACGATCATTTGACCAATTTCTCTCATTTCTTCCTCCAGCCGACGAATTTCGTGATCGACGTGATTGCGCAGATCGTGCAAACCAACTTCAAGCAGCTGCACATCCCGGCGCAGCGGTCCCAGGCGACTGTCGATCGCGTTGTAGACATCGGAGATGGATACACCAGGGGGTGCATTGGACATGTTCAGCTCCTTGTGTGGCGTATCAGCGAGCCATTAAGCGCGGAGCGCCGTTCGATTCGTAACTCAACAAGACGGCAGGATCCTTGACCATGTCGATCGGGTCAGCCGCGGTGCCTCGAACCTCCGCCTGCGCTTGTGGCAAGGCGGCCAAGGTGCTCTCGTAGCGATGCGACACATTCAGCGGCGACTCGTTGACGACCAGGCTGGCCAGACGTTCATCGCTGAGCTGCTGCATGGAGCGCTCGCCCAGCAAGCCCAATGTGTGCAGGCCGTCTCTGAAGCTGAGGATTTCCGAATGCTTGGACTTGAGGTCGGACTCGATCAGGTACAGATTTTCCCGGTTGGCCCGCATATCGCCGCGAAATTGATTGCCGATTTCGATGAGCTTTTCCGACTCCTTCTCGCTCATGCGAATCATGGACTCGTTGGTTCGGAAGAGCTCGGACTTGCGGAAGTCAGCCTTCTCGGTCCACAGATGCTCCCACAGCGGGATCATCAGGTCATGGTGGGTCTTGATGACCGAGCCGTACTTGAGCACATCGGGCGTGCGGTAGACGTAGGGGTTGAGGTCCGAGGACCACTCGTCGTTTTCCGGGTCGTAGTAGAGCTGAGCTTCGGCTGAAAAATTAAGCACTGGATAGCTGGCGCCGGTGAGAATTTTGTTGAGCACAGCCCGAAATTGCTTGGCATATTCCTGCAACTGCTGCTGGGCGTGCTTGTTGCCCAGGCTTTGCAGGGTGGACCCATTGCCGTCATAGGCCTCGTTCATCTGGGTGAAGTCGGCAATGGATTGATGGAGGGCCGTCAGCTGCTCGATCAGCTCGGGCTTCTTGGCGATGCGCATGCGAACCACATCGTCGCTTTGCAAGCGGTCGAACAGGTCGTTGATGTCGAGCAGGTGCGCCTGGGCGATGTCGATGCCCAGCAAGTCCTGGATGTATTGCGGCGCCAGGATGGTGCGTGGACAGAAAAACTTCCGGTTGCACCAGCTGGCCCGGTTCAGGACCTGGGCCAGGCTGTCGTGGATGGTGTTGACCGAATGCATGCGGGCCGAGGCAAAGCGGTTGCAGGTGGATTCGAGCTGCTCATAGAGCTGGCGCAGGTTTTCGACCAAGGCGACGCCGCGCTGCCTGTGCTCGTCGAGCGCGTCGGTGAAGGTCTGCACGGCCTGCTCGTCGATGGCGGTGGCGATCTTCACTGGCTGTTGCAACTGCGTGTCAGCAACCTGACCGACCTGCAGGCGCTGGCTGAGCAGGCTGCTGCTCGGGATCAGGGGCAAGCTCAGGCTGACGTCCCTGAGTTGGCCCAAATTGCCGGTGAATTCTCCGACCAGGGTCTGCAGGGCCTGCTCTTCTCCATAAAGTTGGTTGAGCGGGTCTTCAATGGCCGAGGCTTCCCCTGGTGACAGCAGCGGCGGAATGGTGCCCAGTTGCTGCATCTTGCGTTCGATGCCGGCCACGCCATCGACCAGATCTGACACGTCGAGCGTCTTGAGCAGCGCCTGGTCATGCGCGCCGGATTCGTCGATCAGCACATGGCTTCCAGCCAGATTGCGCAATTGCAGATTGAATTGCACTTCAGACAGCTCAATTTGGGGAAAGCCGTCGGGCCGGCTGGCGAACTCGCCCTCGATGCGCAGCAGGCGCTCTTTGCCGGCCTGCAACCGAGTGCTCACCCCGGCAAGTTCGCCCTCGATCTGTGTGCGCTCCTGAATCCGCTCGGCCAAGGCCTTTTTGCCTTTGCGCAGTTGCAAGCCCGGCCAGATTGCCGCCAATGAGAGCAAGAGTGCATACTTTGAAAAATAGGCGAGCGCCACAGCGACGACGACAAGTCCAATGGCCATGGCTTGATGCTTCGTCATCGCGACCATGGCCGCATCGATCTGTTGGCCCACCAGAGCCAGTCTTTGCTGCAGTTGTTCTTCCTGGGGGGCCAGGGTCTGCACCTCGAGCGTGACGGTGGTGCGCTCTTGCCGCAGGTCCTCGCCCTGACGCCAGTCGGCCAAGGAGGGCCCGAGATGCTCGAGCAAGGCCAGGACCTTGGCCTGGGCCAAGGATGACAGGTTCTCCACAGGCTGAACCAAACTCGTTCTTGGCATGAAAACACCTTTAGTTGCAATTGGTTACGGGCGCAGTCTATCGGACGGGGTCAGCGGTACTGCACAGCAATACCTGAGTTTTATGCAGAGGTATTGAGGGCCCAGCGTGTCGGTTCTGGCCGAGGGCCGTGGCCCTGCGGCCTGCCCTTGCGCGCACAAAGCGATACACATGGCTGGCCGGGTCTGGCTAGACTGAATCGGTCTTGGCGAGCGGCCTGACAAGCGGCTCGCCCTGGGACAGGCCACCTGTTTGCAGCGGAGGTTCCCTATTTTTGAGTCGAGCAGCGGCGATGCCTACTCCGGGCTTGCGGGGCGGGCCTGATGGCCCAGCCACCGCTTGAGCCGGCGCCAAGCTACGAGTTTGTGATCGTCGGTGCGGGGCTGGCTGGTGCCAATGCGGCCGAGACGCTGCGGCTTGAAGGTGCGCAAGGTCGCATCCTGCTGCTGTCGGAAGAAGCGCAGCCGCCGTACCAACGCCCGCCGCTTTCAAAGAGATTCATCACTGAGGCCGTAGAGCCAGCGCCTGTGGCTCTTCTGGAGCCGGCCAGTTACAAGGAGCTGGACATCGAGCTGCGCCTAGATGCTCGGGTCAGCAAGCTCAATGCCAGCGCCCGCATCCTGCACACCGAGGCCGGTGAGCCCATTGCTTACAACAAGTTGTTAATAGCCACTGGTGCCAAGCCACTGCGCCTGGGCTTGCCCGGCGCCGAGCTGTCAGGCGTGCACTATCTGCGTACCCTGGCCGATGCCCAGGCGATACGGCGCAGTGCGGCCCAGGCCCAGCGGGCGGTGGTGATCGGCGGCAGCTTCATCGGTTTGGAGGTGGCGTCCTCGCTGATGCGCAGGAATATTGAGGTCACCTTGATCGAGCGCGAGGCGCTGTTTGGCCAGTTCAGGACGCCCGCCATCTCGGAATTTTTTCAGCACTGCTTTGCGGAGCGGGGCGCGCGCGTCGTGCTTGGCGACAGCCCGGTGGCGCTGACCGGACAGCGCGGCGTCCAGGCGGTCCATACCCAAGCAGGGCTGAGCCTGCCCTGCGACATGGTGGTCATAGGCGCTGGAGTGAGTCCCGCAACCGATTTTGCCCAGGGCAGTGGCCTGGACCTCGATGGCGGCGTCGTCGTCGACCGCTTCTTGCAGACCGCTTGGCCCGATGTCTATGCCGCCGGCGATGTGGCCAATTTTCAGGACCCGGTGTTCGGCCACCGCCATCGCATCGAGCACTGGGATAACGCGATCAAGCAAGGGCGGGTGGCTGCGCGCAATATGCTGGGTCAGCGCGTACCCTACGACGAGGTCAGTTACTTTTTTGCGCAGGTGCTCGAGCGCAGCTTCAACATGCTCGGCGAGATTGAGGAGCCGTGCGAACGCATCGACCGCGGCAGCCTGGAGCAGGGCTCTTATGCCGCCTTCTATCTGCGCCATGATGTGCCCTGCGCCCTGTTCACCCTGGGGCGGCCCTCGCAAGAGACCCGCCTGATTGAAACCCTGATCAAGCACCGGGTGAATCTCGGTTCGAGCAAGGCCCACCTGGCCGATCCTGGTTTTGCCCTTCAAAAAATTCCCAATCAGACGGTCTACATCTTGCAGGGCGGCGGTGCCTATGGGGCTTTTGAATGGGGCGCGGTTCAGGCCTTGGAGGAGGCCGGTGTGCGCCCCGACATCGTGGCTGGTGTGTCCATTGGCGCCATCAACGGCGCCTTGATGGCAGGCCACCCGGAGCGCCCCGCAGCGGCGCTGCAAGCCTTTTGGAGTGAATTGGCGCGGCCCGGGCCCAGCGCCCTCGATGAGTCGACGCGGCGGCTGCTGGCGTGTAGCCAGATCGCTCAGTGGGGCGTACCGCAGTTTTTCAGTCCGCGCTGGCTGCAGGCCATGGCCTTGCCGGGCCAGTGGCCGCAGAACTGGACCAGCCTGTATGACACCGCCCCCCTGCGGGCCTTGCTGCTCCAGCACATCGACTTTGCCCGCCTGCAGGCCAGCCCCATCCGGTTGATGGTCAGCGCGGTTGATATCGACAGCAGCGAGTTGGTGGTGTTTGACAGCTACATCGACGAGCTCACCGTCGATCACATCATGGCCAGTGCCAGCTTGCCACCGGCTTTTCCCTGGACCACCATCGCGGGTCGGCATTACTGGGACGGTGGCATTGTCAGCAACTCGCCACTGGAGCGGGTGATCGAGCGCTGTGGCTCGGCGGGCAAGCGGGTCTTCGTCATCGACCTGTTCCCAGGGCGAGCGCGCAAGCTGCCCGGCAATCTGCTGGAAGTGGCTTTGCGGCGCGATGAAATCGTCTATTCAGAGCGTTTGCGCAACGACACCCAAGCCCGCCGGCGGGTGGACGACTTCCAGAAGCTGGTGACGGATCTGATGTCCGAATTACCGCCTGATGCTGCGGCAAGGCAGCGCCAGCAGCCGCGCTACATCCAGCTGATGGGACAGGACGCCCCCATGACCATCACCCGCATCGTGCGCGAGGGCAGCGAGGCGGACCCTCCTTCGCTGGACTTCGACTTCTCCAGCGCCACGCTGGCGCAGATGAAGGATGCCGGCTACCGGATGGCCCGCAAGGCTTTGGCCGGGCGCGGCACGCTGTGAGTCAGGCGCTTTCCCAGTGCTCGAGCATGCGTTTGCGCATGGCGGCATCAGGAATGGGGCCGCGGGCGGCGCCCAGGTTGTCGCGCGCGTATTCGGGCCGGTCGGTGCCAGGGATGACCACGGTAACGGCCGGATGGCCGATCAGGAACTTCAGGAAATACTGCGCCCAGCTGCTGCAACCGAGCTCCTTGGCGAAATCGGGCAGCGGCCGGTCCTTGGCCTTGGCAAACAGGCGGTTGCGGCCAAAGGGCAGGTTGATGATCACCGCCAGGCCCCGGTCCTGCGCCAGCGGCAAGATGCGCTGCTCGGCCAGTCGGTTGTCGATCGCATAGTCGATCTGGATGAAGTCGATCTTCTCATTCATCATGATGCGCTCGAACTCTGGGTGGGTATTTTCAAAAGAGGTGGTGATGCCGGTGTAGCGCACTTTGCCTTCGTCGCGCAGCCTGCGTATGGTCTTGAGGTGGACCTGGGTATCGCGCACGTTGTGCACCTGCAGCAGGTCCAGGCGTGAGACGCCAAGGTCGGCATAGGTTTGTGCCACCTGCTTGATGCCCGCCTCCTCGCCCATGATGCTGATCTTGGAGGCCAGGAAGATGCGATCACGCACCGACGGCTCGACCAGGCGCATGACTTCACCCAGGCGCTTTTCAGCGCGCCCGTAGGTGGGGGCGGTGTCGATCATGGCGCCGCCGCCACTGATCAGAGCGCTCAGGCTTTGCGCCAGCATGGGTATCTTGGGGTCTTGGGCCTCGATGTCATAAATCACCGCCGTGCCCGAGCCGATGACCGGGATCATTTCGCCGCTCGATGGGATCGCTCGCTTCAGGACGGGCGCTTCCTGGGCCAGCGCTGGCAAGGCGGGTGCCAGCAGGCCGGCGCCGGCGAGCCGGCCCGCCTGGCGCAGAAATTGGCCGCGGCTGAGCTTGTGTTGTGCGGGTGCGGGTGAAGCTGGATGGTTCATGGATCAGTCCTCCTGACATCAATTCGTGTTTGTGTTTGCGCTTTTCGCGCCTAATTCCTGGCCAGCCAGGCGCCGCTGCATGCGGCCCAGCCGTATCACCATCACGGCCCATCCCAGCGCCACGGCCGCGGCCAGCCAGGCGACATGGGCTGCGTCCTGCAGGGCTTGGCGCAGCCCGGTGTAGATCCAGCCACTGGCAGCATCCGCCCCACGGAACACGGTGGTGTCGATGAAGCTTTTGGCCTTGTACATCTGCTCGCGGGTCAGGACGGTAAACAGCGTCTCGCGCGCCGGGTTGGCCAGGGCAAACTCAGTGGCCCGTTTGGTGGCCTGAAAGCCAATGATCACCGCCAGCACCGGCGCCACCGCCAGCAGCGCAAAGCCGGCGGCGGTGACTGTGGCCAGTGCCGCCAGCGCCACGCCGGCGCCAAAGCGGCTGAGCAGCCTGCCGGTCAGTAGCAGCTGCACTGTCAGGGTGGCCAGGCCCACACTCAGGTCGATCAGGGCAAACACCCGCGTGCGCTCGGCGGGGCTGTCAAAGGCGCCGGCGACGATGGCCGCCTGCTGAAAATACAAAAAGGTGCTGGTCAGCGACAGCAGGGCCACATGGGCGCAGATCAGCATCAGGTAGCGCGAGCGCAGGATTTCGGTCAGCCCGCCCCAGGCCCCACCGCCGATGGCTTGGTCGGCCTGCTCGGCCGGCTTGGCTTGCGCGGCCGCAGGCTCGGCCGGCAGATTGATGCGGTCCAGTGCGCCGGCGCAGCGGGTCGCCACCTCCAGCAGCACGGCCGAAATCAGCAGCAGCTGCGCTGGCCCCAGCGGCACCACCGCCACTGCGGTGATCAAAGGGCCCAGCAGCGCGCCAGCGGTGCCGCCTGCCGCGATGAAGCCAAACAAGCGCCGGCCCCGCTCGTAGCCAAAGCGCTCGGACATGAAGCCCCAGAACACCGTGACCACAAAGAGATTGAACACGCTGACCC
>JBAXEN010000161.1:0-9293 GCA_037140415.1 Betaproteobacteria bacterium | reverse complement strand
CCGGCAATCCGTATGCGCAGCCGGTCCATCGAAAACGGATCGGCCATGTTCTCGCGCTCGACCACGGCCTGATATTCCTTCACCCCCTCGACCGCCAGCACCGCCGCTTCCACCACCGTCGGATTGACCAGCATGCCCTTGATCTTGACCAGATCGTCGGCCCGCTGCGGCATCTCGGTGAAACGGTCGGTGGTCGCGCCGCAATGTGGGCAGGCGCTGCGCGACAGCACCGACAGGTCGCCGGTGGAATAGCGCAGCAGCAGCGTGCCGCGCCGATTCAGGTGGCTGATGACCACCAGACCGCGCTCGCCCTCGGGCAGGGGCTGGTGGGACTCGGTATCGACCACCTGCACATGAATGTCTTCGGGCAGCGGGTTGTGAAAACCGCCGCCGGGACAGCATTCGGTAAAGCCGCCCTGAATTTCGGTGATGCCATACGAGACGTTGATGCTGGCCTGGCGCGCGCCTGCTGCGTGCAGGCATTGCTCAAAGTTTGCGCGCAGCGCCGGGGTCACCGCCTCGCCGGTGATGTAGGCCAGCTTCACCCGTGAAAAATCAGCACCGAGCTCGGCCGCGCGCATCAGCACACGGCGCACATAACTGGTCACGCCCCACAAAATCGTGGCGCGGGTGCGCACGATGCCTTCGACCACCTCGTCGAGTTCTGAGCCCAAATGGAAATGCGGCGAGGGCCGGCCCGGCACCAGATTGACCACCGGAATTTTCAGGGCTGCACCGGCGGCACTCACGCGGTGGTAGGCGCCGTGCGGATAGACCGTCAGCGGGCACAAATTAGCGATCAGGTCATCGCCTTGCACGCCGCGCAGGCCGAGGATGCGCTTGTACAGCGCGATCACGTTGTAGTAATCGTAGGCGGTCGACACAAAAGGCGTGGGCTTGCCGCTCGATGTGCCGGTGGTGTACATCGTGTCCCACACCACCTGCATTTCCGGCTCCACATCGCTGGCGCCCAGCAAAAACGCCTGCGGATCGCCCATGAAGTCGTGTTTGCTGGTCAGTGGCAGCCGCGCCAGGTCTGCGGTGCTTTGAAAGTCGCCCCGGCTCAAGCCCAATTTGGCAAACAGTTGGCGGTAGTGCGGATGGTGGGCGCAAACCAGGTCCATGGTCGCCGCAAACCGCAGTTCCTGCGCGGCATTGATCTGTTCGCGCGGCCGAAAAATCAGATCGGGGACAAAGGCCTGAGGCTGCATGAGGAGGTGTGACCCATAGAAGCGAAATTGAAAGTCATGATACCGACATTCACCCCGCGCCTCGTGCCTGTGTGCAGGGGCAGGCATGGCCACAGCGTCGCCCAGATTACTGGCCACACGGCCAAGCTCATTGCACCTGCGGGTCTATGGCCTATGATTTCCCATCGTCACAGCCGTGCCAGCCAGGTGTTCGCGCAGGCCTTGGTGCCTGCAGCGCGCCCGATCAGGAGACCCGCATGAATCCCACCTTCAACGGTGTGCCTCGCATCCGTGCATCTGGAGCGTCGCGCTCAGCCGTCTCCTTTTGGAAAGCGGCCCTGGCCTCGACCCTGCTGACCTGCGCAGCCGGCCTTGCGCTGACGATGCCTGCCGCCGCGCAGAGCTTTCCGTCCAAACCCATACGCCTGGTGGTGCCCTTCGCGGCCGGCGGCGTGACCGACGTCATGGCCCGGCTGGTCGGCGGCGAGATGGCCAAGCACCTGGGCCAGCCCCTGGTGATCGACAACCGCCTGGGTGCTGGCGGCGCGATCGCGGCTGAGTTTGTGGCCAAGACGCCGGCCGATGGCTACACCCTGTGCTTTTGCACCACCGGCCCGATGGCGCTGATTCCCATCCTCGACCCCAAGCTGGCCTACAACCCGCTGCGCGACCTGGCGCCGGTCAGTCACCTGCACAACGTCGACAACGTCATCATCGCGCGGGCCGATCTGCCGGCGAGCACGATCGCCCAGGTGGTGGCCCTGGCCAAGGCCAACCCCGACAAGATCACCTACGGCACGCCCGGCATCGGCGGGCCGCAGCATTTGTCGGGCGAGCTGATGAACACCATGGCCGGCATCAAGCTGGTGCATGTGCCCTTCAAGGGCGAGGCGCCATCCATCACCGACCTGATGGGCGGGCAGATCGATCTGGTCTTCGCCTCGGTGCTGGCGGCGGTGCCCCACATCAAGTCGGGCAAGGTCAAGGCCATTGCGGTGCCGCACCGCACACGGGCCAAATTGCTGCCTGAGGTCCCCACCGTTGCGGAGTCGGGCTACCCGGGCTATGAGATCTCCAACTTTGTCGGTATCAATGCGCCGGCCGGCACGCCCGCAGCGGTGATCGACAGGCTCTACGCCGCCGTCGCGGTGGCCATCGCCACACCGGCGGTGCAAGAGCGCATGATCGCCGAAGGCCTTACCCCTGTGGGCAGCCGACCCGAAGCCTATGCCGAGTTCCTGCGCAGTGAGCACGACAAGTGGGCGCGGGTGATTAAGCAGGCCGGCTTGACGCGGCAGTAGAACCCGCTCCCGAAGAGTGAATTGACAGGGGCAACGGCTCGGTTCAACCCTGTCACCCCCTCTGCGCCGGTCTATTCGGTGTCGAGCAGGGCCATGGTCGCTCTCAGGGTGGCACGGTCTTCGTCGAAGGAGAGTTGGTCCAGCACCCAGCTGTGCTGGCCTTCGAAATACTGGGTCAGCATGGTCCGTAAGCTCGTGGCCAGAACATTTCGCACTTTCTCAGCCGGCGGCAATTCGCCCGCAAAATTAAGCAGGTGCAGTTTGCGCGGCGCGGGTGCAATCGGCAGGGGCCGGAGCGCGATGGTGTGCTGCGCCACGCGCGACTCAGCAATGCACAGCGGTGTGGCAATGGTCCAGCCCAATCCGGCCTGTACCATCTCGATGACCGTGCTTGAGGTTTCGAATTCAAGGCGCCGCGGCAGCTCCAACGCACAGCGGCGAAGATAGAGGTCCACTGATTGACCAATGGTGGTGCGGCTTGAGTAGCGCACCAGCGGGAAATTTTCGGCCATCGCCCGAAAGCTGGCCTTGTGCCACTTCTTGGCGCTGCTCTGGGGAAGGACAAGCAGGAAGGGCTCTTCCAGCAAGAGCCGTCGCTCCATGCCGGGGTATTCATACATCGGGTGATCGCTGAGCACGGCTGCATCCACCTGCCTGGACAGAAGCGCTTTTTTCAGATCGGTCGACAGACCGCCAAAGACCTGCAGCTCCTCCGTCAAGCCCTGAAGCTCTGAAATCCAGGTCGAGCCCATCATTGGGCCGGCTGCGCCCAGGCGCAAGCTGGGCATGGTCTTGTAGGTAATGGACGTCACCGCCACCAGCATGCGGTCGACCTCTGCCAGTAAATGCACTGCGCGGCGATACAGCTCCTGCCCGCTGCGCGTGGCGCTCAGGGGGCGGGCTGATCGATCCACCAATTCAGTACCGAGCACAGACTCCAGCTCCTGAATCGAGACCGAGACCGCTGGCTGCGTCAAACCCATTTTGGCGGCGGCGCCTGTGAAGCTGCCGGTGTCGATCACCGCAGCGAAGATATCCAAGGTTTTCAGGCTCAGGCGCGAGCCGCTGCTGCGCCTTGCGGAAGCCGCCTTGGTTTGGCGGGGGGTGGCGGCTTGGCTGCGCTGTTGCTGCTCCGCGGACGGGCGCGCGGTTCGGCCTTTTGGGGCCGCCTCAGCTGGCTGACTTTGACGAACAGCACGCAACTTCGATGCTTGACTCATTGCTCGCTCCTATGCATTCCATAAATTTTATTTATGGAAAAGGCCATAAGGCCTGGGTCCTCCTAGCATAACCAGATCACGGTCGCCGCCAGCGTTCACCCGCAAGCCAAGAGCAGCCGGAGCATAAAAGTAAGCAGGGAGGGTCTGTGAGAGGCACCACACGTTCAGTGTTGAAACCCGTCGAGGCGACATGAAAGGCCTGCGTGCCCATGTCTGAGTTGCTGATGGGACGCGAATCAGCGATGGGAGGGCCCCTGGTATCGCAAGTGGCCGTCGTCACGGGTGCCGCCTCTGGCATCGGTGCCGAAGTGGCCCGTACCCTTTGTGCTGAGGGCGCCAGCCTTGCGCTGGTGGACCGCGACGAACTCGCCTTGCGTCAGCTCGCCGATGAACTGCGTGCTGCCGGGCGAAATTGCAGCGAGCATGCTTTCGATCTTTCGCAGCACGACGGCCTTGCACAGTTGGTCGGTGCGATCCACGCACGGCATGGGCGGCTGGACATCTTGGTCAATTGTGCGGCATTGATTGACGGGGGCCGCACGCTGCTGGACATCGACTTGGAGACTTGGAATCAGGTCTACGCGGTCAACTTGAGAGCGCCGCTGCTGCTGATGCAGGCGGTCGCGCGGCTGATGATTCAGGACGGCGTGTCGGGGCGCATCGTCAACGTCACCTCCAGCTCCGCCTTTCGGGCTCAAATGTCCTTCCCCGCATATGGCAGTTCCAAGGCTGCGCTCACACAACTGACGCGATCGGCGGCGGCTGATCTCGGGCCCCATGGCATCAATGTCAATGCGGTAGCGCCCGGCGTGACGGTCACGCCTATGCTGCAGAAGGTGGTAGGGCTCAGCGGCGCGCAGCAACTGGCCGAGACCGGGCCGCTGGCCAATTTGCTCAAGCGGCCTTCGCAGCCAGAAGATGTGGCGCGCGTGGTCAGCTTCCTGTGTCTGCCGGCCAGCCGGCAGATCACCGGCCAAACTATTCATACCAGCGCAGGTGCGGTCGTCTGATCGGCACTCGGTTATTCCAAACCCTTCATCCCAACAAACCCAAAGGAGACCACCATGAGCCCCATCAAACGCAGAGACATCCTCAAAGCTGGGGTAGCTGGCGTAGGAATGAGCACGCTGGGCGTGCAAGCCCAGGCGCCTCAGACCCGCGGCGTCACTGCCAATTCCATCAAGTTGGGTCAGGTGGTGGCGACGACCGGACCGGTGGCGATTTACGGGGTGCCTATCCGTGCCGGCACCCAGGCTTACCTGAACATGGTCAATGACCGCGGGGGTGTCAACGGCCGCAAGATTGAGCTGTTGTCGGAAGACAGCGCCTTCTCCACCCCACAGTCGCTGGCCATTGCGCGCCGCTACATGAGCAATGACGGCATATTTGCCTTGATCAATTCTATGGGCACGGCCCAGGTCAGTGCCTTGATCCCCTACCTGGTCGAGCAGGAAAAGACGCCCATCTTTGGCACCTACGGCGGTGCGGTGGAATGGTTTAACCCGCCCAAGCAGGGTCTGTTTGGACTGCAGGTTCTGTATGAAGATCTGGCCGGCGCTTTGGGCCGCTGGAGTGGTAAAGACGGTCACAAGAGTGTGATGGCCGTGCATATTGAGGGGGCCAGTTTTGCCAAGGCGGCCAAGGCGGTTGAGCCCATGGTCAAGGCGGCGTCGCCGCAAAGCACGGTGGATTTCCTGCCGGTCAAGCTGCCCACCCAGGACTACGCGCCCATCATCTTGCAGATCGCGCAGAAGCGTCCGGATGCGATCGTGGCCATGTTGATCGAATCGGAGTTTGTGACCTTCATGCGCGAGCTGCGCAACCAGGGCGTCAAGACGCCGGTCTATGCCTGGGGGCCGGTGGTCACATTGCGCACCCTGCAAAACGGCGGCGCCACCATGGAAGGTCTCAAGGCGTTTTCTTGGACCAAGGCGCCGATGTCGTCAGCCCCTGCGGTCGCCGAATACCGCCAGGCGCTGCAAAAGTATGCCCCGGCGGAAAAGCCCGATTTCGTCTCACTGTTCAATTTTGCGCAGACCAAGGTGTTTGTGGAGGCGTTGTCACGGGTCAAAGGGCCGCTCACCCATGCCTCTTTCTACCAGGCGATGTACACGCTGCAAGACTATGACAGCGGCATTTTTCCGCCCTTGTCCTTTTCGGCCACGCGCCACCAGGGGCTGACCTCCTTGGTGCCGCTGCAGGTGCGCAACGGCGAGTGGGTTGAGCTAGGCGGCACCATCGACACCACCAATCCGAAATGGTGACAAGTCCTGATCGGGGTCACAGCACTGCAGGAGGCACGATGGAGAAAAAATCGGTGGCCGTGACGGTCGAGCTCAAGGCGGCCGTCAGCGATCTGTATGACGATTACGCGCAGACCATAGACGACGAGGAGCTCGATCGCTGGCCGGACTTCTTTACCGAAGATGCGCTCTACCGCGTGATCTCGCGCGAGAGCCATTGCCTTGGTCTGACGCACGCGACCATCTATTGCGAGGGACTGGGCATGATCCGGGACCGGGCCAATATGATCGATCGGGTGTCGGTCTATGAGCCGCGGGTTCTACGGCACTTTATCAGCGGCCTGCGCATCCACAGCGTTAGCGATACATCGGTGCAGGCCTCGGCCAACTTTCTGATCATCGAGTCGCTGTTTGATGCTGAGCCCACGGTCTTGATGGTGGGCCAGTACCGCGATGAGATTGTTCGCAAGGACGGTCAACTGCTATTTCGACGGCGCGATGCCATCTACGACCAATACCGTATTCGGACCACGCTGGTCATGCCGGTGTGAGCTTTTAGCTCGGAGGAACAAGCCATGAATGCTGCTGAGACCGCCACTCAAGAAAAGATCTGGCCTGGAGAAGGGGTCAACCGCATCCCCGCCTGGATTTATTCTGACGAGGCCCTGTTTGAGCGGGAAATGGAAAAGTTTTTTGCAGGCGATACCTGGAATTTTGTCGGCCTGGAGGCCGAGATACCTGAGCCTGGCAGCTATCAGCGCACCTTTATCGGCCTCAAGCCGGTGCTGATGACCCGCGATGCGAATGGCCAGGTCCATGTGCTGGAGAACCGCTGTGCCCACCGCGGAGCGCCGGTGTGCTGGAAGCAACGCGGCAAGGCCAAGGAGTTGACCTGTCCCTATCACCACTGGACCTATGACCTGGGCGGTGATCTGCGCAGTGTGGCCTTCATGCGCGGCAGCCCCAAGCCCAATCCGGGGATGCCCGCAGACTTTGACAAAAAGGAACACGGCATGCGCAAACTGCGCACCCTGGTGCGCGGCGGGGCCATCTGGGCCAGCTTTTCCGACAACACGCGGCCGTTTGAAGACTATGTGGGACCGCAGGTGCTGGAGTTCGTCGACCGGGCCTTTAATGGCCGGCCTTTGCGCTTGCTCGGCTACAGCCGGCAGATCATGCCTTGCAACTGGAAGCTCTACCTGGAGAACGCGCGTGACCCTTATCACGCCACGCTGCTTCATGCCTTTTTCACATCCTTCGGCTTGTTCAGGGCCGATGCCCATACGCGGGCGATTCCCAGCGACGATGGCCGGCACAACGTGGCTTTTTCCTGGTTTGATGGCAAGGCCAGCCAGAAAAACGTCGACCTCGCCGGCGACATCAAATCCATCGTGGCCGACCTCAAGCTCCATGACATGGAAACCGTTACGCCCAAGCAGGAGTTTGCTGACGGTCGCATCGGTACGCTGGAGGTCTTTCCCAGCATGGTGCTGCAGCAGCATGTAAACACCCTGGCAGTGCGTCACATCATTCCCAAGTCAACCACCTCGACGGAACTGTCGTGGATCTATTTCGGCTACGAGGACGACGACGAAACCATGCGCCGCCTGCGCCTCAAGCACGGCAACCTGACTGGGCCGGCGGGTTATGTCTCTCTGGACGACAGCGAGGTGCTCAAGCAGATGCAGCCGGTGGTTGAGAACTATGCTGACTCAAGCCAAGTGGTCGAGATGCACGGCAAAGACCATGTGGGCGTGTCTGAGACCAGCGTTTCAGAAAGCATGATCCGAGCCTTCTATACCTTTTACCGGCGCGAGATGGGCCTGTGAGATGCTCAGTTACGGAGATTTGAGATGAGTTCGTGGAGTCTTGTGGCTCAGGTCGATGACCTGTTCGGCGCCGAGCCTCATGCGGTCACGGCACAAGGGATGCGGCTGGCGGTGTTCGATGTGCAGGGCTGCATCTACGCCATTGAAGACCGCTGTCCGCATGACAAGATGGCTCGGCTGTCGGACGGCTATGTGGACGACGGCACCATTGAGTGCCCGATTCATCAATCCCGTTTTGATATTCGCACGGGTCAGGCTCTGTGCCCACCTGCTGAGGGCAGCGTTCGATGCTTTCCCACCCGAGTCGAAGATGGAAAGATATTCGTTGAGCTGCAGGACCTTTGACCGAGCCCGCACCATGTCAGCCCCTTGGCCATCGTCCGTCTGTATGAAAGGCTTCTTGTCATGGATGTGATCCCGGTCATTGTCTCGGGCATTGCCAGTGGCTCGGCCTACGCCCTGCTTGCATTGGGCATTGTGATCATCTTCCGATCTACTGACACAGTGCACTTCGCCATTGGCGATACCGGTACGCTGGCGGTCTATATGGCTGCGCTGGCAGTGGCGCAGGGCGTGGCTCTGCCGATTGCGCTGGCTCTGGGCTTGCTGCTGGCGGGCCTGATCGGCGGGGCGACCCATTTTTTCTTGATCCGACCTTTGGGTCATCGGCGCAATATCGTGTTTATTGCGCTGGTGGTCACCATAGGCTTGGGTCTGTTGATGCGCGCCCTCATTGGCGCGGTCTGGAGCCATCAGGCCACCCCATTTCCTCCGCTGGTGACCGGCTCCGTCAGCATCGCGGGGGTGGTGATCGCGGCGAACAAACTCTTGGCCACGGCCATTGCATTGGCCGCGATGGTCTTGGTCGGTTGGTTTTTTGCGAGAACCGCCCTGGGCGCGGCGATGCGTGCCAGCGCCGAAGACCCTTTTGCTGCGCGCCTGATCGGGCTCCACGCCGGGCGCATCGCCTTTCTGTCCTGGTTCATCGGATGCGCCTTGGCCGCGCTGGCGCTGTTCTTTTTAGCGGCAGACAGCTCGCTAACGCCCACCTTGGCCAATCATCCCTTGTTCCGCGCGTTCGCCGGTGTTTTTCTGGGGGGCTTGACGAGCTTGCCCGGTGCGGTCGCTGGCGGTTTTGCCATTGGCGTGCTGGACAACCTGGCAGGGCGCTATGTGTCCGCCAACTTTCGCGACACCATTGTCTTCGGGGTCATTGTGATCATTCTCTTCCTGCGCCCAGCCGGTTTCATGGGGGCCCTGCGGGCTGAAAGGGTATGAGCCAAGTGTCCAAGGTTGCAGGTTCCGCCTCTACAACTCACGCATTAGGCTGCGATGGTGGTCGACGCCTGGTCATCGGCCTGCTGCTGCTGGTGGTCTGGTACTTGGTGGCTCGCTCCGGTCTGGTGGGCGACTATGGTGGGCATCTGGCAACGGCGATTGCTTACAACACCATCGCCGTGCTGTCGATTTCTGTGCTGGCCGGCGCTGCAGGCATCTGGTCCTTGGGGCA
>JBAXEN010000160.1:0-9313 GCA_037140415.1 Betaproteobacteria bacterium | reverse complement strand
GATTCCCCTCCACCCGACATCGAAACCTCCAGGCCACGCAGTCTCGAAGCAAGCAGGCTGCCATGGGGCAGCACCGGGCGCAGGCCAGCGGCCTGCAAGCGCTGACCCAGGGCGATCCACAGAGCGTCGGGCCAGAGCTTGTCCTCCCGCGAGCTGCCATGGGCCAGCACCACATCGCTGCGGCTTGGCGCAGCCCCTGCGGGCCAAAGCTGGGGGTCGCTCGTGCGGGCCTGCAAGCCAAACTGCTCCTGGCTCGCCAGCGAGTAAGCCAAGGCCCGCGCGCACAAGACCCGACTGCGCTGCACCGCATGCACGTGGGGCTCGATGGCAATCGCGTCATCGGCCAGCCAGCGGGTCGGCGCCTCGTAGCTCGAACCCTCGGTTTGATTGGCCATGGCATAGCGCCGCCCGCCCGGCGCCAGCCGCGCCAGCCGCGCCACCACGGCTGACTTGGTCAGGCCCTGCAGGTCGATGACCGCGTCATAGGCCTGCTGCTGCAGTTCGCACTTGAAGGCGCGCCACTGCGCGCGGGTATCGGCAGCCAGCGGCGAACGGCGCCAGCGGCGCAGCTCGCAGGCAATGATGCGCTCCAGTCCGGCGCATCGCGCCAGCAAGGGCGCAAAGCCACGCTCGACCACCCAATCGACTCGCGCATGGGGCAGCGCGTAGCGCATTTCCTGCAGCGCCGCCATGGCATGCACCACATCGCCCAGCGAGGACAGCTTGACGAGCAGGATGCGCATGCGTTGCGGGCTCAGTACGGGCTCAGTGCGCCGCGCCTTGCAGCTGCGCATCAGGCTTGACACGGCGCAGCAAGGCCAGCATCTCGGCCTCGATGCGCTGCAAGGCCTGTTCAGTCTGGCCCTCAAAACGCAGCACCAGCACCGGCGTGGTGTTGGAAGCGCGGATCAGGCCAAAGCCGTCGGGCCAATCCACCCGCAAGCCATCGATGGTCGAGACCTGGGCCGGGGCCACAAACTGCGCCTGACCCAACGCGATCAGCTCGGCCACCAGACGCGGCGGCTCGCCCTCCTGGCAAGCCACATTGAGCTCGGGCGTGCTGTGGCTGCTCGGCAAGGCATTGAGCACCTCGGAAGCATCGGCGCTGCGGCTGAGGATCTCCAGCAAGCGCGCACCAGCATAAGTGCCATCGTCAAAGCCGTACCACCGCTCCTTGAAGAACATATGTCCGCTCATCTCGCCACCCAAGGGTGAGTTGAGTTCGCGCATGCGCGCCTTGATGAGCGAGTGGCCGGTCTTGTACATCACGGGCTGGCCGCCGGCAGCCTCAATACTGGGCGCCAGGCGCTGCGAGCATTTGACGTCAAACAAAATCGGGGACCCGGGTACGCGGCTGAGCACATCCCGGGCGAACAGCATCAACTGGCGATCGGGAAAGATGTTCTGGCCGTCCTTGGTGACAATGCCCAGGCGGTCACCATCACCGTCGAAGGCCATGCCAATTTCGGCTTCGCCACTTTGCAGCGCGGCGATCAGATCGCGCAGGTTCTCCGGCTTGCTGGGGTCGGGATGGTGGTTGGGGAACTGCCCATCGACCTCGCTAAACAGCTCACTCACTTCGCAGCCCAAGGCCCTGAAAATCCCGGGTGCGGACGCACCGGCAATACCGTTGCCGCTGTCGATCACAATCTTCATGGGCCTGGCCAACTTCACATCGCCTGCAATGCGCTCGCGGTAGGCCGGCAGCACATCGACCTGGCTGACCTTGCCGGGCTGGGCGGCCAGCGACCAGGATTGGCTCTCCATCATGCGCCGCAGACCCTGAATCTCCTCGCCATAAATAGCGCGACTGGCCAGCACCATCTTGAAGCCGTTGTAGTCCTTGGGGTTGTGGCTGCCGGTGACCTGTATGCCGCTGGCACACAAGGTGCTCGCCGCAAAGTAAAGCATGGGCGTGGTGACCGCGCCCACATCGATCACATCCACCCCGGCCCGGCTCAGGCCATCGATCAGCGCCTGACTCAAGGCCGGCCCCGACAGTCGGCCATCGCGGCCCACCGCCACCACCTTTTCGCCTTGCGCCAGCGCCTGCGTGCCAAAGGCCAGACCCAGGGCGCGGGCCACGTCCTCGTCCAGCGTGGACGGCACCACGCCGCGGATGTCGTAGGCCTTGAAGATGGAGGGACTCAGTGGCATGGAAATTTCCGTCGATGTGTTGGGGCTGCGGCCCTCATGGCCGAGGCTGCCGATCCGGTAGGCCCAGGGGGCAAGTCCCTGTCAAAGGCGACAAAAGTTATTTTAGGTGGCGAGCGCCTGCTTAAGTTGAGCTCAGCGTGTCGATACACCCCGATCGGCACTTCAATTCCAGCAGCTCGCGCCTTATGATCCTCCTCGTCGGCTCCTTCCGCCGAACCCTTGACCCAGCCATGTCCGAGTCCCACGTTCAAAGCCTGTACACCACGCCGCTGGGACCGGTGCGTCTGCTGGCGGGCCCACGGGGCCTGGCCGGGCTGTGGTTCGAGGACCAAAAGCACCGGCCGAGCGAACTTGACGGCCCCTCGTGGCCCCGGCAGGATGACCATGCGCTGTTGGCGGAGGCCTGTAGGCAACTGAGCGAATACTTCTCAGGTCGGCGCCAACGCTTCGATCTGCCGCTGGACCTGAGTGCCGGCACCGCCTTCGAGCAAGGCGTCTGGCATGCCTTGCTGGACATTGCGCATGGCCAGCACCGCAGCTACAGCGAGATTGGCGAGCGCATCGGCCGCCCGAGCGCTGCCCGAGCCGTCGGCGCAGCAGTGGGGCGCAACCGCTTGTCCATCATCGTGCCCTGCCACCGCGTGCTCGGACGAGATGGCCGGCTCACCGGCTATGCCGGCGGCCTCGATCGCAAACGCGACTTGCTGCAGCTCGAGGGTGTGATTTGAGGCCGACCGCTGGCGCTGATCGCAGCTGGATCGGTCCCTTCGTGGCCCTGGGCGCGATCTGGGGCGCCTCCTTCATGTTCATGCAGATCACGGCCTCCGAGCTCGGGCCCCTGCCTACGGCCGCATTGCGGGTCACCATTGGCGCCCTCTTTTTGCTGCCGCTGCTGATCTGGCGCGCTCAGCTCGGGCAACTGAGGCGGTATTGGCTGCCGGTGCTTTTTGTCGGCCTGCTCAACTCCGGCATTCCCTTCGCGTTGTTTGCCTTCGCACTGCTCAACATCACCACCGGTCTGTCGTCCATCATCAACGCCAGCGTGCCGATGTTCGGCGCTCTGGTCGCCTGGCTCTGGCTGGGCGAGCGGCCAAGCCGCTGGCGCATCATCGGGCTGGTGCTGGGCTTTGTCGGCGTCAGCCTGCTGGCCTGGGATCAGGCCGGCATCAAATCCAGCCAGACCGGCCTGCATCCGCTGTGGGCCATGCTGGCCTGCCTGGGCGCATGCATCAGCTATGCGCTGGCTGCCAGCTTTACCCGTCTGTACATGCAGAACGTGCCGCCTCTGGTCTCGGCCACCGGCAGCCAGATCGGCGCGGCCCTGGTCATGGCCCTGCCGGCGGCCTGGCTCTGGCCTGCACAGGCCCCAAGCGCCAAGGCCTGGGCCAGCATCGTGGTGCTGGGCGCCTTGTGTACTGGCGTGGCCTATTTGCTGTACTTTCGCTTGCTGGCCAGCGCCAGCCCCTCGCGGGCGCTGGCGGTGACCTACCTGATTCCCCTGTTTGCCGTGAGCTACGGCATCGCGCTGCTGGGCGAACATGTCACGGCCGGCATGGGTTTGAGCGCCGGGGTGATTTTGCTGGGTACCGCCATGGCCACCGGCATGCTCGACCCGGGCAGCCTGCTGGCGCGGCTGCGCGCACCGAAGGCATGATCACATGGCCGTGCTGTCCAGCGCCCGCAGCTTCGCCCGCACCTTCGCCCTTGCCGGTGCAACCCGGCGTGTAAGAGTAGCGCTGAGCCTGCTGGCCGCGCTCTTGTGCGCCAGCGCCTGGGCCGATGACCGGCCTTTCCTGCGCACCACCTCCGCAGCGGTGGACGATGATGACGAGCGAACCTTCGAGTTGCACATCGGTCGGCTCAGTGGCAAGAAAATCAGCGCCAGCCGGCTGCAGATGGGCTACAGCATCTCGCCCACCCTGAATGTTGAAATCGAGCTGGAGTCCATCCGCGACCGCATCGAAGACAGCACCACCCGGGACCGGGAACTGGCCCTCTGGGTGTCTTGGGTAGACCCCCATCGCGAAGGCTGGGGTTTGGCCTCGCGGGTGAGCGCGGGACAGGAGCGCGAGTCCGGCCAGGGCTTGGAGCGGTCCGCCATGCATCCCTATGCCCGGGGCGTGACCGCTGTGTCCTTGCCTTTGGTGGACAAATCGCTCTGGTTGCACGCCAATGTCGGCGCGCAATGGGGCTCGGCCTCGCAGGAGATGGCTCGCTGGCGGGGCGTCTGGTCGCTGGCGGGGGAATACGCGATCACCCGCCGCACCAGCTGGTTTGCGGAGCTGGCTGCCACCGGCCATCAGCGTCTGAGCTTTGCCGGGGTGCGCCAATGGCTGCGCAAGGGCAAGGCGGCCCTGGATCTGGGCACCGGTCGGCAAACCGTGGGTCAGAGTCAGGGCCAGTTCGTCTCGGTCAGTTTCTCGCTGTACGACCTGTCGCCCTGAGTTCAGCCTCAAGTACCGTCGCTGGCCTGAGCGCGGCCCCGCTCCAGGCCAAGGCGCCCACCAGCCCCCCTGCCCTGAAGCAGCTTGCGCCCCACGGCGGGCTTAAAAGCCGTAACGGGCATTCAGACCCAGCATCCAGCAGCGTCCGAGGCCGGGCTCGAAATAGCGGCCATTGCTTTCATTGACGATGACCGAGCCGACATAAGCTCGGTCAGCCAGGTTGTCCAGACGCAAAAACTGCGACAGCTTCCAGGCGCCGACTGTTTGCTGCAAGCCCGCGCGCAGGCTCAGGATGCTGTAGCTGGCCGCAGAATCATTGTTGATGTCGTTGACGAAAACCCGACTGCTGGCGCGCCATTCAAGGGCCGTCTTCAAACCCGAGGCTCGGTGCTCCCAAGCAAGTTCGCCATAGGCGCTCATAGCCGGTACACCGGGCAGGCGGTTGCCGGCCGCCACGCGGGTGCCACTAGAGAGGAAGGAATCGTCAAAACTCGCCCGCAGCGAACTCAGGCTCAAATAGGCTGACCCGTCTTGGCCGATGTGACCACTGAGCAAAGCCTCCCAGCCCCTGCGGGTGGTCTGCCCGACGTTCTGGAACACGCTGCGCCCACCGGTATTACTCAGCACTGCGATCTCATCACTGGTATTGGCCTGGAACCAGGCCAGGTTGCTGCGCCAGTCTGGCCCCAGCATGGCTTTGAGGCCGAGCTCAAACTGGCGGCTGCGCGCGCTGGCCAAACCAAAATTCAGGCCCGAGCTGCTGGCGCTGCGATAGGCCAGTTCATTGAAGGTGGGCGTCTCAAAGCCACGCCCCCATGCACCATAGACATTGAGGGCCTCGCTGGCATGAAACACCAGGCCCAGCACTGGCGTGGTGGCGCCATGGCGGGCAGAACCGCTATCGTCGCCATTGCCCGTCCCGACATATCGGTCGCGCGACTCAAAATTCACACGCGAATGGCGCAGGCCAGCCATCAGGCGAAATTGGTCCGACAGCACCCAGCCGGCTTGCAGATATTGGTCGGCATTGCGCACCGTGTTGGCCTCGTTGCGCCGCAGCGCGCCTTGCACCCCGAGCACCTGGCCGGCGCCACTGCCGGTGAAGTTCTGGTAGCCGCGCCGGTCTTCACCCTGCCTATCGAGCGAGAGGCCGGCGGTCAAGGTGTAAGGGCGCTCCAACCACTGGCCGCGCCGTATCCAGCGTACGTCCAGGCCCTGGTAGCCCCGATCAAGATCAATCACGCCGCCCGGATGCGAAGCAGCAGCCTGGGCCGAAGCGGGAATCGATTGAAACTGCACCGTCGCTCGCTGGCCGGCATAGGTCGTCAGCTGCAGGGTGTCGGCGGGCGAGAGGCGCTGCTCCCACACCCAGCCGAGTTGATCCTGCGACACCGACTTGCGCGTGTTGAAAGTCAAGGCCGTGGCCGTGGCCTGGCGTGGATTGGCCAGCTCGCTGCGACTCAAGCCCAAAGGGTCCTGCGTGTCGGGCATGCGCACGGCGTTGAGCACCAAGGTCACCCGGGTGTCGGGGTCCGACTGCCAACGCAGCTTGGCATTGAGGTTGTCACGCTGCGCCGCTGAATGTTGCCGCTGGCCTTCGGTTTCAAAATGGTTGGCGCTGAGTTGGTATTGCAGCGCGCCCTGGGTACCGCCGAATTTCAGACCCTGGCGCTGCAAGCCATCGGCGCCGAAAGTCAGGCCGACATCGGCCACCGGGGTGATGCCCGGGTCTTCGGTAGTAATGCTGATCACACCGCCCGAGGAATTGCCATAGAGCGCCGAAAACGGCCCGCGCAGTACCTCAACCCGTGCAGCCGAGGCCAGATCGAAATGCGATACCTGACCCTGACCGTCGGGGCCGCTGGCGGGAATACCGTCGGCATACAGGCGGATGCCGCGCACGCCAAAGGTCGAGCGGGCACCAAAGCCGCGCGATGAAATCTGCAGGTCCTGCGCGTAGTTCTGGCGGTTGAGCGCCACAATGCCCGGAACCCGCGCCAAGGTCTCGGACAGGTTGACCTGCAGTTGCCCCTGGCGCATCGCAGCGCCGTCGATCACATCGACCGAGGCCGGCGTATCAAAAGCCTTTTGCTCTACCCCCCGGGTGACGCTGACCACCACTGGGCTGAGTACCGCCGGCTGGTCTTGGCCTGCGGCGGCCTGCGAACCCTGAGCCACCGCATCGCCCCAGGCCAAAGCAGCCCCGGCAAGCGCCGGCACCAACCAGGCGCCGCGCGAAAGCGCCACAGCGCATCCATAGCCACGCCACGCGTTCATTGGGGCACCTCAACCGTGATCTTGATGGCTGCATACCAGGCCGACAAATTGCGGATGTCCTCGTCGCTCAGAGTCTTGGCAATCACCGCCATCACCTCGTTGCTGCGCTTGCCGCTTCGGTAAGCCTTGAGTTGCTCTGCAAGATACACAGCAGGCTGACCCGCCAGGTGCGCCGCGTTGGGCAAGGTGGCTATGCCATCGAGCCCGTGGCACATGGCGCAGGCCGCCTGTGCCCGCACGCGGCCCTGGGCCGTATCCTGGGCACTGCACACCGAGGTGGTTAGGGCCGCGAAAGCCGCCAGGCTGCAAACCAGCCTGAAGCGCCAGGCGCTATGGTCAGGGGCGATCATGAGGTCTCTCCTGGAGTGACCGACGGCGGCCGCCCCAACCAGGCAGCGGCCGCGCCTTCATCGGTAGGCCCGATCAGTTTTGGAAGCTGATGCGATAAATCGCACCGGCAAAGTCATCAGAGACCAAAATGGAGCCGTCCTTCATGACCGCGATATCCACCGGCCGGCCACGGTACAGCCCGGTGTCGGGGTCCAGAAAGCCCGAGGCAAACACCTCCATCTTGCCGGCCTTGCCGTCGGCGCCGATCGGCACAAATTGCACCTCGCCACCACTGGGTTTGGTGCGATTCCAGGAGCCATGCGCCGCCACAAAGATGCCGCCGCGGTAGCGGGCCGGGAATTTGTTGCCGGTATAAAACGCCATGCCCAACTGGGCCTGGTGGGCCGGAAACTCCACCTCCGGGAAGACCGCGTTGGCGGGTTCGCGCATGTCCTTGAGGTCGGGCGCGGCGGGCGAGCCGGCCACCTTGTACTTGCCATTCCAATACGGAAAGCCGAAATGCTGGCCGGCGCTGGAGGAACGGTTGAGCTCGCCCGGCGGGATGTCGTCACCCAAACCATCGACCTGGTTGTCGGTCCACCAGAGGCTGCCGTCGCGCGGGTTGAAATCCTGGCCCACCGAATTGCGCGCGCCTTTGGCAAACACCTCCCGCTTGCTGCCATCAAAGGGGTCCATGCGCACAATGCCGCCGATGCCCAGCTTCTCGTACAGCGGGATTTTTTCAGCCGCCTGCACATTGAAGGGCTGGCCCAGGGTCACATACAGTTTGCCATCGGGCCCCACCCGACAGGTGCGTGCGCCGTGGTTGAAGGATTCCTCCTCAGGCGGTACCAACTTGCCCTGGCCGATCACCTCGATCACCGCCACATCCGGTCCTTCGTAGAAAAACTCAGCAGCCGGAAAGTTCAAGACACGGTTGTGCTCGGCCACGATGAGAAAGCCGTCCTTGGTCCAGCACACGCCGTTGGGGTTGCTGAACTTGAGCGAAGGGGCAAAGCTTTTGACCTCGTCGGCCACGCCATCACTGTTGCGATCAGTCACCGCCCAGACGGTGGTTTTGCGGGTGCCGACGAACAGCATATTGGTACTCGGCGCCACCGCCATGTGGCGCGCATCAGGCACCACCGCGAACAAGTCGATCTTGAAGCCCTCGGGCAGCTTGACCCGCTTGAGGTTTTCGCGGATAGCAGCCGCATTGCGACCGTCCTGGGGCACGGTCGGAATATTCAAGTCGGTGGTGGCCACACGAAACTGCTTGAGCGCAGACAGGTTGTCACGCTGCTGCGCCAGTGCGGCAGTGGCCATGCTGGCAACAGCCAGGGCTATCCATGCGTTCTTGACTTTCACGGCTATCTCCTTGGTAGGTTGGATTCAGGGCTGATCGGCAGGACAGCGACGCTGCCGCTGCAAGGCCGCGTGCCCTTCAAACCATGCTAGCGAACCGTCCCAAAAACACACTGGGGTTTACCGTGCAAATCAGCCCTATTCACAAAACTCTACGTTTTGATGGGCGATGGTCGGCGTAGGAAGCCGCCTGCAGCGTCAAAAAATGTGACTTCAGCTCAGCGTGCGGCTGGCCTGCGCTTGAAAGCACTGAGCGCGCCGAACACCGCCAGGCACAGCACGGTGCAGGCGCCGCTGGGCAGGTCCCACTGCCAGGACAGGGCCAAGGCCAGCGCGCAGGTGCCCAGGCTGAACGCCCAGACCACTGGCGGCCTGGCACTGACCCGCAGCCACAGGGCAGGCGCGATCAGGAAGGCAAAGACCAGCAGCAGGCCCAAGACCGGCCAAGTGGGGCGGGCGTGCATGTGCAGGGGGCTCAGCCGTGCGAGTGGTCGTCGCGGGCGATTTTCATCAGGCGATCGACTTCGGCGGCGTGGTGCACGGTGTTGGATGCATGCCAGCGCTGGATCAGCCACATGACGCCGGCAACGAAGAGGCCGAAAGCGGTGAGGGCACCGAAAGCCGACAGGCCAAACCCGGTGGACATGGTGTAGAACGCGCCGAGCGCCAGGATGCAAGCTTGCTCGTTGAAGTTTTGCACCGCGATTGAGCGGCCTGCGCCCATGAGGTTGTGGCCGCGG
>JBAXEN010000159.1:0-9331 GCA_037140415.1 Betaproteobacteria bacterium | reverse complement strand
ACAAGCCTGCTTCTACTTCTTCGCGGGTTCGGCCGCTGCCGCTGCCGGCGCTGCCACGGCAACCTTGGAGGCGCCACCGTTGAGGAAGTTCTTCACCCAGGTCGTGTTCAGGGTCAGGGCCAGATGCACGCTAAACGATGCAATCGCGACACCAGCGATGAACATGGGGATGCCAACTTGCGGCCTGACGACCGTCCACATTTTTCCGTAGATCATGGCAATTCCCTCACTTGAGCCAGGGTGAATAGATGAAGGCCAGCAGATGGGCGAGAGCGGCAATCATGCCGAAGATCTGCGTGCCCTGGACGAGATTACGGTGAATCTCCTCCGACTCGCCCACGGTCAATCCCGTAGGCCCTACCTTGTCATGGTCTGACATGGCTTTCTCCTTGCAAGAAGACGTGCTGAACCCGCACGGGGTATCCGCGGCTTGACGCCACGAATGAGGTGAACTCGAGAGTTCGTCGTGTCATCATAGATTGACAACTCAAGAAGTCAATTTAAGTTGACACCTATTCTTGCTAGGTGAAAACCCTTAGAAGGGTTCCTTTACCTCTGAAAAAAACAAAAAAGCCGGTCAGGGACGTCGTCCTGACCGGCGAAAGTGTGTGGTACCAGCAACAGGAATCGAACCTGTATCTAGCGCTTAGGAGGCGCTTGTTCTATCCATTGAACTATGCCGGCGAGGCTGGGCGATTCTAGGGGCTTCGCGTAATGCCCTGCATAAGCTGCGCAAGGCGGGCGTAGATGAAGGCTGTGCTGTGGCCAGAGGCCACAGCTGCTTGTGGCGTCCAGAGCTGGCTTAGAACGCCGGCACGCAACGGACTTGAGGGGGAGTGAGTCGGCGATCGAGGGTCTGGCCCTGCGCCTTTAGCTCTTGGGCGCTACCTGCCCGAGGTCGAGCACCGCATCGACCACCGACTTGCCCTCGTCGGCCAGCAGCAAGATGTCGCCCTCGACCAGCACATAGCCGTGGCCACGGGGGGCCGGGCCCAGGGCTTCCAGCAGGCGAGGCGGCAGGGGCTTGGGGTTCAGATTGCCTGGCAGGGACTGGCCGATTTTCCAGCTGCGGTTGCTGGTGGGCGACTCGCAGCGTCCGCTTTTGAGCACCAGTTCGGCCGGGCAGGGGCCGTTGCCCCGGTTGGCGGTGAAGTAGTCCTGCACCGCTTTGCGCAGGGCTGGCTCAAAGTATTTGCCCTGCTCGGGTTTTTTGTCAGAGGGGGCTGGCGCCGCAGACCCAGGCGCACCGGGCGGCCGTGCACCGCTTGCCGCTCCTGGGGGCAGCACCACCGCTGTATTTTGAGCGACTGCCGGCGTACCCGGCGCGACCACCGGCGCAGGGCGCGGCGCCATTTGGCCGGCGCGCACCGTCTCGCTGGCCGCCGGGGCGGGCCGGGGCGCGGCGCTGAAGAGTTGCGCCAGTTGCTCGGGTTTGTTCTTCAGGCGGCTTTCGAGCGCGCCATCGATTTGCGCGGTCAACTCCATCGATTCTGCGTTACCCAGCCAGTTGGAACGGTTCGCATAAATTAGGCGCAGCTGGTCTTCGGAACAGGCATTGCTGTTGCGGCGCAGCCATTCGGAGGCCTTGGTGGTGCGCTCCTTGAGGTCGTGGGTGTTCAGGGCCATGGCGCGAAATTCCGTCACCAGGCAATTGCCTGCGGGCTCGGCCGGCCGGGGCTGGGCCTGGGGCCGCGCCGCTGGTCGGGCCGGCGGCGGCGCTGTCTGTGCCTGAACGCCCACCGCTGCCAGCAAGAGCCATAGCAGGGTCGACAGCAATTTCAGGTGGGGCATGGCAGTGTGTGAGGGAGGGAAAGGCGGGGGCTGGATGGACAGGCCCCTGATGGTCAATTATCGACAGCAGGCGGCCACTCTTGAGGCAGGCGGGTCAAACGCTGTCGAGCTTGATGCCTTGGGCGGCCACTACTTTTTGCCAGCTGCCGAAGTCTTGCGCCAAAAACTGTCCCAGGGCGGTCGCGCCGAGGCTGGCCGGCTCCAGCGCATCGGCCCTGAAGCGCGCCTGCACATCGGGTGCGGCCAGCAGGCGGGGCAGGGCTTCGTTGATGCGATCGATCACCGCCTGCGGCGTGCCGCGCGGAGCCACCAGGCCAAAGTAGTTGTTCACGCTGAAGTCGGCCAGACCCGCCTCGCTCATGCCCGGCACGTCGGGCAGGGCCGGCGTGCGTTTGGGCGTGCTGACCGCCAGGGCTTTGATGCGCCCATCGCGCACGAAGGGGGCCAGGGCCGGGATGGTGCCGGTGATCAGATCGAGCTGGCCGGCCACCAGGTCCAGCGTGGCCGGTGCGATGCCGCGGTAGGGGATGTGGGTGATGAACACCCCGGTGCGCGACTTCAAGCCTTCCAGTGCCAGGTGGTTGATGCCGCCGGCGCCAGCCGAGCCGTAGTTCAGCCGCCCGGGCCGGCTGCGTGCGTAGTCGATCAGCTCGCGCAGATTGGCCACCGGCAGGTCTTTGTTGCAGGCCCACAGCAGCGGCCCCTGGGCGACCATGCTGATCGGCGCAAAGCCGCGTACCGGGTCGTAGCCGGCCTGCGGCAGCACCGCAGCCACGGTGGTAAAGGGCGCTGCGATCAGCAGCAGGGTGTGACCGTCGGGCGCGCTTTGGGCCACATGCTGGGTGCCAATGGCGCCCGAAGCCCCGGCGCGGTTTTCCACCACGAAGCTCGCGCCCAGCAGCTCGCCGAGCTTTTGTGCGAGCAGCCGACCCATGGCGTCGGTGCCAGCGCCCGGCGCAAAGGGCACGACGATGCGCACCGGCCGCTGCGGCCAGTTGGCGTGGGCAGCCCAGGGCGTGAGCGCCAGGGCGCCGAGGGTCAGCAACTGGCGTCGGTGGGTGTTGGGCAGCATGGCGTGTTGGCGAGGTGGGAGGGTATTTGAGGCCTCTATCATGCCTGCCGCGCGTGTCGCTGTCATGACCGGCGGTCACCGAATCGGCGGCACGGGTTTAGTCAAAGGACAGGGTGTAGATCAGGTCGATGGCGGTCTGCGACCCGGTTTGGGCGCGCACTGTGAGCTTGCGCGAGAGGTCATAAAACAGGTAGAGCGTGCCTAAACCGCCGCCCAGGCCGCTTTCGTAGAGGGCGTAAAAATTGCTGGACAGGCGCTTGCCCAAGGCCAGACCGGCGCCGCTGTTGCTGCCGTCGGCCTGCGTGCCGGCCCCGCGCAGTCCAATTTCATCGAGGCCCAGGGCGTTGGCCAGGGAGCCGCGGCTTTGCCCGCTGCGGTTGCCCAGCAGCGCCAGGGCCGCTTGCTGCAGCATGGCCGACTCCGCGCCTCCGGTGGTGTTGGCGCGGCCAAGCACCAGCCAAGCCAGTTTTTCGGCTTCGGGCAGGTCGGGTTCGGCATACAGGCTGACCCGTGGGAGCAAGGCGCTGCCACTGACCTGCACGCCCACCCGCTGAGTCAGGTTGGGGCGCAGGGCCAGGATGTCGAGCGCGGGGTTGTCCACGGGGCCGCTGAACCGCAGTTGGCCCCGTTCGATGGTCAGTTGCTGGCCGTAGGCTTTGAATTGCCCCTGCGCGCTGCTCAGTTGCCCTTGCACCCGCGGTGCTTGCAGGCCGTCGCTGCTGATTTGCAGCTGACCCTGCAGCCGCGTTTGGAGCCCCCGGCCTTCGAGGGCGAAGTCCGACCCCAGGTCCAGCCCCACCGCCAGCTTGAGCAGGGGCGTTTTGTTGGCCGCCGCGGCTGCGACCGCCGGCGTGGCCACCGGCCCGGCGCGCCGCACCTGCACATCGCCGCCCAACTGAGGCCGGTCTTCCTCGGGCAGGGTGATGCGCGCCTGATCGATGCGCAGCGCCCCTGAAATATCAATCGGCTGTTGGGCCGGCAGGCCCGCCATCACCGCTTTGAGTTGGCCCGAGAGCGTCACCCGGCGGTCGCTGCGCACGCTGGCGCGCAGCCGGTCGATCTGCGCCTGAGCCTCCAGCCGGGGCTTGCCGCCTGGCCACTGCACCTGTCCGCGCGCGGTGATGGAGCCGCCCTCGTCACCGCCGCCACGCAGCATCAGCTCATCGATCAGCAGCTGCTGGCCGTCCAGGCGGGCGCGCAGCCGGCCGCGGCCCAGTTCGATGCCCTCCACCACCGAGCGCAGCGCCAGGTCGTCGGCCTGCAGCTCGCCACCCCACTGTGGCTGGGCACGGTTGCCGCTGATCTGCAGGCGTGCCCCGATGGAGCCGCGCAGCCGCCAACCGGGCGGCGCCAAAGCACTCCACAGGCCCAGGCGGGGTAGCTGCGCATTGAGTTGGCCTTGCAGCGGTGCTTGCTCCGGCCAGCTCCAGGCCTCGCCCAGCCGCTGCAAGCGGGTGCGCAGCTGCCCGTCGGCGCTGCCGGCCCGCTCGCTGTCCCAGCGCAGATCCAGGCTCAGGTCCTCGCCCTGGCCGCGCAGCTGCAATTCGGCCACCCGCACACCGGCGGCCAAGGTGGTGTTCTGTCCTTGCGCCTGCTCACCCTGCAGGTTCAGGTCGCCGCTGCGCCGGCTCAGCCGGGCGTCGAGCTGCAGGCTGCGGCCCAGCCGCAGGTCCCAACGGCCATCGAAGATCAGGTCGCCGCTCCAGGGGCTGTGGGTGAGCGTGGGGCCGGCTATCAGCGCCAACCAGGCCAGCGGCAAGCCCGCGAGCGTGCCGGTGCTGACCCACTGGCTGGCGCCTTGGCCGCTCAGCTCGCTCCAAGCCAGCTCCACCGGTGTGGCGTCTGCACGCCCAGGCGCCTGCAGCCGCAGGCGGCCGGGATCGACCCGCCACTGCCCGCTGCGGCCCTGCAGCGCAAGCGCTGCCAGGCTGTCCGCTTGCCAGCGGCCGGTGGCCGTGTCCTCGAGTTCGAGGTGCAGTTGCTCGATCCGGCCCTGCCATGTCAGGTCGGCCAGCTTGCTGAGCTCCTGCAGCCTGTCACCCAGCATCGCCTGGCCGCTGCCCTGGGCGCGCCAGCGCCGGCCGCCGTCCTGGTAGTGCAGTGAGGCCTTGACCCAAGCTGCGCTCAGCGGGCCTTGCAGCTCCAGCGTGACCTCGCTGAGGGTGCGGGCTTGGGCGCCGGCCCCCCAGGCCAGACTGGCGAGGGCGGTGCGGCTTTGAACCTGGGCCTCGCGCAGGCCGGCCTGCCATTGCAGGCGCAGGTCACTGCGGCCGCGGGCCTGCAATGTGCCGAGCAGCTGCGCCGCATTGGCCGGCAGGCCCGGCAGCGCGCGCAGCCAGCGCAAGCTGGCCTGCATGTCGGAACTGCTCAGCTCGAGTTGACCGGCTTGCTGGTTCAGGGGCCAGGAGGCTTGCGTCTGCAGCTTCAGGCCCGGTGCCTGCAGCTGCAGCTGGCCGCTACCGCTCTGGCTGGCCACCTGCCAGCGGCCGGAGGCATCGAGGCGGGCGTCGGCTCCGGTGGCGCCAGCGCTGTCGAGCTCAAGCACGCCCTCGCTCCACTGCCCCCGAGCCCAGGCCTGCTGCAAGCCCCAGGCGGGCGGGTTTGGGCGCCGTTCTGTGCCCCGTTCGCTGCGCCCATTGAGGCTCAGCTCAAAGCGCAAAGCGCGCCCGGCCAGGCTGGCCTGACCTTGGCCATCGACCGTCTGCGCCGGCCAGCGGCTGTCGATCCGCGACGGCTGCAGGCCCTCAAATTTCGCCTGGCCCTGCCAGCGGGCAGCGTTGGAGCCGACCGTGCCTTCGGCCTGCAGCCGCGCCGTGCCCAAGCGGCCGTCGGCGCGCTCGAGCAGCCACTGGCCGGCCTGCCAATGTCCGCTCAGCTCCAGCGCGTCGAGTGGCAGCAGGCCTTCATTGATCGGGCCACTGCCGCCGTTGCTCAGCTGCGCTGTAAAACGCCACTGTTCGCCCTGCGGGGTGACCTGCACTTTGCCGCTGAGCCGGGTGCGCGGCGCCTGGGGCCACAGCAGGGCCAGATCGAGCTGCGCCAAGCTGACATCGGCCTGCGCCAGCACTTGGCTGTGCCAGGCGGTGATGAGAGCGTCAACCTGGGCCTGCGTGGCGTCGGCGCCGGTCAGCCGGGCCTGCAGCTCGATGCGCTCGAGCGGGCCCTTGGCGCTGGCTTGCAGCGTCAGGGGCAGGCTGCGCCCCTGGCTCAGCCGCGCCTGCAGCTGGCCTTCGAGGCTCGCCTGCACCTGCAGGGGTGCTCGATCTTGCACGATGGCCTGGCCTGAATAGCTGCCCTGGGCCAGGCGCAGGTGGCGCAGTTGCAGGCGGTGTTGCTGGCCCTGGTAGTGGTAACTGGCGTCGACGTCTTGCACAGCCACCTCACTGCTGCCTTGCCAGATCAGCTCGGCAACGTGTATGTGATCGAGCGCCACGTCCAGGGGCAGCGCCAAGCGGGTGGGCGCAGCCGATGCCGTGGCGCTGGCCGCGGCTTTGATGCGCAGCCGCTGGGCGCTGAGCAAGGGCAGATGCAGGTCTGGGTGGCCCTGCGCCCATTGCTCAAGCAGCTGGCCCAGGCTCCACTGCAGCTGCACCTGCTCGGCTTCGATCTCCAAGGCTGGACTGCCCTGCTGCCAGCGCAGGCGCTGGGCGCTGCCGCCTTGACGCAGGCTTCCGCTCACGCCCTCGGCCTGCAAGCCCGGCGGGGCCCACCAGCTCAGGCTGGTGCCCAGCGAGCCTTCCTGTCCGCTCCACCACCACAGCGCGGCCACAGCGCCGGCCAATGAGGCCAGCATGACCGGCAGCACCCCCAGCGGGCCCAGCCACAGCAGGCGCCTGAGCACACTGCGGCGGGGCTTGGCGGCCGAACTGGACACGCTCTGGGGCGCCGGCTCGGGGGCCAAGGGCGGCTCAGGCTGGTTCATCAGAACACCCAGCCCACGCTCAGGTGCAGGCGCAGTTTCTCCACCTTCAGGCCGTAGGCCAGGTCGATCTGCAGCGGCCCGATCGGGCTTCGCCAAAGGGCGCCGGCGCCCACGCCCACCGCCAGGTCGCGGCCCAGCTCGCTGCTGCGCTCGCTCACCTGTCCGGCGTCGATGAACAGCGTGCCTTCCCAGCTGCCCGCCAGGGCTGGCGCTTTCAAGGGTCGCTGCCATTCGACGCTGGCGGCCAGCAGCTGGCGGCCCGGGGCCGTGGTGCCGTTGGGCAGGCGCACGCCGATCTCGCGCAAGCCGTAGCCGCGCACGCTGGTGTCGCCGCCTGCGCGAAACAACTCGGTGGTGGGCACCTGGGCCGAGGCCTTGGCCTGCACGCTGGCCGCTTCCAGCCGCAGGGCCAGCCGCGAGCGCTCGCTGCGCGGCCCATCGCCGCCCAGAGGCACGATGCCCGTGAGCCGGCCGAGCACACGCGCATAGGGCTGAGCCGCGCCGCTGAGCGTGCTGCCGCCGCCGATTTCGGCGCTGAAGGCATAGCCGCGCTCGGGAAAGGGCAAACTGTCAAAAAAGCGGCCGGTCCAGCTGTGGTGCAGGCTCAGCGAGGAGCCTTCGCCGGTGGCCGCGTTGCTGCTGCCGATCTCGCCCTGGCCCGAAACCTGGCTGCGGTCGTACTGCAGTTCGAGGCTGCGGTCGATGCGCTCGCCGGTCTGTTTGCGGCCAAAGCGCCAGGTCTGGGTATCGGTGCTCAGGCCGCCGTCTCGCAGCCTTTGGGCTCGGGCCGAGGCCACCCAACGCCAGCTCGCCTCGTCGGGCAGCGAGGTCCACAGGGTTTGCAGCTGGGGCGATTTGCGATCGAGCTGCAACTGGTTGCTGGCGCGCCAGCCCAGGCCGGGCACGCGGTTGTTGATGTGCTCGATCGAGGCGCGCGGTCCGCTGTCGGTGGCAAATCCCAGGCCCAGTACCAGCTTGTTCAGGGGCGCTTCGCGCACCTGGATCTGCACTGGCGCGGCCAGCGGGTCGGTGCTGTCGGTATCAAGGCCGATCGAGGCCGAGCTGAAATAGCCGCTGCTCACCAGGCGTTGCTGGGCCTGTACCAGCTGATTTTGGTCGTAATCTTGCCCGGGCTTCAGGCGCGCCAGCCTTGGCACCAGGACCGGGTCATAGCGCTGCATGCCCTCAACTTGCAGCGCGCCAAGCCGAAACAGCGGCCCCGGCTCCAGGGCCAGGCTCAAGTCCGCAGACTGCTGCTGCGCATCGATGCTCGCCGAGCTGTCGCTGATGCGCCCCCGAGGGTAATGGCGGCTGACCAGTTCGCGCAGGGCCTGGTTTTTCGCCTCGTCCCACTGATCCTGGGTGAAGGGGCGCCCGACCGGCAGCCGCCAGCCGCGCTCGATGCGCTGGCGCAGCTCGGCCCGCTTGTCCGCATCGAGGTCGCTGGCGGCGCCTTGCACACGCAGATCGACGCTGCGCACCTGCGTGGCCGGGCCTGGCTCCACCTGCACGTCGATGCGCGGCTGCCCGGCCGGGTTTTGGCTCAGGCGCAGATCGATGCGGGGGCTGAAGTGCCCGAGCGTGCCCAGCAGCTCTTCGATGTCGCGCCGCGCCAGCGTCAGCAACTGTTCGAGCTCGCGCGCATCCAGGTCCGTGACGGCGCGGTAGCGCTGCAGCTGCATGTGTTTTTCGAGCATGCTGCGCACCGGCTCGGGTGCCAGCACCTGCAGATCGAAGCTGGGTGCGGGCTCAGCCTGCGCCAGCGCTTGAGCGGCAGCGAAGGTCAGGGCGCAAGCGAGCAGGGCGGCGTTTTTCACGCCCAAAGTGTAGGCTGCGACTTATTTGGTCAGCAGCCTCATGGCCTCTTCAAGGCCACGCAGTGTCAGCGGGTACATGCGCTGGTTCATCAGCTGCTGAACAATGGAAATGCTCTGCCGGTACTGCCAGACACCTTGCGGCTCGGGGTTGATCCAGGCGAACTTGGGAAAGGCATTGGTCAGCCGACCTATCCATTGCGAGCCGGCCTCTTCGTTGTTGTATTCCACGCTGCCGCCGGGTTGCAAGATTTCATAGGGACTCATGGTGGCATCGCCTACAAAAATCAGCTTGTAGTCCTTGTTGTACTTGCGGATGATGTCCCAGGTCGGGAATTTTTCTGCAAAGCGGCGGCGGTTGTTCTTCCACATGAAGTCGTAGACGCAGTTGTGGAAGTAGTAGAACTCCAGGTGCTTGAATTCGGTCTTGGCGGCAGAAAACAACTCTTCCACCCGCCCGATGTGCTCGTCCATGGTGCCGCCCACATCCATGAGCAGCAACACTTTGACGTTGTTGTGCCGCTCGGGCACCATTTTGATGTCCAGGTAGCCGGCGTTGGCCGCGGTCGAGCGTATGGTGTCGTCCAGGTCCAGCTCTTCCTGGCTGCCTTCGCGGGCGAATTTACGCAGGCGCCGCAGGGCCACCTTGATGTTGCGTGTGCCCAGTTCCTGGGTGTCGTCGTAGTCCTTGTAGGCCCGCTGGTCCCAGACCTTGACCGCACTGCGGTTGCG
>JBAXEN010000158.1:0-9352 GCA_037140415.1 Betaproteobacteria bacterium | reverse complement strand
CGGGTGGGGCAGTTTGGGTGGCCATAAGTGGAGCACTTTGGGTGGCCGCCGGGGGCCCTTCAACCCAGGCCTTGACGGCAGCACATCCAGGCCAGCGCACAGCCCGTGGGAAGCTGCGCGATGGGAGGGCGCATCGAGAGCGCCGAGCAGGAAAGGTGCAAGCTTGACGCGTTAGGATGCGCCCATGAATGTCCTGCCGCGCCGAGTCAGCTTGTCATCCGTGGGGGGGCACTGCCTGGCGCGCAAAGTCAGAGCTGCCTCCCATCGCTGCGCGCTCGTCGCCACGCGGGTATTGGCGGCGCTGCTGGCAATGGCTGTTCTGCACGCTTGCGCACCCCTGCCGCCCGGTCCCGCTGCGGGCCCTGCCACAGGGAGCAGCGCCGCGCCTTCAGCGCTGCAGCAATACATCTGGCTCAACCGCATCACCTGGGGCGCCAATGTCAGCGCGGCGCGCGAGCTGGAGCATCTCGGTCGGCCTGCATGGCTGCGGCAGCAGCTCGAGCCACGCGATGCCGAACTGCCCGAGCCGGCGCGCGAAGCGGTACGGAGCATGACGATCAGCCAGACCAGCATCACCGACCTGGTGATGAAAATGGAGCGGCAGCGCAAAGAGCTGGACGCTATCGGCGACGACACCGCAAAGAAGGCGGCGCAGCAGGCCTACCAGCAGGAGCTCAACCGTCTCTCCGGCGAGGCCGCCACCCGTCACTTGCTGCGCGCGCTCTACAGTCCAGCCCAGGTTCAGGAACAGATGACCTGGTTTTGGCTCAACCACTTCAATGTCCACCTCTACAAGCACAACCTGCGCGCGATGCTGGGTGACTATGAAGAAAGCGCTCTTCGACCGCACGCCCTGGGTCATTTCCGGGATTTGTTGGGGGCCGTCGCCCTGCACCCCGCCATGGTGCACTACCTGGACAACGATCAGAATGCGGCGGGTCGCATCAATGAAAATTTTGCCCGCGAGCTGATGGAACTGCACACCTTGGGCGTGGACGGCGGCTACAGCCAGAAAGACGTACAGGAACTGGCAAGGGTGCTGACCGGCTTGGGCGTCGCGATGACTGCTGCCCAACCGGCACAGCGCAAGGAGCGCCACCGCTTGTATGTCCGTCGAGGGCTGATGGAGTTCAATCCACAGCGGCATGACACGGGCGCCAAGCTTGTGCTGGGCAGCCCGATTCGCGGCGAGGGGCTCGGCGAGGTGGAGGCCGCGCTGGACCTGCTTGCCCGCCACCCAGCGACGGCACGCTTCGTCAGCCGCAAGCTAGCCACCTTCTGGCTGTCCGACAATCCACCGCAGTCTCTGGTCGACCGCATGGTCGCGCGCTGGCAGGCCACAGACGGGCAGATGGCCAAGGTGTTGGAAACCCTGTTCACCTCACCCGAATTCAGCCAGATGGAGCCCTCCAAATTCAAAGACCCGATGCGTTACCTGGTGTCTGCGGTGCGCCTGGCCTATGACGACAAAGTGATATTGAACGTGGGCCCGATGCTCAATTGGATCAACCGCATGGGCCAAGCGCTCTACGGCCGCCAAACGCCAGACGGCTACCCGCTGGTGGCCTCGGGCTGGGACAGCGGCGGCCAGCTTGCGACTCGCTTTGACATTGCCAAAGCCATAGGCTCGGGCAGCGCGGGCCTCTTCCGGACCGCGGGTCCCCAGCCCTCGGACAAGCCGGCCTTCCCCCAACTGGCCAACGCGCTGTATTACCAGGCGATCCAGAAAACACTGGGGCCGGCCACCCGCAGCGCGCTGGACCAGGCCAACTCCCAGCAGGAATGGAACACCTTCCTGCTGTCCGCGCCCGAGACCATGCGCCGCTGAGGCAAGCTGCTGCCCCACACCTCCTCATGGAGTCCTTATGCAACGTCGTCAACTCTTGAGCGCCGCACTGCAGGCAAGCACCGCCGCCGCAACCCTGAGCCTGCCGGGCGCCCGTTTGCTGGCAGGCACCCTGGGGGCGGATGCGCCGAAATTCTTGTTTGTGTTTTTGCGCGGCGGCTTGGATGCGGCCAGCCTGCTGGTCCCCATCAGCAGCAGCTTTTACTACGAGGTGCGTCCCGACATTGCCATTGCAAAGCCTTCGGATGGCCTTGGCAGCGCCCTGCCCCTGAACGCCGACTGGGGCCTGCATCCGGCCCTTCGCGAGTCGCTCTACCCTCTGTACCAGCGAGGGGAGCTGGCCTTCGTGCCCTTCAGCGGCACCGACGACCTCTCCCGCAGCCACTTCGAGACCCAGGACAACATAGAGCTAGGCCAGTTCAGCGCGCCAAGCATCCATTACGGCTCGGGCTTTTTGAACCGGCTGGCGGCACAGTTGCAGGGGCCTCAAACCGAGCCGGCGAAGTCTGTGACGCCCATGGCCTTTACCGACCAGTTACCCCTGGCCCTGCGGGGCGACTTGCGCGCGAACAACATCAGCCTGCGCAGACTGTCCAAGCCAGCGCTGGATAAAAGGCAGAGCAAGATCATTGCCGACATGTACGAAAACAGTGGGCTCGAGGTCTCGGTCCGCAGCGGCTTCGCCGTGCAAGAGCAGGTGATGCGTGAGATGTCGGCCGAGATGGTGGCGGCAAGCCGTGGCGCGATCACGGCCAAAGGCTTCGAGCTCGAGGCCCGCCGGATGGCGCGATTGATGAAAGAGCAATACCCGCTGGGCTACGTAGACATCGGCGGCTGGGACACCCATGTGGCTCAGGGAAACGCCAGCGGCTACCTGGCCAGCAGGCTGGACGAACTCGGCCAAGGGCTGGCAGCTTATGCACAGGAGATGGGGCGCGCCTGGGCCAGTACCGTGGTGGTGGTGATGAGCGAATTCGGCCGCACCTTCCGCCAAAACGGTAATCGCGGCACCGACCACGGGCATGGAAGCGTGATGGGGGTACTGGGTGGCGCAGTGCGCGGTGGACAGGTGGTGGGGGAGCAGGTGCAGATGAAGGCAAGCACCTTGTTCCAAAACCGTGACTACGCAGTGATGAACGAATACCGCAGCGTCTTGAGCGGCATCTTCATGCGCCAGTGGGGACTGGGCCCTGGGCAGCTGAAGGCGGTGTTTCCTGGCTTTGCCGGCGCGCGAGACTGGGGCCTGGTGTAGCGGGTCATTCCCCCATCAAGGCCAAGCTCGCGCCTCCGCACAAACCCTCAGGGCCAATTTGTAGACAATCTACAAAAACCCACTTAGACTGCCTTGATGCATGTGCCCCGCAGCAAGCTGTTTTTGTCCGGCGACCGCCTCGATGAGCTCGACGCGGCCTTGCGGGCGCAGCCGGACGCGCTGTCCATCGACCTCGAAGACGGGGTGGCCGATGCCGGCAAGTCGGCAGCCCGCGCGCAGGTGGCGGCGCTGTTGCGCCAGCGGCGCCTGCCCTGTCAAGTCTGGGTCCGGGTCAATGGCCTGCACAGTGGCCAGACCGTGGCCGATGTGCTGGCGCTGACCGGCGCCCATGTCGATGTGATCAACCTGCCCAAAGTGGAAAGCACGGCCGATCTGGCGGTGCTGGAGCATTTGGTCGCGCACATCGAGGCCGGTCTGGGCCAGACCATCGCGGTGGTGCCCACCATCGAGTCGGCCCGCGGCCTGCGCAAGGCCGCCCGCATCGCCGCAGCCTCGCCGAGGGTCCTGGCCCTGCAACTGGGCGCCGGCGATCTGGCTGCCACCACGGGCATGGCCCGCACCGGCCCGGGCATGGACGCGCTGCGCGCCGCGCTCAGCTTGGCCGCGGCCGAAGCGGGCAAGGCCGCACTCGACAGCACCTGGCCGGCGCTGGCCGATGTGTCGGCCTTTGAGGCCGATGCGGCGCTGGCGCGCTCCTTGGGCTTTCAAGGCAAGAGTTGTCTGTTGGCCGAGCAGGTAGCTGCGGCCCACCGGGTTTTCGCTGCGCCCACAGGCAGCGCTGCCCTGCATCGGTCTGCAGGGCTTCATGAGCACAGTAAGGCAAGTCGGTTTTGATCTTTCACTAAGGAGTTGGACATGAACTTGAGAAGAATCTTTTTGGCCTCCATGGCCGCATTGGCTTTGACCCCGCTGCAAGCGCAGCAGGCGCCCTGGAAGATCGGCGCTCTGTACCCATTGACCGGCTCGCTGGCCCTGCTGGGCACCGAGAACCTCAACGGCGCCAAGATCGCGGTCGACATGATCAACGAGCAAGGCGGCATTGCCGGCCACAAGATCGAATTGGTCACCGGCGACGCGTCCACCCCGGACAAAGCGCAGTCTGAGGCCGAACGCCTGTCCTCGCTGGAAAACCTCAAGGTCATCACCGGCACCTACTCCAGCGGCCTGTCGTTTGCGGCCAGCCAGGTGGTTGAGCGGCGCGGCGGCATTTACTGGGAAACCGGCGGCATCTCCGACGGCCTGACCAAGCGCGGCTTCAAGAACTATTTCCGGGTGGTGTTCACCGCCTCGCAAAACGGCCAACTGGCCGCTGGCCTGGCTCGGGACGTGATTGCCAAGGCACTGAAGAAAGAGCCCAAGGACATCAAACTGATGGTGATCCACGAGGACTCGGACTACGGCACCTCGGTGGCCACCGCCGCCGAGACGCGCGCCAAGGAGCTGGGCTTTACCATCGCCGCGCGCACCGCCTACAAAGCCACCACCACCGACCTGTCGCCGCTGATTCTGCGCATGAAGGCCGAGGCGCCCAACATCGTGATCGCGTCCTCCTACGCCAATGACGCCCTGCTGATCCAACGCCAGATGAAGCAACTCGGCGTCAACGTCGACGCCTTCATTGGCACCGGCGGCATCTATGGCCTGGCCAGTTTTGCCGAAGGCCTGGGCAATGCCGTCAACGGCATTTTTGATACCGAAGGCTCGGCCAACATCAACACGGCCGCACTGTCCAAAGACGCTGCACGCCAGCTCGAGGACTTCAAGAAGCGCTTTCAGGCAGCGCACGGCAAGCCACCGTCCTATGTGGGCACGCAAGGCTTTGTCGGCACCTACCTGCTGCTCGACAACGTGCTGCGCAAAGCCGGCTCGCTGGACCCTGACAAGGTGCGCGCCGCTGCGGTGGCGGTCGATATCCCCGACGGCGGCACTGCGCTGGGCTGGGGCGTGAAGTTCGCCGGCGAGACCGATCCGATGCGCGGCCAAAACGTGCGCTCCTTCCCGGTGGCTCAGCAGTGGCAAAACGGCAAGTTGGTGGTGGTCGGCCCGGACAAGGCGAAAACCGCTGACGCCGTCCTCATGCCGCTGCCGGCCTGGGACAAGCGCTGAGCGAACCTAGAAACACCCACCCCGGAGCTGCGAAGCCGTGCTGTCCATCTTGCCGCAACTGATCGCCTCGGGCCTGCTGATTGGCGGGGTGTATGCCCTGCTGTCCATCGGCCTGACGCTGATTTTCGGCGTGCTGAGGATCGTTAACTTCGCCCAGGGGGAGTTCATCATGCTGGCCATGTTTGGCGCCTTCTGGGCCAATGTGCTGCTGGGCATGGACCCCTATGTCTCGGCTCTGGTGGTGGTGCCGGTGATCTTTGTGTTGGGCATGCTGGTCGAGCGCTTTGTGATTCAGCGCATCCTCTATGCAGCCCACTCCATGCAGATCTTTGCCACCTTCGGGCTGTCGGTGCTGATGCAAAACCTGGCGCTGACCTTGTGGGGGCCTGACTACCGTTCGGTCACCACCGCCTACACCTCGCAGTCCTTCACCGTGGCCGGCATCTCGCTGTCGGCCACCTCCTTGTTTGCCTTCATTGCGGCCATCGTGATGGCGGCCGGACTGATCGGTTTTCTCCATTTCACCCGGGGCGGTCGCGCCCTGCGCGCGATGGTGCAAAACCGCTATGCGGCCAGCCTGATGGGCGTTGACACCAAGCGCCTGAACCGCCTGGCCTTTGGCTGCGGCGTGGCCTGCGCCGCCATTTGCGGCTGCATCCTGACCCCGATGTACTACACCTTCCCGACGGTGGGGGTCGATCTCATCATCACCGCCTTTGTGGTGGTGGTGCTCGGCGGCATGGGCAGCGTGATCGGTGCGGTGGTCGGCGGCCTGATCATCGGCGTGGCCCAAACCCTGACCGGCTTTTACCTGTCGGTGGAGTTCAAGGACGTGATTGCGCTGCTGCTGTTCATCGTCATTTTGCTGGTGCGGCCGCAGGGCCTGTTTGGACGCGCTGGCACCGAAGACATCGGGATGAAGTGATGAACGACTACTACCTGAACATCATCGTCATGACCTTCCTGTGGGCCGCGCTCAGCGGTGCCTGGAACCTTATGGCCGGCTATGGTGGGCTGGTCTCGCTCGGGCAGTCGGCGTTCTTTGGCATCGGCGCTTACACCACTGCCGTGCTGTATTCGACCTATGGCCTGTCGCCCTGGCTCGGCCTGGTGGCCGGCGTGGTGCTGACCACCTCCACGGCGGTGCTGATCAGTTGGCCCTGTTTTCGCCTGCGCGGTGCGTTTTTCTCGCTGGCCACCATGGTGTTTCCCATCGTCATGGAAATCCTGGCCAACAACTGGACCAGCGTGACGCGTGGATCCAGCGGCATCGCCATGACCTTCAAGCCTGGCATCTCGCAACTGATGTTTGAATCGCGCTGGGCCTATGTGGCCGCCGCTTTCGGTCTGATGATGCTGGTCTACGGCATCACCCGCTGGATCCATCGCGGCCGGCTGGGGCTGTACCTGGTGGCGGTGCGCGACGACCAGGACGCGGCCGAAAGCATGGGCGTGCAGCCGGTGCGGGTCAAGCTGATCGTGACCATGATCAGCGCGGCGCTGACCTCGGTGGGTGGCTTTTTCTACGCGCAGTACATCCTGTTTCTCGACCCGCCCAGCGTGTTTTCCATCAACATCTCGGTGCAGATCGCCCTTTTTAGCCTGATCGGTGGGCTGGGCACGCCGCTCGGGCCCATTGTCGGCTCCCTGATCATGACGCCGCTGGACGGAGCGCTGAGCACCGTCTTGGGCGGCGGGCCTCGCCTGCTGATCTATGGCGCGGTGCTGCTGGCCGTGGTGCTGGCCGCTCCCCAGGGCATCGTGGGCACCTATACCGCGTGGCGCAAAAAATGACGGCTCCCACCCCAAGCTCTTGTGCCCCAAAGGCCGCCGAGCCGCTGATGCGCATCGAGCAACTGGTGCGCCGTTTCGGCGGGCTGGTGGCGGTCAACCAGGTCTCCTTCGATGTGGCGCCGGGGCAGATCGTCGGCCTGATCGGGCCCAACGGCGCCGGCAAGACCACCCTGTTCAACATCATCAGCGGCCATCTGCGCTCGGACTCTGGGCGCCTGCTGTTTGACGGCATCGACCTGACCCAGGCCCGCGCGCCGCAGTGCGCCAGAGCCGGCATTGGCCGCACTTTCCAGATCGTCAAGCCGCTGGCCAGCCTGAGCGTGCATGAGAACGTGATGGTCGGCGCGCTGCTGCGCAACTCCCATGCGGTCGCGGCCCAGAAGGCCGAACGCATCATTGAGCGGGTCGGTATGGGCGAGCTCATGCACCGCCTGGCGGGCAGCCTGACTCTGGAGTCGCGCAAGCGGCTCGAGCTGGCCCGGGCCTTGTCGGTCGAGCCCAAAATCTTGCTGCTCGACGAAATCTTGGCCGGCCTCAACCCCTCGGAAATCGAAGAAAGCATCCACCTGATCCGCGACCTCGCGCGCAGCGACGGCCTGGCGGTGATCATGATCGAGCACAACCTGCACGCGGTCATGTCGCTGGCCGAAAAAGTGGTGGTGCTCGACTATGGGGTCAAGATCGCGGAGGACGTGCCCGAGCAGGTGGTGCGCGACCCCAAGGTGGTGACCGCCTATTTGGGGAGCGACGACTGATGAGCCTGGAAGTCAAAAACCTCAGCGCCGGCTACGGCGACATTGTGGTGCTCCGGGATGTGAGCTTTAGCGTGCCGGCCGACCAGATCGTCTCGCTGCTGGGCGCCAACGGCGCAGGCAAGACCACCTCGCTCAACGCCATCTGCGGCCTGCTGGCCGATGTGAAGTCGGGCAGTATTTTTCTTGACGACGTCGACCTGGGCGCCCTGGCGCCGCACGAGCGGGTCGAGGCAGGCCTGTCGCAGGTGCCGCAGGGCCGGCATCTGTTTCCCTTCATGAGCGTGCGCGAAAACCTGGCCATGGGCGGCTATGCCCAGCGCAGCCACGCCCAATTTGCGCAGAATCTGGAATGGGTGCTCAGCATCTTTCCCAAGGTCAAGGAGCGGCTGTCGCAGGACGCCGGCTCGCTCTCGGGCGGTGAGCAGCAGATGTGCGCGATCGCCCGCGGTCTGATGTCGCAGCCCAAATACCTCCTGCTCGACGAGCCCTCGCTGGGCCTGGCACCGATTGTGGTCAAGCAGGTGATGGCGGTGATCAAGACCATTGCCGAGCGCGGCATCGGCGTGCTGCTGGTCGAACAAAACGTGGCACAGGCCCTCAAACTGGCCCGCTACGCTTATGTGCTGGAGCATTCGGAAATTACCATCGAAGGTGCGGCCGATGAACTGGCCGGCAACGACCGGGTGCGCAAGGCCTATCTGGGCTTGTAAGCGCGCAAACTGGATATTCAAAAGAGGGATTCACCGTGGACTTACAGCTGTCTGGAAAAACCGCCCTGGTGACCGGGGCCAGCGTTGGCCTCGGGCGCGAGATTGCCATCCGCCTGGCCAAGGAAGGCTGCCGGGTGATGGTCCTGGCCCGGCGCGAAGCGCTGCTGCAGGAGTTGGCCGCTGAAATCGAAGCGGCCGGCCATCACCGCCCCTGGGTCATGGCCTGCGACATCACCGACCGCCAGGCGCCCCAGAAGATCTTGCAGGAGGTGCACAAACAGTGCGGGGCCATTGACATCCTGATCAACAACGCCGGCGGCTCGCGCCCCTTTGACGGGCTGGGAACCCAAAAGCAATGGGAAGACGCGATGTACCTGAACTTTCACGCCGGCCGTGAGATCGCGCATGCGCTGCTCGATGACATGATGGCCCGACAGTTTGGGCGCGTCATCAACCTGACCGGCGGCGACGAGCCCTTGATCCTCAACGGTGGCGTGCCGCCCAATGGCGCCACCCACATTTGGGCCAAGGCGCTGTCGCGACTGGGCGGCAAGCACGGCATCACCGTCAACAGCATCGCCCCCGGGCGCATCCATTCCGAACAGATCGACCACAAGATCTTGCCCACGCCCCAGGCCCAGGCCAAATGGGTGACCGAGAACTGCCCGGTCGGCTACATCGGCGAGCCCGACGATCTGGCGGTGCTGGTGGCCTTTCTGGCCTCACCGCTGGCACGCTACATCACCGGCCAGGTGATCTATGTCGACGGCGGCGCCCGCCGCGTCGCCCACTAGGCCACCGCCCCCCGCCCCACTTCGAAAGCCCGCTTTGACCCCTCCCGGACTTCCTCTTTCAGGCATACGGGTCC
>JBAXEN010000157.1:0-9355 GCA_037140415.1 Betaproteobacteria bacterium | reverse complement strand
GCGCCAGCGGCGCGGTGTTTCACTTCCTGGTGTTCTGGTACTTTGGCCTGAACCGATTCTTCTGGGCCTGGCTGGCCACCTTTCCAGCCATCCTGTACTGCGCGCTGGGCTAGGGGCCGGCCGCATCGGGCCGAGGGCGGCCCTGCCCGGCATTCACAGCTGGCCTCATCAGGGGGGCATGGAAGCTGCCGCGCCCCTGCAGCGCTAGACTTGCGCCATGATCAATCGTCCAATCACCTCGTGCGTCCGGCTGGCCCGGCCGCAAGGCCTGGGGCGCGACTTCCGAGTCTGGCTGCTGCTGACCCTGCTGGCCCTGCTGGCCTGGGGCCGACCGGCCCTGGCGCAAGCGCCCTATCCAAGCCGGCCCATCAAATGGATCGTGCCCTTCGCGCCCGGTGGCTCGGGGGACTTGATCGCCCGGGTGCTGGCCGAGCGCATGGGCCAGGTCCTGGGCCAGCCGGTGCTGATCGACAACCGGGGCGGCAACGGCTCGGTGCTGGGCACCGAAGCGGCGTCCAAGGCGCTGCCCGATGGCTATACCTGGGTGCTGAGCAATGGCGCGGCCATCACCACCGGCCCGCTGATGGGGCAGAACCTCAATTACCGGCCGCTGGAAGACTTTGTACATATCGTCCTGATTGGCAGCTTTGCCAATGCGCTGATCGTGCGACAGGACCATCCCGCCAAGTCGGTGCAAGACCTGCTGGCGCTGGCGCGCGACAAGCCAGGCAAGCTCAGCTACGGCTCGGCTGGCGTGGGCTCTGCGGGGCACCTGACGGGAGAGTTGCTCAAGCAGCTGAGCAAAATCCAGATGGTGCATGTGCCTTACAAGGGCTCGGGGCCTGCGCTCAACGACCTGCTGGGCGGCCAGATCGATTTGATGTTCAACGCCCTCATCGCCTCGGCGCCGCACATACGCGCTGGCCGGGTCCGGGCCCTGGCCCTCACCAGCGGCGAGCGCGACCGGGACTTCCCGCAGGTGCCGACACTGGCCGAAGCCGTGCCCGGCGCCGTGGGTGATGCCTGGTTCGGCCTGTCGGTGCCAGCGCGCACGCCGCCGGCGGTGATCGAGCGTCTGCGCACCGAAATGGCCCGGGTGCTCAACGCACCCGAGACGCGCAACAAGCTCGCGGAGATGGGCATGAACACCCTGAACCTGGGACCCAAGGAGTTCCAGGACTTTTTGGGCCAGGAAATTCGCAAATGGGGGCCGGTGATCCGCTCGGCACAGATCAAGGTGGAGTGAGGGTTGACCTGAGCTCTGCCAGGACGCATCACCGCCTCGCCCACAGGCGCAGGCATGAGCTCACTGACACTGCTGGGCAGCAGATTGCCCCGCCAAGCGACCGAACACTGCACCGGCCATCAAGCCCGATCCGCCTGGGTAGCCAAAGTAGAACAGGCCCCCAAGCATTTCACCGGCAGCATACAGTCCCTGTATCGGCTGGCCGCCGCGGTCGATGACGCGGGTCGACGACGGTTCTACCGCAACACCGCCGAAGGTGAAGGTAATCCCACAGCCGACCTGGTAGGCCTCGAACGGAGCCTGGTCAATGGTCTGAGCCCAGTTTGACTTGGGCACGCTCAGCCCGCGTGTACCTCGCCCGTCCTTGACCTGAGGGTCGAAGCTGCGTTCATGGTCGACCGCCGCGTTGAAACGCTGCACCTCATCGAGAAAGCCGGCCGCATCGACACCCTCCATGCGCGCAGCCAGTTCCTCCAGGGAGTCGGCCCGCACGCGGGTCACTTCTCGGATCCGGTACTCATCACGCAGCAATGGCAGCACTTTGGCGTCGAAGACCTGCCAGGCGTACTGGTCAGGCTGTTCCAAAACGATGCGCCCCATGCGGGAATAGGTTTTGATCCGAAGATCCTGACCCTCGTCAACGAAGCGCCTGCCCAGGGCGTTGACCATGATGCTGTAGGGATAGCTGAACTTCTGATAAGCATCGCCCACCCGCAGGTTGCCGGTTTCAGGGGCGTTGTGGTCCCAGCAGACCGAGTGACAACCAGACCAATGCCCGCGCGACTGCGCGCCGGCGTCGATGGCCATACGGATGCCGTCACCCTGGTTGAATCGGCTGCCCCGCACCTTGGCCAGCTCCCAGCCCGGGCCCAGGTAGCGGGCACGCCACTGGGGGTTGGCCTCAAATCCACCGCAGGCCAGCACCACGGCACTGCACCGCAGCTCAGATCGGCCCTGAGGCCCGCGCACCCGCAGACCTACCACCCGTCCGTCCTCTTCGACCAGATCCAAGGCGGCCGTCTCGTAACGAATTTCAACCCCCAGACGCTGCGCAGCTTGGGTCTCGGCCGCGATCAAACCTTGGCCGCCGCCCCAGGCGTCCAGGGTCAGCTCGCCGGAGAAGAAGAAACGACCGTCCCGCTTGACCGCACTGCGCCCCCAAATCGGGACGAACTTCACGCCGTGGCGGGCCAGCCAGCGCATGGTGTCGTGCGAGCGCTGAACCAGAACCTCGGCCAGATCGGGGTCGCAGCGATAGCGGGTCACACGGTAAAGATCGTCAAAGTAGCGCTGCGCGCTGTAGGACGCAAAGTCGGTGCGCGCCAGTTCATCATCGGTCAGGTCCGGGACCAACTCACGAATATCCTGTGCCCCCGCATAGGTAAAGCGAAATGCGCCTGCGGCGTACCGGGAGTTTCCACCGCTTTCCTCCATCGGCGCCCGCTCGATCAACACCACCCGTCGCCCTGCCTCGGCCGCCGCGATGGCCGCCGACAGGGCAGCGTTGCCCGCGCCGACCACCGCCACATCAAATATTTCAGTCATGTGCTGCTTCACGCCCAGGGCTACCGAGCGGCCAGTTGCTGGCCCACATGGCGGCCGGATACAAAAGCCCAGGCCAAATGGTGGCCGTGCCCATCGAGCAGCACGCCGCCCTGGCCGGCCGATCCGCAGGCCCACAAGCCTGGCACGGGCTGATCATTGCGGTCCAGCACCTGCAGCTTGTCATTGACCGCCAGTCCGCCCTCGGTGATGGTGATGTAACCACGCACCGGGCCCAGGGCATAAAAAGGGCCGCTGATCTGATCGGGGTCGCGGCCAAGCTCGAGCCAATGCGCCCGCATCGATTCCAGCAGGGTGGCCGCCGGTATCTGCAAGAGGCCCGCCAGAGCCTCAAGCGTTAGCGCGCTTCGGTAAATATCGGGGCGCGAATGCCGGTAGTCACGCAGGTACGCATAGGCGATGCCCGGAGCCGTCGACACAAAATGGGGCCAGGCCTCAAAGCGGCTGGCCACCGCATGGTCCATCACGATATAGCCTCGGTTGCCGGGGTCGAGCGTTAAAGCCCGGGCCGGGCTGGCCAGATCAAGGTCAATGCGTTGTCCCGATGCATTGATCAGGGCAGCGCCCTGCTTGAACAGTGCTGGCTCCGGGCCCAAGACGGTGGTCACCAGGCGCATCATGAAGGGGCGAATCAGCGCCGCAGGCAAGTGCTCCAGAGACCACTGCATCAGCCCCGTGACCAAGCGCGAGGGTGGCAAACGAACCAACCAGCTCGGCGATGTTGCCGGCACGAAACGCATGCGCGGAATGTAGAAGGCGGCATAGTCCGCATTGACCAGACGGGTGCCGAACCGTTCCTCCATCAGCCGCAGGGGGCCGCCTGTGTTGAGGGGATAGACCGGCTCCGCGTTGACCACGGGGGCCGAAAAAAAACGGGCCCGCATATCGCGGCTGCCGCTGAAATCTCCACTGGCCAGAACAACGGCCTGACGGGCGTGCACGCTTGCTGAGCGCCCCCCAGACAAGGTCACGCGCACGCCAGCCACCCGCCCGTCTTGGACGATCAGATCCTGCAACTCGCACTGCGTCTGAAACTGCACGCCGGCCCGACGGCAATGGCGCAACAGGTGATACACCAGAGCACCTCCACCGGGCACTGCGTTGTGCATGCGCGGTCGCGAATGCGGTGTCTCCAACTGCGGCCCCACAAAACGCACACCCAGTTGCATCAACCAGCGCAAGGTATCGGGGGCCTGATCCACCAACAAGCGTCTGAGCACCAAATTGTCGGGCCGATTGGCGCCCGCATTGACGGCATCCATGTCCGCAAAGTGTTGCTCACGGCTGTCCTGCACACCTGCCCGCGCCTGATGCTCTGAAGAGCTGCAGGTGAAGGCGCCGACGGCCCAGGCAGTGGCCCCGCCTGGATTTGGCGCCTTATCGCAGACCCAGACGCGGGCTCCGCGGGCAGCCGCCTCCAGGGCGCAGGCCAAGCCAGAGCCACCTGCACCCACAACGATCACATCCACCTCCTGGGGCAGCACGAACTCGGGGATAACTGTCATCACGCAGGCTCCATCAAGTCGGCCACCGCAATCAAGCCATAGCGGTAGACCTGAACGCCGAACCCGCAAATAACGCCCAAGGCGGCGCGGCTGAGGTAGGACGGCGGCCGATAGGACTCGCGCTGATAGGTGTTGGTGATATGAATCTCAATGACCGGAACCTGCACCGCCTTGACGGCATCGTGCAGGGCCAGCGAGGTTCGCGCATAAGCGCCCGGATTGATCACCACCGCTGAGCGCATGGCATGGGCTTCATGGACCCAGTCCAGTAAAACGCCCTCATGGTTGCTCTGCCTGAAATCGATCTCAAGGCCCAGCGAGGTGGCTGTGCGTTCGCACAGTTGACGAACGTCCTCGAGCGTGGCGCGCCCGTACAACTCGGGCTCACGCGTGCCCAGCATATTGAGGTTCGAGCCATTGATGACCAGGACCTTGCGCGTGAGACCTGGATAGGCTCGCGCGCTCATTCGGGCTTGATCCCTGCGTCAGCCACCAGCTTTTGGATGCGCCGGTAGTCATTGCGAATCAGCGCTCCAAACTCATCGGGTGAGTTGGGCTTGACGACGAAGCCCATCTCCGACAGCGCTTTGCGCAATTCAGGCTGCTCGAGCACCAGACGCAACTGCTCGCTGATGCGGCGCACAATGGGCGCGGGCGTTCCCGCCGGCGCGGCCAGCCCATACCAGCCTGCCACCTCAAAGCCAGCGATCGTCTCTGCGATGGCTGGCACGTTGGGATATTGGGGCATGCGGGTGGGCGAAGTCACCGCAATGGGCCTGAGCTTACCGGTCTGCACATGCTGACCAAGGCCACCGAGCGACTGCACCGTCATGGAGGTGCGCCCGGCAATCAAGTCCAGCAGAACGGGCGCCTCACCGCGGTAGGGCACGTACTCAGCCTTGAAGCCTGCGGCATTGGCCAGCAGCATCATGGACAAATGGGCCTGCCCGCCCACACCGCCATGTCCGCCCGTCAAAGCGCCCGGTCGCGACTTGCCGAAGGCTACCAACTCGGCCACATTCGTCACCGGCAGGGAAGGCGTGGTGACCAGCATGGAATAGACCTGCACCATCACGCCAATCGGCTGCAAATCCTTGAGGGGATCCAAGGGCATGTCCTTGGTCAGGTGCGGATTGACCGTGATGTTTTGAGTGATGGTTGTCAGCGTATAGCCGTCGGGCGCCGCCTTGGCACCAGCAGCAAAGCCAATATTGCCCCCGGCACCGCCTTTGTTTTCAATAACGATGCGCTGTCCCAGCGCTTTGGACAATTCATTGGCAACCAGCCGACTGGCCAAGTCCGAGCCTCCGCCCGGGGCGAAGGGAACAATCAGGGTAATCGGTCGGTTCGGATAGTCCTGGCCCTGAGCGGATACCGCGGCACAAACACCCGCCAAGCCCAGCGCGGCCAGCCACTGCAAAGCACCCCTGCCGCACCAAAGTGAATTCATGATCATCTCCTCCTGGCAACTGCGCGCCCATTCAGTAACTTTTTATAGTTCGCTCTGTGCAGTGGGTCAAGGGTGTATGCCCCCACCCAGCCTGGATCAGTCAAGGGTTAACCGCACAATAAGCGCTGACTACGCGGCAAGGATTCTTGACCTTAAACCGGACCATCCCCACGACAGGACCTCATGGAACCCATCATCGAAACAATCGTCGATTACGCCTGTCACATGCGCAACACCCGCCTGCCAATCCGAACCGAGCAGGCCTGCCGGCAGCGCCTGGTGGATTTGGTTGGCTGCGCGATGGCGGCTGTGCATGCGCCACCGGTTCGCATGGCCCGCCAACTCGCACTGCGACCGGGGCTCCATGGACCGGCCCAGTTGATGGGTTCGCGCGCTAAAACCAGTCCGGAACTGGCGACGCTGACCAACGCCTTGATGGTGCGCTACCTCGATGGAGCAGACACCTTTCCTGGAGGCGGCGGACACCCCAGCGATACCTGGAGCGCCATCATGGCCATCGCCCAGGCCCAAGGCCGCACCCTGGGAGATGCACTGCAAGCAGCAGCAAGCGCCTACGAGGTCTTTCATGCGGTCTTCAAAGGGGCTCACCTGCGCGAGCGCGGCATTGACAATGCCTTCTATGTCAGCCTGGCCAATGTCGTCGCTGTAGGTCAGTTGCTCGAACTGTCGCGCCAGCAGTTGGCCCATGCTCTGTCCATGGTCATCACTGCCAACGTCTCACTGGCCGTCGCGCGCACCGGCGCCCTGTCCATGTGGAAGTCCGGCGCCTCGGGCCATGCGGCCATGAATGCCGTGCTGGTCTGCCTGATGGCGGCGCAGGGCATGGAAGGGCCGGCCGAGCCGCTGAGCGGTCACCGGGGCCTGTTCGATCTGGTCGGCCCGTTCAAGATCGAAGCCCTCGGCGACGGCAGCCAGCATCCGATGTGCATCGAGCGCTCGGACATGAAAGCCTACCTGTGTGACTACCACTCGCAGACACCCATCCTCGCGGCCAGCCAACTGCACCAGCGCCTGGCCGGTCGCACCATTGACAAGGTCACGATAGAAACCTATCCCTTTGCCCTGAGCGAGGCGGCCGGCGAGCCTGCGAAGTGGCACCCTCTGAATCGGGAAACGGCAGACCACAGCATGCCCTGGATCGTGGCCGGCGTCCTGATCGATGGTCAGTTTTCCGAGAACATCTACAGCCCACAGAAGCTGAGCGACCCCAGAATGCACGCCCTGACCGACCGCATCGCCGTCAGCGTTGCCGAGGACCTTAAAGATGGATTTCCAGCCGAAGTTCCCTGCCGCATGACCATCAGCACAGCTTGTGGCGCTACGCTGTCAGCAACGGAGCACCTGCCCTTAGGCCACCATCTGAAAGCGATGACACCCGCGCAAACGCAGGACAAGTTCACCGCCCTGCTTGAACCGATTTTGTCCAGCACACAGCAAAAACAGGCCCTCGACTGGATGTGGCAGGCTCCGACCGTGCAAACCTTTGACGGCTTGTTCGATGCCCTGGCGGTGATGGACAGGGGCTGAGCAGCCCCCGGGTCACGCCCGCACTGCGCGCATGACCCGCACACTAAAATCCTTCCCTCCCCCATTAAGCACTTGACTGCCCCATAGCCTGCCTGCGGCTGAAGGAGCCATCGAACCCATGAAAATCCTCGTCACCGGTGCCGCCGGATTTATCGGCATGCACACCGCGCAGGCCCTGCTCAGCCAGGGTCATGAGGTCGTGGGTCTGGACAACCTCAACGACTACTACGACGTCAGCCTCAAGCGGGCGCGCTTGGCTGAGTTGGCCCGCCACAGCGGCTTTGAGTTTCATGAACTGGGCATCGAGCACGGCGCTCAGCTGCAGGCCTTGTTCGCCCGTGTCAAGCCCGAGCGGGTGGTGCACCTGGCCGCCCAAGCGGGCGTGCGCTACTCGCTGAGCAACCCCCAGGCCTATGCTGACTCCAATTTGCAGGGCTTCGTCAATATGCTGGAGGCCTGCCGCCACCATGCGGTCGAGCACCTGGTCTATGCCAGCAGTTCCAGCGTCTACGGCGGCAACACCGAGCTGCCTTTTTCTGAGAGCCAATCGGTCGATCAGCCCATCAGCTTGTACGCAGCCACCAAAAAAGCCAACGAGCTGATGGCCCATTCCTACAGCCACCTGTTCGGCCTGCCCTGCACCGGGGTGCGGCTGTTTACCGTCTACGGGCCCTGGGGCCGGCCCGACATGGCGCCCTATAAATTTGCCCAGGCCATCTGCGCCGGCCAGAGCATCGAGGTCTACAACCAGGGGGAAAGTCTGCGTGACTTCACTTATGTGGACGATGCGGTCGAATCCATCGTGCGCCTGCTGGCCAAGTTACCCACCGCCGGCGCCGGGCCGGGCCTGGGCAGCAGCAGCGCGCCCTACCGAGTCTTCAATGTGGGCAATGGACAGCCGGTGGTGCTGCATGAATTCATCAGTGCGCTGGAGGCCGCCCTGGGCCGCAGCGCCCGCAAGATCATGCGCCCAGCCCAGCCCGGTGACATGAGCGCCACCGCCTGCGACAGCAGCGCCCTGGACGCCTGGATAGGCTTTAGGCCGGCCACGCCCCTGGCGCAAGGCGTGCAGCGGTTTGCGCAGTGGTTTCTCGAGTATCACCAGATTGCGTGAACGCATGAATCCGCCCGGTGCAGCCGCCAGCCAGCGCTGGCCCGCGCCTGGCCCCTGAGCCGACCGCGTTGAACCGCCCGCCTTGACCACGCCAGCGCCCCACCCCTCAGACCAAGCTGCCAGGCCACCCGGTCGCTGGCTGCTGCGCGTCTTGCGCCTGCTCCTGCCGCTGCTGCTGCTCGCTCTGGCCTGGCACTGGCTGCTGCGCCACGCCGACTTTGAGGCCTTGATGCGCCAGGTGCGCAGCCTGCCGGCCTGGGCCTGGCTGGCTGCCGGCGCGGCCCTGGTGTGCGGCCACAGCTTGCGCGCGCTGCGCCTGCAGCGCCAGTGGCAGCACCTGCGCCCCCTGGGCCTGGCGCACTGCCTGCGGTTGGTGCTGACCCACAACGCGGCGGTGATCTTGCTGCCCCTGCGATCGGGCGAGGCGGGTTATTTGTGGCTGGTCTACCGCCACTGGGGCGTGCCCTGGCGCGAATCGGGCGCGAGCCTGCTGGCCTGGCGGCTGCAAGACGCCACCGTGCTGATGCTTCTGGCGCTGGTACTGCTGCTGCCCTGGAGCCCGGTGGCGCGCGGCCTGCTGTTGTTGTGTGCAGTGACCGTGCTGGTCTGCCTGCACAAGCCTGGCCAGCTCTGGCTGGCCAAGCGCTGGCCCTCTTTGGTGCCAGGGCCCCAGCCAAGCGGCGACCATTGGCTGCGCAGCGGTTGGCTGGCCAGCGCCGGCAATTGGAGCCTGAAGGTGCTGGCCTTGGGCGGCCTGCTCTGGGGCTTATCGGGCCTGGGCTTGGCCAGCAGTCTGAGCGCCGCCCTCGGGGGCGAGCTGGCCGGGGTGCAGCCCCTGCAAGGCCCGGCCGGCCTAGGGAGCTACGAGGCCGGTGTCTGGCTGGCGGCTCGCGCATCGGATACGCTACAGGCCACGGTGGTGGCTGCAG